>NZ_RAWK01000091.1 GCF_003612165.1 Corallococcus aberystwythensis | reverse complement strand
CATGAACACCACCCCCACCGCCCCTGCCACCTTGCCCATCCGCTGTCCCCCTCTGGACTGAATTGGACCCCTGAACCCCTACCGCTGTCCGACGCAGAAACCCTTATCAAGACCCGTGCCAGCCCTTTGGCACGGGGTCCCCAGAGGGAGTGCGAGATGGAGTGGAAGGTAGGGGGTGCACGTTGGGCAATCCTCTTCCACCCCGTGGAAGCGATCGGCAGAAAGCACAGGGGAGAACACCGGGGTAGGACCGGAATTTTTCCCGGATGCGCCCATGTGCGCCTGATGTGGCACTCCGTAACCCACCGAGTTCCAAGGGTTTTCCCTCCCCCCGGCCGCTGGCACACGCGCTGCTAAGAGCCTCCGCCAGAAGCGAGCCACCCGGCCCTTCAGGGCGTGTGAACGGTGGCCCGCGCGGACATCAGCAAACGAAGGAGAGCGGAAGATGGGAATTCGGCGCACGGGGTTCTGGACGGTGATGGGGATGCTCCTCCTGTCGGGTTGTGCTCACCAGCAGACGCTGAAGGTCGACAACGCGGAGCAGCCCTACCGCATCGGCCGCGAGGACGTGCTCGACGTGAGCGTCTGGCGTGACCAGGAGCTGTCGCGCACGGTGCCGGTGCGCCCCGACGGTTTCATCTCCATCCCGATGGTGGGGGAGATCCAGGCCGCGGGCAAGACGCCCACGGAGCTGGCGGAAGCGCTCAAGTCGGGCCTCACGCCTTTCGTGCAGGAGCCGCGCGTGACGGTCATCGTCCGCGAGGTCAACAGCAGCCGCGTCTTCGTGACGGGCGAAGTGGCCCACCCGGGCGCCTACCCGCTGCGCGGCCGCGTGTCGCTCTTGCAGGCCATCGCGCTGGCGGGCGGCTTCACGGACTTCGCCAACTCCGACGGCATCGTCGTTATCCGCACGGACGGCAAGGGCGGGCAGATCCCGGTGCGCTACAGCGACCTGGTCTCCCCCGAGGGTGAGAGCGTCATCCTGCGGCCGGGTGACACCGTCGTCGTCCCGTGAAGCGGGACGGCCGGCAAGACTCCAAAGACAGACATCCGGAAGCAATCAACGTGGGCGTGGGTATGGACGGGAGGGCGGCGGTGAGGGGCAACTGGAAGCGGGCAGTGATTGCAGGCTGTCTCATCGCCGCGCCGGCCGCGCAGGCGGCCACCATCCTGGAGCCGCGGCTGCGCCTGACGGCGGAGGAGCGCTTCGACAACGACATCCGTCTGGGGTCCGGTGGAACCAACGGGCAGTTCATGACGAAGCTGTCCCCGCGGCTGGGCCTGGACGTGAAGAACGAGCAGCTGACGTTCGACTCGTTCTACGCCACGGACCTCCTCGCGCGGCACGGCTCCGGCAAGACGACGGTGGACCACCGCGCGGGCATCGGCTTCCGGGACGTGCTGTCCCGCCGGCTGCGGCTGGACGCCAGCGCGAAGGTGTTCCGCGTCACCGACCCCACGTCGCTGCCGCGTGACGGCCTGGCGCGCTCCACGGCGCCTACCTTCTATGCGACGACGAAGGTGGGGCTCACGGGGCGCGTCACGGAGCGCATGGACGTTCGCGCCGGCTACGCGTTTGAAGCGACGCGCATCATCGAGCCGGGACGGGTGGCGGGCTACGCGCACACCCCGTCCGTGGAGCTGTGGTACCGCACCACGCGCCGGCTGTCCCTGGGCGCCGAGTACCGCTACCAGGGCTTTCTGTACTCCGGCGACTACAGCCAGGCGCACGGCGCTTCCGCGGCCCTGCGCTACCGGCTGACGCGGCCCACCACGCTCACCCTCCGGGGCGGGCCGGTGCGCTACCAGCCGTCGGACGCGTCGCGCGGCGGGTGGCTGCCCCGCGTGGCGCTGGAAGTGGTTCGTGAGGGCGAGCGCAGTGACTTCGGCTTCGCCATGGGTCACGACCTGGTGGGTGCCAGCGGGTTTTCTGGCGCCGTCTGGGCGGACTACGCGTCGTTGATGGGGGCGCACCGGTTCACGCAGAAGCTGTCGGCCTTCGCGGCGGCCAGCTTCTTCCGGAACGGGACGGCGCCCGGTGAGAACTACACGGAGTGGCGCAACACCACGAACGTGTCGCAGGGCTATGCGGTGGGTGGAGGCGTCGAGTACCGGCTGAGCCGGAAGCTCGCGCTGCAGGGGGCGTTCGACCGCATCGCGCAGGTGGGTGCGGCGGATGTCGCTGGTGCGGGGGACCTGACACGCAACGTGTTCGCCCTCCGTCTGGTCATGACAGCTTGGTAGGCAACTTTCGAGTTCGAGGCATGGAGGAGCGGATCATGGAGCGTGGGATGACGGCGGACCAGATGCTTTCGGCGCTGTGGCGCCGCAAGGCCCTGGTGGGGGCGATCGCTGCAGCAATCTTCGTGTTGGGCGCGGCCATCGTGATGACCCGTCCGAGCATTTATGAAGCGTCCGTGGTGGTGCGTGTGGAGCCGCAGCGCCCCGGTGAGGAGATGGTCCAGCGCACGGTGAGCGAGCTCATCGAGCAGCGGCTGGTGACCGTCCGCCAGGAGCTGCTGGCGCGGCCGGTGCTCCAGAAGGCCATCGAGGAGATGAACCTCTACCCGGAGCTCGTGTCCGATAAGGGCATCGAGGCGGCGGTGGAGCAGATGCGCAAGGACCTCACCGTGCGCGTCGAGGGCGAGACGGCCTTCGAGCTGACGTACGCGGGCCGCGACCCGCAGGTGGTGGCGCAGGTGGCCAACCGCCTGCCGGCCATCTTCTCCGAGGAGACGCTGAAGATCCGCCAGACGCAGGCGGCCCGCGCCACGGACCTCTTCACCGAGGAGATGGTCTCCATGGGCAAGGCCGTGTCCTCCTGGGAGGGCAAGATCTCCAAGTTCAAGGTGGACCACCTGGGCGAGCTGCCCGAGCAGATGGAGATGAACATGCGCGGCCTGGAGCGCATCAGCGCCCAGCTGCAGACGAAGTCCGAGGAACTGCGCAGCGCCGAAGCCCGCCGCTCCGACCTGGCCCGCGCTCGCAACGCCGCGGACAGCGAGGCCGGCCGGCTGGAGGCGACGGAGAGCGGCCTGTCCCGCACCCTCACGCAGGCCAAGACGCAGTGGACGCCGGACCACCCGGAAGTGAAGCGGATGGAGCGTGAGCTGGGTGACATCAGCGCCCAGCGCAAGGACGCGGAAGGCCGCATGTACGCCGAGCGCAACGAGCGGACCCGCGTGGCCCAGCTCATCACCAACATCCAGCAGGACATCGTGGACCTCCAGAAGCAGGCCGAGGCGTACCAGGGGCGGCTGAACAACACCCCGCGCTGGGCCCAGGAGCTGGCGGTCATGAACCGGGACTACGAAATCGCCCGCACCAAGTACCAGAGCGTGGTGAGCCGCAAGGTGGAGGCGGAGATCGCCCAGGAGCTGGAGGCCAAGAGCGCCAAGAGCCTGTTCAACGTCATCTCGCCCGCCGGGGTGCCTTCCGCTCCGGCCCGCCCGGACCGCATGAGCGGCCTGCTCATCGCCGCCCTGGTGGCCCTGGCCCTGGGTGTCCTCACCGGCACCGTCCTGGAGATGCGTGACGACAGTCTGCGCGATGGCACCGAGGTCCGCGAGCGCATCACCCTGCCGGTCCTTGCGGTGGTCCCGAACATGCAAGGCAAGACGGAGAAGCGGATCTTGATGCCGATGGCTGGGAGCAAGAACAGCGTCTCCTCGCCCACGACCCTGAATTAATTGCCGCCCCCTTACGGAAAGGATTGGAGAACTCAGATGGATTCGACGATGGAGCGGGCCGGTAACTTCCTCCCCCGCGTGGATGACAGCGCGGCTTCCAGCAACGCGGTGGACCGCCGGGTGGTGACGCTCACGGCCCCTGCTTCCGCGGCCGCCGAGCAGTACCGCACCCTGTACTACCGCCTGGAGCGCATGCGCGAGCAGCGCCCGATGAAGGTGGTGGCGCTCACCTCCGCGATGCCCGGCGAGGGCAAGACGGTGACGAGCGTGAACCTGGCCCTGGCCGCCGCCCGGGCGAACCCGGAGCGCCGCATCCTGCTGGTGGACGCGGACCTGCGCCGGGGGCAGGTGGCCCCCACGCTGGGCATGCGCAACAAGCAGGGCCTGGCGGAGCTCTTGGCCGGTGAGTGCGACGTGCGCGACGTGGTGCGCCGCTTCAACTCCACGCGGCTGGCGGTCATCCCCGCCGGCTCCACGCCGGAGGAGAGCACCCAGGTGCTGGCAAGCGCCCGCATGAAGCAGTTCCTCAAGGCGGTGCGTGAGGGCTTCGACGAGGTGTACGTGGACCTGCCGCCCACGCTGCCGTTCGCGGACGCGGCCATCCTCGGCCACCAGATGGACGGCGTGCTGATGGTCATCCGCGCCAACGTCACCCCCTCCAAGGTGGTGAACCAGGCGGTGGAGCAGCTGGCGGGCGCGGCGCTGGTGGGCTGCGTGCTCAACGGCGCGGAAGTGAACGCGACCCCGTACCTGAAGAACTACGTGAAGAAGTAGCGGTCAGCAGTCGAGGTGAAGGTGTTTCGTGGGCCCGACCCGCTCCTCGCACCGATGAGGTGCGGCGAGCGGGGGGCCTGGAGCGGCGGCGGGTCGGGGTTGGAGGAGTCACGTGCTTCGCGTTTTCCATCACTACTTTTCAGCCAAGAAGTTGACGTTCTTTCTCGCCGAGTCGTCGGCGATCGCGCTGGCCTGTGTCGCGGGTGCCGCGGCCTGCGCGGCCCTCTTCGCGCCCCTGGGCTCCACGCCCCCGTTCGCCACGATGTGGCCGACGCTGGTGGGACTGGGCCTGGCCTTCGTCGTCACCTTCCAGTTCACGCTGTACCTGTTGGACCTGTACGACCTGCGCATCGCGGCCGAGGACCGGACGCGGGGCTACCGCTTCCTCAAGGCCGCGGGCGTCACCGCGATGGTGGCGGGCGGGGTGATGCTGCTGCTGCCGCTGGCCCTGCCGGTGGTGCTGCCTCCCGGGACGCTGCTGGGCGGCGCGATGGGCGCCCTGGCCGGCACGCTGGTGGTGCGCGTCTCCATCCGGGCGCTGGTGGGTGAGCCCGACGCGGTGCTCGTCGTCGGTGACGGCCTCAAGGCCCGCGCGGTGGCGAGCGCCATCGAAGACGGCGGCGAGGGGTCCTTCCGCGTGGTGGCCCTGGTGGACCCGCGCAAGGTGGAGGAGCCGCTGGACTCGATGGCGACCCGCCTCAACGCCTCCTACGTGGTGCAGGCGGCGGACGACATGCGCGGCGCCAACTGGGTGGAGGCGCTCCTGCGCTGCCGGCTGGACGGGCGGCGGGTGTACGACGCGGCGGGCTTCTGCGAGCGCGTGCTGCGCCGCATCCCGGTGCAGTTCCTGCGCGCCAGCGACTTCGCCTTCGCGGATGAGATGACCGTGTCGCCGCTGCGCCGGGCCTTCAAGCGCGTGTTCGACGTGGCGGTGGCGTCGCTGCTCCTCCTGATGGCGTCGCCCTTCCTCATCCTGGTGGCGCTGGCCATCAAGCTGGACTCCAAGGGCCCCGTCTTCTACCGGCAGGACCGCGTGGGCCTGGGCGGCCGCTCCTACCCGCTCTGGAAGTTCCGCAGCATGCGCACCGACGCGGAGAAGAACGGCGCGGTGTGGGCGCGCTCCAACGACGACCGCGTCACCCGGGTGGGCAAGTTCATCCGCAAGACGCGCATCGACGAGATTCCGCAGGTGTTCAACGTGCTCCTGGGCCACATGAGCTTCGTGGGCCCGCGTCCGGAGCGCCCGGTGTTCACCGAGCAGCTCAAGCAGCAGATTCCGTTCTACGGCGTGCGCGAGGCGGTGAAGCCGGGCATCACGGGCTGGGCGCAGATCCGCTACCCCTACGGTGCCTCGGTGGAGGATGCGCGCAACAAGCTGGAGTTCGACCTGTACTACGTGAAGAACGGGTCGCTGTTCCTGGACGTCGGCATTATCTTCCACACCGTCCGGCACGTGTTGTTGGGGCGGGGTGCTCGGTAGCTTGGTTCAGCAGTAGGCATTGATGACCATCCGCGGCCTCCGGTTGTCGGGGGAGGCCGGGATGCCAAGGGTGGGGCCATGGATTGGGATGGGCGAGGGGGTCGGAACATGGTGGGCATGGACGTGGACGCGCCGTTCTCTGAGCAGTGGAGCCAGGACGACGCGCGCAACAAGGCGCAGAACGTTGAGCGCAACGAGCTGCTGCAGGCCCCGAAGAACCGGCCCACGCGCATCGTCGCGATGGGCGGCGGCACGGGACTCCCCATGGTGCTCAAGGGGCTGGCCCGCCGCGCGGCCCCCAAGGGTGGCCAGCCGGGCGTGGACATCACCGCGGTCGTGGCGATGAGCGACGACGGCGGCAGCTCCGGCCGCCTGCGCCGTCAGCACGGCGTGCTGCCTCCGGGCGACATCCGCAACTGCCTGGTGGCGCTCGCGGGAGGCAAGAGCGCGCTGAAGGACGTGTTCCAGTACCGCTTCGGCGGCGCGAAGGGCCTCGCCGGCCACGCGGTGGGCAACCTGCTCATCGCCGCGCTCGCGGAGCTCAAGGGTGACTTCCTGGAGGCGGTGCGGCTGTCCGGGGAGCTGCTGGGCGCGCAGGGCCAGGTGCTGCCCAGCACGCTCGCGTCGGTGCAGCTGGTGGCCCAGATGCACGACGACACGGAGGTCGTGGGCGAGCGCAACATCTGCCGCGCCCACGGCCGCGTGCGCCGCGTGTCGCTCAGCCCCCGCTCGCCGCCCCCGGTGGACGGCCTGCTGGAGGCCATCTACTCGGCGGACCTCATCGCCATCGGGCCGGGCTCACTGTACTCGAGCGTGCTGCCCAACCTGCTGGTGGACGGCGTGGCCCAGGCGCTGAAGGAGACGCGCGCGCTGAAGGTCATGGTGGCCAACCTGATGACCCAGCCGGGCGAGACGGACGGCATGAACTGCCTGGACCACGTGCAGGCCGTCATCGACCACGTGGGGCCGGTGCTGGACGCCGTCCTCGTCAACGGCCGGGCGCCTTCAGACGAGTCCATCCAGCGCTATGCGCGCAAGGGCTCCTTCATGGTCACGGCGGAGACGCGGGAGCTCCTGTCCTCCGGCGTGATTCCGGTGCAGGCGGATCTCCTCAAGGAGGGGTCCAAGATCCGACACGACAGCCGCAAGGTCGCCGCCTGCCTGCTGAAGATGGCCCGCAGCGGGTTGTAGGCCGCGCTGCCCATCACCACCTTGGGGCCCGCTCACATGGAAGCCATTCCTTTTCAAGCCGCCCCCCGGGTCGTGGAAGTCAACGACCGGGCGGCCTTCATGACCCTGGAAGCCGAGTGGAATCAGCTGGTGGAGACCACCTCCAACGAGCTGTTCTACCGGCACGAGTTCCTGCGGCTGTGGCTGGACAACTTCGCCGCCGGGACCCGCATGCGCGTGCTGCTCCTGCGCGGCGAGGACGGAGCGCTCACAGCCGCGCTGCCGCTGGTGGAGGAGCGCACGTCGATGTACGGCGTGCCGGTCCGCCAGCTCACCTCCGCGGCCAACGCGCACTCCTGCCGCTTCGACGTGCTGGCGCGGGAGCCGGACGCCGCAGCGCGGGCCTTCCTCTCCCACCTGCGTGAGACGGGCGGCTGGGACGTGCTCCGGCTGACGGACGTGCCGGAGGGCGGCGTGGGCTTCCGCCTGCTGGAGGCCGCGAAGGACAGCGGCCTGCCGGTGGGCGAGTGGGAGTCGCTCAACTCGCCCTTCGTGCCGCTGCCCGCGAAGAAGGACGCGTACTTCGCGAAGCTGCCGTCCAAGTTCAAGGCCAACTGCCGCCGCCGCCGCCGCAAGCTGGAGGAGAAGGGGAAGGTCACCTTCGAGCGCGTCACCGGCGGGCTGGACCTGGAGGGCACGCTGGAGGAGGGGCTGCTGCTGGAGCAGAGCGGCTGGAAGGGCGCGAATGGCACGGCCATGGCGCAGGACGCGAAGACGCGCGGCTTCTACACGGAGCTGGCGCGGGACGCGGCCTACCGCGACCGGCTGGCGCTGTACTTCCTGCGCGTGGACGGGCGCGCGGTGGCGTTCCAGTACGGCCTGGAATACGGCGGGCGCTACTTCCTGCTCAAGCCCGGCTACGACGAGAGCCTGAAGGAGTGCAGCCCGGGACAGCTCCTCATGGAGGAGGTGCTGGGGCACTGCCTGGAGCGCGGGCTCACCGAGTTCGATTTCCTGGGGCCGGACATGGTGTGGAAGCGCGACTGGACGGATCAGGTCCGCCGGCACACCTGGCTCTACGTGTTCAATGACACCGCCTTCGGCCGGGCCCTGTGCGCGGCGAAGTTCCGGTGGGTACCGGCGGCGAAAGAGGTGGTGGCGCGATGGAAGAAGTGAAGACGACCGACAAGATGTTCGTTCCGTCCCTGCCCACGCTGTGGCCGAGCATGCTGGTGGCCCCGCCGCGTCCGGGGGCGCTGCCGCCGTTCTCGTCTCCCAACGCGCGGTACTTCTACTTCGCGCGCAACGCCGTCTGGCTGACCATCAAGATGCTGCGCCTGGATGGCGGCGAGGTGCTGATGCCCTCCTACCACCACGGCGTGGAGGTGGAGGCGGTGGTGGACGCGGGCGCGACGCCGCGCTTCTACCGCGTGGGCAGCCGCTGGGACGTGGACGTGGCGGACGTGGCGAAGCGCATCACGCCCAAGACGCGCGCGCTCTACCTCATCCACTACGCGGGCTTCCCGGGGCCGGTGGCCGCCATGCGCAAGCTGGCGGACGAGCACGGCATCCCGCTGATTGAAGACTGCGCGCTGTCGCTCCTGTCGTCGGACGGCGCGACGCCGCTGGGCACCACGGGTGACGTGGGCATCTTCTGCCTCTACAAGACCCTTCCGGTACCCAATGGGGGTGCGCTGGTCGTCAATGGCAAGCGTCCGTACAGCCTGCCGGAGCCGCCCGCGCCGCCGCTGGCGTCCACCTTCAGCCACACCGTGTCCGCGCTGTTGCAGAACATGGAGCTGCGCGGCGGGGCGGTGGGCCGGAGCCTGCGCGGCCTGGTGCGTTCGGTGGGCCACGGCGCGGTGAAGGCCGCGAGCGTCGAGCGCGTGGCCACGGGCACGCAGCACTTCGACCGGCGGCACGTGGACCTGGGCATGAGCCCGCTGACGAAGCGGATCGCCCTGGCGCAGGACCTGGAGGGCATCGTCGAGGCCCGCCGGCGCAACTACTTCCTCCTGCTGGGCCGGCTGCGCGACGTGTCGCCGCCGCTCTTCAACCAGCTGCCCGCGGGCGTCAGCCCCCTGTTCTACCCGATGGTGGTGCAGGACAAGGAGGCGCTGCTGGCGAGGCTGCGTGAGAAGGGCATTGACGCCATCGACTTCTGGAAGCGCTTCCATCCCGCGTGTGACCCGTCGGAGTTCCCGGAGGTCGCGCAGTTGCGGCGCACCATCCTGGAGATTCCCTGCCACCAGGACCTGTCGCCGGAGGTGATGGGGCAGGTGGCGGAGGTCGTCCGGGAGGCGCTGAAGTCCGAGCGCCGTCCGAGCAAGCGCGCGTCGTGAGGGAACAGGAGCTGGCTCCCGGGTTGCAATGGCACTCAGGGGCCGGGGCAGTGCTTCGGGAAAGGCATCGGGGTGACGCGGTGATCCGCGAAGATGAGTTGACGTCAGGGCCCAGGTTGTCGCCGCGGCTGGATGTGGCGGCGGTGGGCAGTGCTTCCCAGTTGGCGGGCATGCGGGCGGAGTGGAACGCGCTCCTGGACGCGAGCAACGCCGGTCCGTTCAACGCCTGGGAGTGGCTGTATCCGTGGTGCCGGCGCATCTCGCCCGACGTGCGGCCGCTGGTGCTGACGGCGCGGGACAGGCTGGGCACGCTGGTGGGCCTCTTGCCGCTGGGGCTGGAGCACCGCTGGGTGAACGGGGTGCGCGTGCGGCGCCTGGGCTTCCTGGGTGAGACGCACGTGGGCAGCGACTACCTGGACGTGGTGGCGCGCAAGGGCCGCGAGGCGGAAGCGGCCCGGGCGTTCTTCAACGTGCTCCAGGGGCTGCGCGACGAGTGGGACGTGCTGGATTTGACGGACCTGCGCGAGGGCTCGACGACGCTCGGCGTGGCGCGCGAGGTGTTTGGCGACGTGCGCGTGTCGGAGCGCTACGTGTGCCCGTACGAGACGCTGGTGCCGGGCGAGCCGTTCGACGCGTTCCTCAAGCGCACGGGCCGGCGGGACAACTACCTGCGCCGGCGCAAGTGGCTGGAGAAGCAGGACGGCTACCGCATCGAGCGCACGGACGCGCCGGGCCAGCTGGCCGGGCCGATGACGGACTTCTTCCGGCTGCACGCGCTGCGCTGGTCCTCGGATGGCGGTTCGCAGGGCATCAAGGGCGCCGGCGTGGAGGCGTTCCACCGGGACGCCACGCAATGGCTGGCGGAGCGGGGCCGGCTGCGCATGTACACGATGAAGGTGGGCGGCCAGGCGGTGGCGTCCGTGTACGGCATCCTGCATGGCCAGACATTCGTGTACTTCCAGTCCGGGTATGACCCGGCGTGGCGCAACCGCAGCGTGGGCCTGGTGCTGGTGGGCGAGACGTTCAAGGACGCCATCGAGATGGGCCTCACGGAGTACGACTTCCTGCGAGGCACGGAGACGTACAAGTCCGACTGGGTGACGAAGCAGCGTCAGACGGTGTCGCTGCGCGCGCACGGCGCGGGCCTCGCGGGTGAGTGGTTCACCCGCACCGAGGAGTGGGCCCGCCAGACGCGCAACGCGGTGAAGGGCGTGCTGTCGGACGAGCTGGTGGAGAAGGTCCGCCGGTTCCGCCGCCGCAAGGCCGCGGTCCAGTAGGGCCGCCAGCGCTCACCGTCGCGGATCGCGCGCGACGGTGACCGTGAAGGTCGTTCCTGTCTCCGGCGTGCTCTCCAGCGTCACGCTGCCCCGGTGCGCCTGGGCCAAGCCCTCGACGAGGGTCAGCCCCAGGCCCCAGCCCTTCTGGGCGCGGACTTCCGCGGACTCCAGGCGGCGGTATTGCTGGAACAGGGCCCGCTGGTGCTCCGGGGGAATGGGATTGCCCCAGTTGTGGACGCGCAGGGCCACCGCGTCCGGTCCGGCTTCCGTCAGGGAGACGGTCACCGGGCGGTCATGCGCGCCGTACTTGATGGCGTTGCCGCAGAGGTTCTCCAGGATGCGCCGCATCCCGTCGCGGCTCCAGTGGCCGGCCAGGGGCTGGGGCGCGTTCAGGACGAAGCGGCCGCCGTGCACCAGGGCCAGCTCCTCCAGCGTCTCCCGGGCGAGGGCGCCCAGGTCGAGCTCGGAGGAGAGGTCCAGGGTGATGCCCTCTCCGGCGCGGATGCGGTTCGCGTCCAGCAGGTCGCGGATCATCTGGTCCGCCCGGTCCAGGTTCTCGCTGATGCGCGCGGCCAGCTTGAAGAGGGCGGTGGGGTCGTCCCCCTTGCGCGCCAGCATCTGGGCGTTCAGCTTCGCGGCCGTCAACGGCGTGCGCAGGTCGTGGGTGAGCGTGGCGACGAAGCGCTCGCGCAGGTCGCGCTCCTCCTCCAGGCGAGCCGTGGCCGTCTTCTGGTCGTGGATGTCCGTGTTGGCTCCAATCCACCCCACCACCCGCCCTTCCGCGTCGCGGATGGCGACGCCCCGGACCAGGTGCCAGCGGTACTGGCCGTCCGAGCCGCGGCGGAAGCGCTGCTCCATGAGGAAGTCGCTGCCGGTCGCCAACGCCTCCTGCACCTTCAGCCGCGTCCGCTCCGCGTCCTCCGGGTGCATGGGCTGGGTGTCCACGTCATCCCAGCGGGTGCTCCGCGGCAGGCCCAGGTACTGGAACCACCAGTCGTTGTACCAGTCGACGAAGAAGTCCGCGTTGGCGGTCCAGACGATCTGCGGCAGGGCGTTGGCGATCTGCCGGAAGCGCGCCTCGCTCTGCTCGATGTGCCGGCGGCCCTCCACCTGTTCGGTCACGTCGACCATCAGGCAGCTCACGGCGCGCGGGATTCCCTGCGTGTCCTTGAGCGGGGTGTAGCTGGCGTTGAGGTAGTGCTGACGGGGCACGCCCTGCGCGTCCGGCAGCGTTACCGGCAACTCGGGCCAGGTGTACGGCTGACCGGTTTCGTAGACCTGTTTGACGATGGGGAGGATGCGCGCCTGTTCGCCGGGGAAGGCCGTCCGCAGGGGCACCCCGAGGACGTCCTGGTTCACCAGGCGCTCGTAGAGCGGATTCACCAGGGTGAAGCGGTGCTCGGGCCCTGACATGACCACCATGGGGGCCGGGGCCTGCATGAAGACCTCCTGCAGCTCCAGCCGGACGGCCTTCAGCGCGTCATCCGTGGAGCGCTGATCATCCACGTCGGTCGTCGTCCCAATCCAGCCCCGGAGGTGGCCGTCGTCGTTGAAGACGGGGTTGCCCCGCGCTTCGCACCAGCGGAAGGTGCCGTCCCTGCGTTTCACCCGGTAGGACAGGCGAAGGGGGCCCCGGCTCTCCCGCGCCTGACGGACCGTTTCGGCCAGGGCGGGCACGTCGTCCGGGTGGAGGGCCTGGGTGAAGCTGGGGCCGCCCCCTTCCGCGCCGGAGGGGCGTCCGGTCCACTCCGTCCACTGGCGGCTGACGAACTCGATGCGTCCGTCGGAGGCGCAGAGCCAGACCACGTGAGGAATGGTCTCCATCAGGGAGCGGAAGTGCTCTTCGATCGAGCGCTCTCGCGACTGGACGAACCGGATGTAGCCCGCGCCAGCCTCCGCCATGCCCTGCTCGATGAGCGAGAGGATGATGTCGCGTTCGGGAGGGAGGAGGGGCCCGTCCTGCTCCAGCACCTGGAAGATGACCTCGCGCAGGAGCTGGTATTCGCGGAGCATCTGCTGGAGCGAGTACTCCTTGAGCCCCGAGCGCTGCTTCCCGTGAGCCTGGGCCAGGGTGTCCAGGTCGTTCTCCGCGGCCGTCTGATGTGGGGCCACCATCAGTGCCGCGGTCATGCGTTCCAGGAACCGGGGCAGGCTGTCCTTGAGGTGGTGTTCGTCCTGGGCGCTGGCCGCCGGGATGGCCTGACGGACGCGGTCGGTCCAGCACTGGATGATGGTGTCCCGTTGGGCCTTCAGCCGGGTTGCCGCCCTGGGCCTCTGCCCGCCTTCATGCGAGGAAGCGCCGTTCATCATGTCTGGCCCCCTGCTTCACGGAGAGGCGTGCACCCGGAAGTGGTTTCCCATCTGGAAGGGGCCCTGTCGCGCCACTGGAGCGGTGTCCCCGACCGGACCTTCATGCCGCGGTGTCCTCCTGGTGGAACGCGTGGGCCAGCGGCTACAAGCTAGTGACGGGCACGGCGAGGTCGCAGCGTGCCGCCCCCTGGCTGGCGGTCTCACCGGGTGGGCAGGCGGGGGAGCGTGCGGCGTGAAGGTTCACAGGGAGGGCCTGAACCATGGCGGGACAGCGGTGCGCGGTGCTGGACGACTACCAGGGGGTTTCGACGCGGCTCGCGGACTGGTCGTCCGTGCGGGGTCAGCTCGAAGTGACGGTGTTCCGCGAGCACTTCGTCCGTGAGGAGGACCTGGTCGCGGCGCTGTCGCCGTTCGACATCATCGTCGTGATGCGGGAGCGCACGCCGTTTCCGAAGGCGCTCATTGAACGGCTGCCACGGCTGCGATTGCTGGTGACGACGGGGATGCGGAATGCGTCCATCGATCTGGCCGCGTGCGCCGCACACGGCGTGACGGTGTGCGGAACGGCGAGCGCGACAGAGCCTCCGGTGGAGCTGACGTGGGCGTTGATCCTGGCGCTCGCGAGGAACGTGGTGGGGGAGAGCACGGCGTTCCGGCAGGGTGGGCCCTGGCAGCACTCGGTGGGCGTGGACCTGCATGGGAAGCGGCTGGGGCTGCTGGGGTTGGGGAAGATTGGAAGCCGGGTGGCCCGGGTGGGCCTGGCGTTCGGCATGGACGTCGTGGCGTGGAGCCCGAACCTCACGGACGCGAGGGCAGGGGAGGCGGGGGTGACGCGGGCGCCGTCGAAGGAGGCGCTCCTGGAGACGAGTGACTTCGTGTCCATCCACCTGGTCCTGGGGGAGCGCTCACGCGGGCTGGTGGGGGGCGCGGAGCTCGCGAGGATGCGGCCCACGGCGTACCTCATCAACACGTCGCGCGCGGCCATCGTGGATCAGGCCGCGCTCGTTGACGCGCTTCAGCAGGGAGTCATCGCGGGCGCGGCGGTGGATGTCTTCGAGACGGAGCCGGTGCCCGCGGACGATGTGCTGCGGACGCTTCCGAACCTGCTCGCGACGCCGCACCTGGGCTACGTGTCCCAGGGGAACTACGCGACGTACTTCCGTGAAGCTGTGGAGGACATCCGCGCGTTCCTCGACGGTGCTCCCATCCGCAGGCTGGGATGAGGCTCAGGGGGGATTCTCGGGTCTGCTGGTGAAGAGCGCGTGGAAGAGAGTGGTCTTCGGAGGCGATTTCCAATCCACGAAGACGGGCGCTGGGTAGTTGGCGATGGCGGGAGGCAGCAGGCTCAACCCCATCGTGGACTCCATGAGTCTCGCCAGCGTGACCGCCGGCTCTACGGCGGGAGGCTCCAGATCAAGCTGCCGGAAGATCCGACGTTCGCCGTATTCAAACTGGGCCCGGTACACGGTGTAGACCGGCGCGATGATGCTGGCGCAGCCCACGTAGACCCAGTGCAATCCTGGAGGCACACGATCACCTCCGGGATAGATGGCGCACCAGAAGCAAGCATTCGAAGGCGTGGTGATGTCTCCAATGGTGTCCTGGGGAAAGGCCTTCTCGAGTTGGTCAATCAACGCGTCCCAGGAACCGGGCTCTGCGAGCTTCGGGCGCCAAAGCACATGGAGTCGATGTGCCTCGGGCCCGGGCTCCTGATTGGGATCTTCGTGAGAAGGCCAATAGGTTCTCGCGATCTCCAGCAACTCCTCGATGGACGGAACCATGGGCTACATGCCTCCGCTGGTGGTCGGCCCCATAGGTGTCACCACCACCGGCTTGATGCCCCTGGCACAGACCTTCATGACTTGTGCGCCCTCGATGGCCGCCTTGAGCGTCAAGTCGTAGACAGTCTTGAATTCCTCACAGGCAATTCCGATGGGCGTAGCTGGCGTTGCACCCGCAAAAGTGGCCCTCGCTGCCTGATTCGCGCAACTCGCGGAGAGGCTTTGGGCTTGCTCCATGGAGATCGTTCCCTGCGCACTGTTGGCGATGGGCATCTCCACGCCGAACCTGCAGTAGAACAACTCTCCCGTGTCGCGGGCGATGCCGACGTGGAGGCAGGCTGCCATCCATCCACCTGGCGTCTTCCCTCGCTGCTTCACCAGTTCATGGAACACGAAGTGACGGGGGCGCAGCGCGCCTTCCACGTACGTCGCGGAACCGCCTGTCGCGCAGCCTGAAGCGAACAAGGCACAGACCCACGCGACAGCGGTCTTCCAGAAGCCGGACACACCCATGGCCCACCTCCAGGGGTGACACACTTCGCGGGCCGGAAGTCCGGCCCCTCACGACGTACAGCCTACTGCGGCTGCTGCGCGACCTCCGCGCGCAGCTGGGCGATGGCGGGGGCCAGCTGCGGGGGCTGCATGTTCTTGGGCACTTCCACCGTGAAACGCTCGAAATGCACCAGCGCTCCTGCCTTGTCGCCCCGGCGCAACGACAGGCTGCCCAGGAAGATGAGCGCCTCCTGCGCGTCCGGCCACGTGTCCACCAGCTCCGTCAGCTCCTGCTCGGCGCCCTGCAGGTCTCCCTGCGACGCCGCGCGCAGCACGCCCCGGTGCACCCGCAGCTCCACGTTGAACGGATCCACCGCCAGGCCCTTCAGCGTCACCTTCAGCGCTTCCTCGAACTGCTGCTGACGGATGAGCTCGTGGCTCAGCATCGACGCGGCCTCCACGTCGCCCGGGTTCGACGCCAGCCGCTGACGCGCCTGCTCCAGCTCGTCGTTCGGCTCCGGCATCTCCTGCTGCTGCTGGGCCTGGGCCATGCCCGGCGGCGTCGCGCCCGTGCCCATCTGCCCTTCCTCTCGCGGCTTCTGCTCCGACACCAGCAGGTAGCCCAGCCCTCCGAAGAAGACGACCACGCCCGCGCCCCACATCGCGCCCACCAGCTGCGGATTGCGCGACGCCCAACCCGAGGGCGCCGGCACGTTGCGCGCGGGCGCCTTCTCTCCCGCCGCCTGCCGCTTCTGGTGCTCGTCCTTCGCGCGCAGCGCGGCGGCCGCTTCCCGCTCCAGCCGCGCCTTCTCCGCCGTGTAGTGCTCCGCGGTGAAGTGGTGCTTCTCCGCCTCCAGCGTGCGCAGCTGCTCGATGAGCGACTGCGCCCGCTGCGCCAGGTCGTCCGCAGTGCCGTCCGCCTTCACGGTCGTGTCCGGCAGCGCGCTCCCCGTCTTCATCTTCATGTAGAGGAGCCACGCGGCCGCCAGCACGAAGGCGACCGACAGGACGATGATTCCGGGCAACCAGTTGGTGGGCTCGGGCTGCATGGCTTAGCGCTCCAGCTCCCGGCGCACGGCCTGGAGATAGGGGTCCGCATCGTCGACCGACGGCGCGGGAGTGGAAGGGGAGGGGACCGGCGCGGCTTCTGCGGGCGCGGCGCCCTCGGGCAGGGGCTGACGTTGCTTCAGGATGACGAAGAGGCCGCCCAGCACCAGCGCGACAGGCCCCAGCCACACGAACCAGTTGAAGCCCTCCGCGCGCGGCTCCAGCAACACCCACTCGCCGTAGCGCGCCACGAAGTAGTCGACGATCTCCGTGTCCGTCTTTCCGTCGGAGACCAGCTCGCGCACCTTGTCCAGCTGCGCGCGCGCCATGGACGACGGGCTGTCCGCCACCGACAGGCCCTGGCACACCGCGCAGCGCAGCTTCTTCGCCAGCTGCTGCACCCGCGCCTCCTGGGTCGGCGCGAGCGGATCACTGGCGGCCTGCTGCGGCGCGAACTGCCCCGTGGCAAGGCTCAGGGCGAGGGTCAACGAGACGAGGACGGCATTCATCGGGGGCTCCAGCGGGGGCCGTCCCTAACTACCGCCCCCTGACGGGTATTGCACAGTGAAACCTGGGCCGCACGCCCGCCGCCCGGGCAGCCCGTTCTGTTCAAAGCCAGCGGCCTAGCCCCGGTAGCCGGAGTCGGGCTCGGTCTCAGGGTCCTGGTCCGGGTCGTAGGGGTCGTCCTCCGGCGGCAGCAGCCCTTGCGGCTCGTCGCGGCCCAGCGCCTGGCGCACCGCATGGAAGCCCACCGCCCCCAGGCCGAAGAGGAACACGAAGGGCCCCACCGCGAGCTTCACCCCCGCGAGCGCCCAGAGCAGGCTCACGCTCACCGCGCCCACCGGCACCCAGCGCAGGAAGGCCGGGCGCTCCACGTCCGGCCGCAGCGCCGCGAGCACGAGCAGCGCCACGAGCGCCAGCAGCGGCAGCTCCGACAGCGGCAGGTCCCAGCCCGAGCGCGACGTGACGCCGCCCCCCAGGCTGTAGAGCGAGTCATCCGAGGGCCGCGTCGTGGGCAGCACGCGCAGCTCCGGCGGCGCGCCGCGCACGCTCCCCGGCACCGGCGCGTTGTCGGGCAGGGAGGACCCGTCCGCCATCACCTTGCCCCAGGGCAGGAAGAGCGCCACCACGCACACCACCACGCCCGCCAGCGCCAGCACCCGGGGAAAGCCCAGGAGCGAGCGCGGGTCGAAGTCGCGGCCCACGCCATCCGGCTCCGCGATGACCAACCGGTACTGCTCCAGGGCGATGAGCACCGTGCCCGCCGCCCACAGGGGCACCAGCAGGTTGAAGCCCGACAAGAGCCGCACCGTGAGCGCCACGAGCAGCAGCATGAACGCGGCGGGGACCTCCGGCCGCAGCAGCACCAGCGGCACGTGGTCCACCCAGCCCGGCGCGTTGCCGTCGCGGCGCAGCTCCCGCGCGACGAGCGCGACGCAGCCCACCAGCGTCAGCAGCGTCCCCAGCACGCCCACGCTGGGGAAGAAGGGCAGGATGGACAACACCAACGAGAACGCCACCAGCCCCACGCCCACCACGCTCTGCGAGTGGCCCGGCACGTCCTTCAGCCAGCGCGGGCCCGTGTACGGGTCCTCTTCCTCGTACGCTTCGGGCGCGGGCTGCGCCTTGGAGCCTCGCGGGGGCGCGGCGCCGGCGCGGCCCTGCTGCCGGGCGTCCTCCTCCTCATCCAGGATCTCCGCCGCATAGGACGGCTCCGTCATGGGGCGGCTGGGGCGGTTGCTCCGGGCGCTGCTGGCGCGGGGCGGGGCCGCGGGACGCGCGGGCATCTTCGCGCCGCAGTTCTCGCAGTAACTCAGGCGGACGTCCGCCGCGCTTTCACCGCACTCGGGGCACTGCATGGGGAGCCCACCTCGCTGGAGCAGGGGCCGGGGGAAGCCCTCGCGAACGACGCCGACCGCAGGGACTTACTACGGATTCCAAGCCTCCCGCGAGGCGGCCCCCGGGACTCCCTCACGGGCTCCCGGGCGCCTGCCTTCCGAGCGGGCGGCGTTGACTCAGGGCTGCCGCGCGGCTTCCGCGGTGGCGCCCGCGGCCGGCTGGGTCAGTTCCTTCACCCGCTTCGCCAGCGTCTGCGGATCAATGGGCCCCACGTGCTTGCCGCGGATGATGCCCTGCGCGTCGATGAAGTACGTCTCCGGCACGCCCGCGACGCCGTAGTCCACCGCCATGCGCGAGCGCGTGTCCATCAGCTGCGGGAAGCTGGCGCCCATGCGGCGCAGGAAGTCGCGCGCGTTGGGCTCCGTGTCCTCGAAGACGACGCCCATGAACACGGCCTGGGCGCCCATCTCGCGCGCGCCCCACTCGAGCACCGGGTGCTCGTACTTGCAGGGCCCGCACCACGACGCCCAGAAGTTGATGACCACCGGGCGGCCCTTGAGGTCCGCGAGCTTCACGTCGTCGCCACCGTCCAGCGGCTTGAGCGTGAAGTCCGGCGCGGACGCGCCCTTCAGCATGAAGGGCACCTCATGCGGGTCCCGCCCGAAGCCCTGGAAGAGGACGAAGAGCAGCGCCGCGCCCACCGCTGCGAACACCAGGGGAAGCCGCCAGCGCTTCATGCCGCCCCCCGCTCGGCGTCCGTGCCCGGCAGGGGAGGCGCCGCGCCCACCGGCGCCGCGTCCGCGCGCAGCACCGCCGCCCGGCGCGAAGGCCATACGGCGATGAGCGTGCCCAGGAGCAGCAGCGGCAGGCTGTACCAGATCCATCCCACCAGCGGGAACACCCAGACGTTGAAGCTCGCCGTGCCCGTCGTCTCGCTGAAGGCCATCAGCGAGATGTACAGGTCTTCCTTCGGCGACTCACGCACCGCGGGCGTGCCCACGGGGTCCGTGCTCCGCTCGTAGTAGTTCATGCGCGGGCGCATCTCCGTCACCGTGCCGTTGGGCGCTGTCACTTCCAGGCGCGCGGCGACGTAGGTGCGGTGCGGCTCCTCGCCGCTGGACAGGCCCAGGTACTTCAGCTGGTAGCCGTCCAGCATCAGGGTGCCGTCCTTCTTCAGCGTGCCGGACGTGTGCGTCACGTACGCGCTGGAGGCCGCCACGGCGACGATGATGATGACGATGCCCAGGTGCACCACGTAGCCGCCGAAGCGCCGGCGCGCCTTGCTCGTGGCCGTGGCCACCGCCGTGACGAAGCCTTCCTTGCGCTCCGTCATGCGCACGCGCACCGGCACCACCAGCTCGCGCAGCGTGATGACGGTGACGAAGCCGCCCAGGCCGAACGTGAGCAGCGGGTACACGCCGCGAAGCCCCGCCGCGTAGCAGGCAATCGTGATGACCACGCCCACCGCCGCGGGGATGATGAACTGCCGGCGCAGCGCGGCCTTGTCCGGCGTGCCCCAGGGCAGCACCGGGCCCACGCCCATGAGGAAGAGCACCGCGATGCCGCCCGGCACCGCCATCTTGTTGAAGTACGGCTCGCCCACGCTCACGCGGATGCCGCGCACGGCCTCCGACACCAGCGGGTAGAGCGTGCCCAGCAGCACCGTGAAGGTGATGGCCACGAACACCAGGTTGTTCACCAGGATGCTCGCCTCGCGAGACACCAGCGACGTGAGCCGGCCCTCCGGCGCCAGCAGGTGGCCGCGCGTGGCCAACAGGCCAATGCACACCACCAGCAGGATGCCGATGAAGACGAGGAACGTGGGCCCGATGTCCGACTGGGTGAACGAGTGCACCGAGTTGAAGATGCCGGAGCGGGTCATGAACGTGCCCAGGATGGTGAGCACGAACGACGCCAGCGCGAGGCTCAGCGTCCACAGCTTCAGCATCCGCTTGCGCTCCTGCACCATGGTGGAGTGCATGAACGCCGTCGCGGTCAGCCAGGGCAGGAAGGACGCGTTCTCCACCGGGTCCCACGCCCAGTAACCGCCCCAGCCCAGCACCGCGTACGCCCACCAGGAGCCCAGCACGATGCCCAGCGTGAGGAACATCCACGCGATGAGCGTCCAGCGCCGCAGGGGCGCCATCCACGCTTCACCAATCTCCCCGCGCAAGAGGCCCGCCACGGCGACGCCGAACGGCACCGTCATGCCCACGTAGCCCGCGTAGAGCATGGGCGGGTGGATGATCATCAGGAAGTGGTTCTGCAGCAGCGGGTTGGGGCCCGGGCCGTCCGCCGGCACCGGCGACACGGCGCCCCAGGGGTTGGCGGGGCCCGCGATGAGGAAGGCGAAGAAGACGCCCACGGCCAGCATGGTGCCCAGCGCCAGCTGCATGTAGCGCGCGTGCTCCTTGCGGTGCACGAAGGCGAACGCCGCCAGGTACACGCCCATGATGAGGCCCCAGAAGAGGATGGACCCCTCCAGCGCGCTCCACAGCGACACGATGGTGTAGATGAGCGGCGTGGCGCGGCTGCCCACCTGGGCCACGTACTTCACGCTGAAGTCGTGGTTGATGAGCGCTTCCACCATCACCAGGTTGCTGCCGATCATGCACGCGGCGAAGCCCCACACCGCGCGCAGCACCCAGGGGTAGCTGGCGTCCGTGCGGCGCAGGCCGCCCACCAGCCCCAGGATGGCGCCGAAGGCGGCGAAGGCCAGGCCCGCGAGGACCAGCCCATAGCCCAGCATTCCGTTCACGGCGCCCCCGGCGGCGTCACGGTGGCGGTGGTGGCACCTTCCGCCAGCGTGTCCTGCCACTTGCGCGGCTCCTCGCCTTCCTTGGGCGCGCGGTACTCGTTGGAGTGGTTCACCATCAGCCGGTTGGACGTGAAGATGCCGGCCTTGTCATAGGTGCCCTCCACCACGACGCCGATCTTCTCGCGGAACATCTGCGGGGGCGTCTCCAGCGAGCGCACGTGCACGCTCTTGGCGTTCGCGTCCGGGCCATCCGCCACGCGGAAGTCCAGCGTCGTGTGGCCCTCGTTCCACTGGATGCTGCCCGGCTGCACCACGCCGCCCAGGCGGATGGTGGCCGTGTAGGCCTTGTCGCCGTTGGAGAGCAGCTCCGACGGGCTCCAGTAATAGACGAGGTTGTCGCCGATGTTGCCGAAGGCGATGAAGCCAAGGCCCGCGCCGGCGAACAGCAGGGCTCCCAGCGCGATGAGACGGTTGCGATTGACGGGCGTCATGGGGTCACTCCTTCGAATCGGCGGCGGTGCGGGGACGGCGCGCCCAGAGGGACACCGAGTAGAGCACGAAGGCGGCCACGGAGATGCCGTAGCACGCGCCCACGTACCCCCAACCACCCTGGAGACGGCCACTGCCCACCTGGGCCAGCAGCATCAGCGACGTCAGCGAGGTCATGTTCAGGCCACCTTCGAGGAATGGTTCGCGCGCAGCGCGGGGTCGTCCGAGGGCAGCGCCTCCGGCAGCGCCACCTCCGCCTGCCGCTCCGCGAGCGCGATGCGGTAGCGGTGCACCATGAAGAGGATGAGCAGCGCCAGCATGCCGAACGCCGACACGCGCAGGGGCAGCACCATCTGCGGGTCCACCGTCTTGGGGCTGGACTGCACCTGGTGGAGGCTGCGCCACCAGCGCACGGAGAACCACACGATGGGCAGGTTGATGGCCCCGATGATGGCCACCACCGCGCTCCACACCGCGCGCTTCTCCGGGTCCTCCACGAAGCGCCGCAGCACCAGGTAGCCCGTGTAGGACACCAGCAGGATGGCCTCCGACGTGAGGCGCGGGTCCCAGGACCAGTACACGCCCCAGGTGGGACGGCCCCAGATGGAGCCGGTGATCATCCCCAGCGTGCCGAAGAGCAGGCCGATCTCCGCGGAGGCCTCCGCCATGGCGTCCGTCTTCCACGACTGACGCATGAGGTACGTCACCGCGGCCACGAAGTTGATGAACATGGCCAGCATGGCCATCCACTGGAGCGGCACGTGGACGTACATGATGCGCTGCACTTCGCCCATCTCCCGGTCCGGCGGCGCCCACGCGAGGCCCAGCCACCAGCCCGCACCCAGCAGCGCCAACGTCAGCACCGGGAGGCCAAACTTGACGAACTTGTTCATCCTTCAGTCCTCGATGACCCGGGGAAACAGCAAGAAGCCCACGCCCCAGTAAATCAGATTGAACCCCAGCAGCAGCCCCTGCCATGAGCCCAGCTGCTGCATGGGGTCACCCTGGAGCACGAGCGTCGTCCCCTTGGCAGCGGAGAGGAGGGCCGGGATGACGAGCGGGAACAATAGCAGAGGCAGCAGTACATCCCGGGCTCGCGCATTGCTGGAGATGGCCGCGTAGACGGTCCCCGGGGCGCTGAGCGCCAGGCTGCCCAGGACCAGGATGCCCGCCAGGTCACCGACCCCCGTGACGATGCGCACCCCGTACAGGGCCACCATCACGGGCACCAGCACCACGGCCAGGGCCAGCAGCAGCAGGGCGTTGCCCAGCGCCTTGGACAGGAAGATGGCGCGCGCGTCCGCCGGGGCCAGCCGCACGCCGTCCAGGCAGGCGTTCTCCGTCTCCACGCGGAAGGACTCGCCCAGGGACAGCACGCTGGCGAAGAGGATGGCCAGCCACAGGTAGCCGCCCGCGTTGCGCTCCAGGAGCTTCGTGTCCGGCCCCAGCGCGAAGGAGAAGAGCAGCAGCGTGGCCATGGCGAAGAAGATCAGCGCGTTGAGCCGCGCGCGGGTGCGCCACTCAATGAGCAGGTCCTTGCGCATCAGCACGAGCGTCGTCTTCAGGAGGCCCGGGGCCCGCTTCGGCTTCACGGCGCTCATGCCGCCACCGCCCGGCCGTCCTGCAGGTGCAGCCGTTCCTCGCACAGGCTCAGGCCCTGTTCGATGAGGTGCGTGGCCAGCACCACGGTGGTGCCGCCCGCCTTGAGCTCCGCGATGACGCCCTCCATGTCCTGGATGCCCGCCGGGTCCAGCTCCCCGAAGGGTTCGTCCAACAGGGCCAGGGCGGGGGCCTTCATCAGGAGCCGCGCGATGGCCAGGCGCTTGCGCATGCCGGCGCTGAAGCCCCGCACCGGGCTGTCCGTGCGGCGGGTGAGGCCCACCTTGTTGAGCAGCGCGTCCGCGACGTCCTGCGGCGCGTCCACGCCCAACAGGCGCCCCAGCACCATCAGGTTCTGCTGCGCGGTGAGGTCCTCGTAGAGGAAGCTGGCGTGGGACAGGAGCGCCACGTCGCGGCGCACGGCCTCGCGATCCGTGACGGCGTCCCGGCCCAGCACCTCCACCCGGCCCGCGGTGGGTCCCAGCGCGGTGGCCACGAGGCGCAGCAGGGTCGTCTTGCCGGAGCCGTTGTGGCCCGTGAGCAGGAGCGAACGGCCGGCGGGCAGCGTGTAGGTGAGCCGTGCCAGCGCCCACCTGCGCCCATAGCGCTTGCTCACGTCATGGAGGGCGAGCGCGGGCGTTGATCCAGAGGGGGGAGGGGGCATCGGCGGGCCGTTTCGTAGCCTTAAAAGCCTCTGTTCACCAGTGAAACCCCTGGGGTCGCCCGCCGGAGGACAAGAAGTTTTTACGCCTGCTTCTTCCTTCGCTTTCGCTGGGGGACTGAAAGGTTTTCGCCATGGGTGGGCGCTCGGCTGCCCTGGTACACCCAGGTAGGACCCCAGATCGGGCCCACATGCCCCTGAGGACGCGGGGTTTCCTGGGGTTCCGGTGGGTTTCCACCATCTTCATGCCCTGGCATCCAGCATGCACACACGCGGGCCGGGGCTCGTTCCACTGGGGGGAACGGGCAGACGGCGAAAGCCGCGAGGGAGGCGTGATGGCTGGGAAGGTGTTGCGGCGGGCGGCGAAGGCGGCGGCGGCGGGTTTCCTCCACTACAGCGGGGTGCGCAAGGCGATGGCGGCGTACCGCCGTTCGCAGTCGGGGGGCCGGCGCATCCTCATCGTGAGCTACCACCGCGTGGTGAGCGACTTCACGGGGGAGCTGCAGCGCTCCATCCCGGGGCTGCTCATCTCCCAGGAGACGTTCCGGCGTCACCTGGAGCAGGCGCACGCGGCGGGCTTCGAGCTGGCGAGCATTGGCGACGCGGTGGACGTGATGGCGGGCCGCCGCGCCGCGAAGAAGGACCTCTTCGTCGTGACGTTCGATGACGGCTACCGCGACGTGTACCGCTACGCGTACCCGGTGCTCAAGCAGATGGGCGTGCCGGCCATCACCTACCTGCCCACGGCGTTCATCAACACGGACAAGCGCTTCAACCACGACCGGCTCTTCCACCTGCTGCGCTGCGTGCAGGAGCGCCGCTTCCGTCCGGACTACGACACCATGCCTGGCCCGTCCGTGCAGCTGCTGGGGCCCATCCTCACCGGGAGCAAGACGGTGTCCGCGGCGCTGGACGACTTCATCGGCGAGCACCCGACGCGCGTGCTCACGGGCATCATCGACTCGCTGGAGCAGCAGCTGGGCGGCGGCGCGGACCTGGTGCCGGAGCAGGGCGACGTCATGAACTGGGACGAGGTGCGCCAGATGGCGCGCGACGGCTTCGAGTTCGGCGCGCACACGCTGGGCCACACGGTGCTCACGCTGGAGCCCACGGAGGTGGTGGAGAAGGAGATCGTCGAGTCCAAGCAGACCATCGAGCGCGAGGTCGGCATCCAGGTGAAGGACTTCGCGTACTGCAACGGCTGGTACTCGGACGAGATGATCCGCGTGCTCAACCAGAACGGCTTCCGCTCTGGCGTCACCACGGAGGACCTGCCCAACCGCGTGGGCGGCGACCCGTTCGCCCTCAAGCGCAAGGTGATGTGGGAGAACTTCAGCCTGGGGATGATGGGGGACTACTCGTCCACGCTCACGGTGTGCCAGTTCGATGACTGCTTCGGCGTGCTGGGCATGAACCACCCGGTGCTGGGACACCGTCCGCACCTGCTCACCCAGACCAGCGGTACGGCCAACGTGCTCGTGCAGGAAGCGGCCGCCGCGGAGGCCGCGCTCGCCAAGGCGACGCCGGTGGACGTCGTGGACGTGACAACGCCGGTGATCGTGACGGAGCCGATGGTTGCGGCGGCGGCGGCGGGTGCGCAGGTCGTGGTCGCGTCGAACGTGGCCCTTGCCCCGGAGGCGGCGCAGCCGGAGGAGCTCCAGTGAGTGTGTCACCCAAGCCGGCCCCGTCCCCGTCGTTCCTGGGGCGGGCCGGCCCGTTGGTGTTGGCCCGGTTGTTCACCGCCGGGCTGACGTTGTCCATTCCGCTCGTGCTGGCCCGGGTGCTTCACCTGGACGAGTACGGCACCTACTACCAGCTGTTCCTCATCGCCACGACGCTGTCGTACGTGCTGCCGTTCGGCGTGGCGCAGAGCCTCTACTACTTCCTGCCCCGCGCGGAGGCGAAGCGGCCGTACCTGGGCCACGCGCTGCTCTTCGTCACGGGCGCGGGCGTGGTGGCGGCCGGGCTGGTGTGGGCCTTCCTGGGCCACGTGGCGGCCTACTTCAACAACCCCGCGCTGATGGACCACCGCGCGGCGCTGGCGCTCTACACGGCGTTCTTCCTGGGCAGCTACCCGCTGGAGATCTCGCTCACCAGCCAGGGCAAGACGAAGGCGTCCGCGGTGGTGTACCTGGCGTCGGACGCGGTGCGCTCGGGCGTGATGGTGCTGCCGCCGCTGTTGGGCTTCTCCCTGCACGGGATGATGATCGCCGTGGCGTGCTTCGCGGGCCTTCGCTACGTGGCCACGTGGGTGGTGTCGCTGCGCGGGTCCACGGGTCCGCTGGTGGACTGGAAGTTGTTCAAGGAGCAGCTGGTGTACGCGGCGCCGTTCGGTGCCGCGATGTTCCTGGCCATCCCCCAGCAGAACGCGCACATGTACGCGGTGGCGGGCGTGGTGGCCCCCGCGGTGTACGCGCTCTACCGGGTGGGCTGCTTCCAGCTGCCGGTGGTGGACCTGCTCTACACGCCCACCAGCGAGGTGCTGATGGTGCGCCTGGGTGAGTTGGAGCGCGAGGGCCGGCTGGAGGAGGGCGTGGAGGCCTTCCGGGAAGCCGCCGGGAAGCTGGCGTACGTGTTCCTGCCCTTCGCGGCGTTCCTCTTCGCGGCGGCGCCGGAGTTCGTGGGGGCCATGTTCGGCCAGAAGTTCCTGCCGGCGGTCCCCATCTTCCGGGTGAGCGTGCTGGGCGTGGTGCTGTCGATTCTGCCCATGGACGGGACGCTGCGGGCCCGGGGCCAGACGCGCGCCATCTTCGCCTCGTACCTGGTGAAGGCGGTGGTGACGGTGCCGCTCTTGTGGTTCGGTGTGAAGTACTTCGGGATGATGGGCGGCATCGCGTCCTGGGCAATGGCGGAGGTGGTGGGCAAGGGGATGCTGCTCCTGCGCGTGCCCCAGGCGCTGTCCACGCCGGAGCGGAAGCTGGGCTTGAAGGACGTCATCCCGTGGCGGGAGCTCGGGCAGGCGTCGCTGGCGGCGGTCGCGGCGGGCGGGAGCATCTTCCTGCTGCGCACGGGCGTGCACGACACGTGGATGAACCTGCCCACGGGCTTCCTGTGGCGGGTGCTGCCGCTGGCGGTGGCGGGGCTGCTCTTCGTGGTGGGGTACGTGGTGGGCCTGTATGCGCAGGGCGTTCGCCCGTTGAGCGCGCTGCAGTCTCTGCGCCCCCGCCGGGCGGTCTGATCCACCGTCGGGTATTGGACGCGTGGGGAGGACTTCCCTCTCCACGCGTGGGTACTTACCTTCCAGGCCGTCACGAAGTTCGGGCGAGGGCGAGGAGAGGCGTGATGGGATTCGACGCGATGACGTTGTACCGGCTGGCGCATGGGCTGAAGCAGCGTGGGGTGCCGCTGCTGCCGGCGGTGTTGCGCAAGGCCATCTACTACCTCCACAGCTCCTACATCCCCGAGGACGCGGAGCTGGGCGAAGGGACGCAGCTGGGCTACGGCGGCATCGGCGTGGTCATCCACAAGGCGGCGAAGGTGGGCCGTCACGTCCTCATCTCGCAGCAGGTGACCATTGGCGGACGCTCCGGGCTGGAGGGCGCGCCGGTGATTGGTGACTACGTGCGCATCGGCGCGGGCGCCAAGGTGCTGGGCAACATCCAGGTGGGCGACTTCGCGGTGATTGGCGCCAACGCGGTGGTGGTGAAGGACGTGCCCGCAGGCGCGGTGGTGGCGGGCGTGCCCGCGAAGGTCATCCGTCAGGACGCGGATCCGCTCACCACGTACCAGCGTGAGATGGGCCTGTTGCCCGCGCGGTCCACGCCGAAGCTCACCCAGGTTCCGCGGCCCTCCGCGCAGGCTTCCGCGCGCTAGGCACTTCGCTTCGCTGGAGAAGAGGACTTCCTTCATGCGCGTGTTGCTCGTCGGGGACTACCCGCCGCCGTACGGGGGCGTGGCCATCCACGTCCGTCAACTCCATCAATTTCTGCGCGACCGCGGGGTCGAAGCGAAGGTGCTCGATATCGGGAAGGGTGGCCGGCCGGCTCCGGACGTCCTCCCCGTGCACGGCGCCGCCGCCTTCGGCCTGCGGCTCGCGGGATTCACCTCCGCGGGCTGGACGGTCCACCTGCACACCAGCGGCAACAACCCGAAGGCGTGGGTGCTGGCGGCGCTGGTGGGCACCATGCCCGGGCCCCGCTCGCCGCGCGTCATCACGCTGCACTCGGGGCTGATTCCGGACTACCTGGCGGAGTCGCAGGCCCGGCGCGTGTTCGCGCGCACGGCGCTGGCGGGCTACGCGCGGGTGGTGGCCGTGTCCCCGGCGGTGCGCGACGCGGTGGTCGCGTGCGGTGTGCCGGAGGAGAAGGTCCTGGTGCATCCGGCCTTCTGCGGCTCGCAGGTGCAGCCCGGCCCGGTGACGCCGCAGGTGGAGGCCGCGCGCTCCAGGCGCCGTCCGCTGCTCGCGATGGCGCACCACCCGTCGCCCGTGTACGGGCGCAAGCAGATGTTCCGGGCGCTGAAGCTCCTGGCGCAGACGCACCCCGGCGTGGGGCTGGCGCTCTTCGGCCCGGGCACGCGCTCCGAGGAGTTCATCCGCGACGCGCGCGAACTGGGCGTGGCGGGGCTCCTGGAGGACCTGGGCGAATTGGAGCACGCGAAGGCGCTGGGGCTGCTGTCCCAGAGCGACGCCTTCATCCGGCCCACCACGCACGACGGGGACTCCATCTCCGTGCGCGAGGCGCTGGCCCTGGGCGTGCCGTGCGTGGCCAGCGACGTGTGCGCGCGGCCAGAGGGCACGAAGTTGTTCAAGGGCGGAGACGAGCGGGCGCTGGCGCAGGCGGTGCGCGACGCGCTGGCGGCGGGCCCGGCGAAGGTGATGGCCCCGGATGCGGGGCCGGTGATGCTGGACGTGTACGCGGAGTTGCTGCCGTCCGGCATGGCAGGTGCAGGAACCGTGAACGCGGCGTGATGCAAGTGGGGATGGGGTTGGGGCGCCCTCGAGTGAAGGGGCGCGCTTCAGGGCTTTCAGCACGGAACTTTTGACTTCAGGAGCGGACGATGCGGCGCAGTGAAGAGATGGACTTGTCGAAGCGGGCCCTTCGCGGGCGGGACCTGGTGGTGTTCTCCAACGACTGGGACGGTGACCCCCTGTCGAAGGTCCACATCATGCGGATCCTCTCGCGGGACAACCGCGTGCTGTGGGTGAACAGCATTGGCAACCGCGCGCCCAAGGCGAACGCGCACGACGCGCAGCGGATCATCAAGAAGCTGAAGACGTTCACGCAGGGCATCCGCGAGGTGGAGCCCAACCTGCACGTCCTGGCCCCGCTGGCCATTCCGTTCTACGGCTCGGAGACGGTGCGCCAGGCGAACCGCCACCTGCTGCGGCTCCAGGTGCTGCGCGCGATGAAGCAGCTGAAGTTCGAGCGCCCCATCTCCTGGAGCTTCCTGCCCGCGTCCGCGCCGGTGTCCGGCACGCTGGGCGAGGACTTCGTCGTGTACCACTGCGTGGACGAGTTCTCCGCGTTCAGCGACACGAACGGCAAGCACATCGCGGAGCTGGAGGAGCGCCTGCTGCGCCGCGCGGACATGTGCATCACGTCCGCGGAGCGCCTGTACGAGAACAAGAAGCGCATGAACCCGCGCACGGTGCTGGTGCGCCACGGCACGGACCACGCGCACTTCGTGAAGGCGTGCGACCCGGCCACGAAGATTCCGGAGGACATCGCGAAGCTGCCCAAGCCCATCATCGGCTTCTTCGGCCTGGTGGCGGACTGGATTGATCAGGACGCCATCATCGCGTGCGCGAAGGCGCACCCCGAAGGCTCGGTGGTCATCGTGGGCAAGACGACGCCGGACTGCGACGACAGCCGCCTGCGCGCCGTTCCCAACATCCACATGCTGGGGCGCAAGCCGTACGCGGACCTGCCGGGCTACAACAAGGCGTTCGACGTGGCGCTCAACCCGTTCGTCATCAACGAGCTGACGCTCAACTCCAACCCGCTGAAGGTGCGCGAGTACCTGGCGTCCGGCCTGCCGGTGGTGTCGTCTGATTTGCCCGAGGTCCGCAAGGTGGGCCTCTGCCGCATCGCCAATACGCCCGAGGACTACGTGAAGCAGGTCAACGAGGCGCTGGCGGACAACCCGGGCCCGAACCGGGAGCGCGCCGAGAAGATCTTCCACGAGAGCTGGGAGGCACGCGTCGCGGAGATCCGCCAGCACGTGGGTGAGGCGATGCTCGCGGCGGGCAAGAAGCTGTAGGTCCGGTCCGGTACCGGGCGACAAGAGGGCGCGGGTCCGGGGCGTGAGAGCGCGCCGGGCACCGCGCCTTCGTCATTCGCGAGGTTCATCCGCGCGGCCCGTCACGCGGCGCTCCAGCAGGGCGTAGCGGCGGGCGAGGCGGGTGTAGTCGGCGGGGCGGATGGGCGTGCGCTCCCGCGTGCGCAGGAGGTCCTCCTTCGCGTCCAGGTAGTCGCGCGCGGGCACGCCGCAGGTCTCCTCCAGCAGGCGCGCGGCCTCCGCGTCCGGCAGGGACGGGGCGATGCCCAGGCGGTCCTGCATCAGGCGCCGCAGGGCGGTGTCCAGCTCCGGCAGCAGCTCCGCCTCCACCTTCGCGCGGCGCATGAGCCAGCCCAGGGAGCGCACGTACTCGCGAGAGGAGCGGTGCCGCTCCACGCGCACGGGCCGGGGCGCACCGAAGCGAGTGCCTCGGGAGACGACGTAGACGAGGCCCACGGCGAGGCTCTGCGCGATGAAGACCCACAGGCCCTGTGAGAGGGGCGGGCGGGTGACGACGGCGTGGTGGAACTCGTCGAAGCGCAGGGGCCCGCGCGCGGCGAGCGCATCCCAGAAGCGCAGGTTGTCGAGCAGCTCCAGGCGCCGGTTCTCCGCGAGGTCCGGGCCCGCGACGACGTAGACCTCACCCTGGCCCAGGCCCCAGCGCCACACCATGCTCGCGCCGCCCAGGCCCGCGAGGGGCACCGCGTCCTCGTGCTCCACCCGCAGGCTCCGGTCCCGGGCCACCCGCAGGAGTGACAGGTCGCGCAGCGCGCCCGCGGGCAGCCACACGTCCACGGTGACGCCGGCGGGGTCCACCCATTCCGAGGCGAGGCCCTGGTGGTTCGTGCCGGGCAGTGCGCCGGAAGCGATGCCCAGCCATTCCTCCAGGCCCGGCTGGTGTTCGCCCAGCGCGTGCGGAGACAGGTACACGAGCGTGCCGCCGCCCCGGACGAAGCGCTCCAGCGCGGCGACCTCCTCCTTCGTCACGGGCTGGGCCTGCGGCGCGGCGATGATCAGCGTGCGCGTGCCGGCGGGAATCGAGTCCAGTGCGGCCGTCTGTGCGCTGACGTCGCGTCCGCGCTCATGCAGGTAGACGAAGAGGGCCTTGAGTCCCAGCGGGCCTGGGTTCGTGATGGACGGCACGGGAGAGTCCGGCGGGGCCTCATGCGAAGCCAGGCCCACCGCCAGCGCCACGGCGATCATCAAGCCCAGCACGACCGCGACGCGCGCGTTCCTCACGGCCGCCCCTCCGCGAGGGAGCCGTGAAGCTGCTCCACGGACTCCACGAAGCGCGTGGCCTCATCCCGCGACACCGGCTCCAGCGAATAGAAGGCCCGGTCGTACCAGCCCACCAGCCGGTCCACCTCGCCCGTCACGCGCGCGGGGGCGCCTCGCGTGGGCAGCTCCGCGGCGAGCTCACGGTTCGTCTTCACCCGGTCCGGCCTCGCCAGCTTGCGCTGCTCCAGCGTGGACAGCAGGCCCAGCAAGCCCTCGCGGATGGCTTCGCGCGCGTCCTCCGTCTCCAGCGCGGTGCGGGCCCGGCCCAGGTGTTCCCCGGGCGTGTCCAGCTCCAGGGGCGCGGCTTCACCTTCCACGGTGTGCGCGCTGACGGCTTTCCTGCTCCGGCGCCAGCGCATCCGCAGCACACCGAACAACACCACCGCCAGCGCCACGCCCAGCATCACCGCGCGCGTGGCCACCGCGAAGCCCTGCGCGCCCCTGGATTCGAAGAGGCCCTCCAGCCAGTTCTGCAACTCGCGCAGCAGGCGTGCCAGCAGGTCGGTGTTGCGCTGCCGGGCCCTCGCGAACTCCGGCCGGTCGAGGATGGCGCGCAGCCGCTCCGGTTCGCTCGTCGCACCAGGCGCCACCGCCGGCTCCGCGTCCAGACGGCACACGGCCTCCAGGTACACGGTGAGCTGCCGGGCCCGTTCGGGCGGTGTCTGTCCGGAGGCCGCGGGCGGAAGGGGCACACCGTCCAGGGCTTCCACCAGCCGGTTCACCTCCGCGTTGAGCTCCTGGGGCCTGGCGAGCGCCGTGTCCTCGAGCCGGCGCGACACGGCCTCCCGGTCAGCGCACGGGGGCAGGGCGGACAGCAGCAGGAGCAGGGGC
>NZ_RAWK01000090.1 GCF_003612165.1 Corallococcus aberystwythensis | reverse complement strand
GCGGAAAAAGAGGTGGAGGGAAGCCCGGGATGCGCCGATTGTTCGGCTTCCATCCGCCCGGAGTCTGTCCGCGCGGGTCCCTGGTCTTTCTGGAGCCCCCTTGATTCCCTATTGGCACGCCCCCTCGTTCAAGCTGGGGCCCCTGGAGTTGAACCCCTTCAACGTGTTCGTGGCGGCGGGCATCCTCCTGGCTGCCCGGCTGCTGACGAAGCAGGCGGAGCGCGAGGGGTTGGACCCGAACCCGCTGGCGGACTTCGCGATGTGGGGGGTGGCGGCCGGCATGCTCTTCGGCCACTGGGTGCACCTGTTCTTCTACCACCCGGAGGAGCTGTCCAAGAGCCCGTTCCAGATCTTCCGGTTCTGGGACGGCCTGTCGTCCTTCGGCGGCCTGTTGGGCGGCATCCTGGCGGCGGTGGTGTTCTTCCGGGTGAAGAAGCTGCGCTTCGGGGACTACGCGGACAGCTTCGCGCTGGGCGTGGCGCCGGGCTGGGCGGTGGCGCGGCTGGGGTGCTTCGCGGTGCACGACCACCCGGGAAAGCTGACGGACTTCTTCCTGGCGGTGCAGTTCCCCAACGGCAACCGGCACGACCTGGGCTTCTACGACGCCATCGTGCTCTTCGCGATCACCGGCCTGCTGTACGCGCTGCGCGACATGCCGAAGATGAAGGGGCGGCTGTTGCCGCTGCTGGCGCTCCTGTATGCGGCGTCCCGCTTCAGCCTGGACTTCCTGCGGGCCACGGACCTGTCGTACGTGGATGCGCGCTACTTCGGCCTGACGCCAGCGCAGTACGGCAGCCTGGGGCTGGTGGTGTACGGACTGTGGGGCCTCTTGCGCAAGCAGGCGCCGAACGCTTCCTCACAGAAGCCGTCCGCGCCGCAGGGCCGGGTGGAGACAGCGCGTTAGCGGTGGTGGTTGGATCCGCGTTCCGGTTCCGGGGGGTTCACATGAAGTCACTGGCGTACGACGCGCTGATGGCGCCGCTGGGCTGGGTGGGGCTGAACGCCGCCCGGCGGCAGTTGGTGGAAGGGCTTTCCGGCAAGGTGCTGGAGGTGGGCACGGGCACGGGCTTGGCGCTGCCGGCCTACCCGGACACGGTGTCGTCGGTGACGGCGGTGGACGTGGACCTGGGCGCGCTGGTGCGGGCGCGTGCGCGGCGGAGCGGCGTGGCGCTGCTCCAGGCGGACGCGCAGGCGCTGCCGTTCACGGACGGCTCCTTCGACGCGGTGGTGTCCAGCCTGGTGTTCTGCTGCGTGGACGCGCCGGCCACGGCGCTCGCGGAGGTGATGCGAGTGCTCAGGCCGGGCGGTGAACTGCGCCTGCTGGAGCACGTGCGGGCCCCCAACCGGGCCCTGGCCACCGCGCAGGACCTGCTGACGCCCGCGTGGCGGCGGCTGTCCGGCGGCTGCCGCCTCAACCGCGACACCTTCCGCCTGGTGGAGACGGCGGGCTTCCACATCCTCAAGCGGGAGCAGCGCCTGGGCGGCGTGGGCGAGTTCATCTTCGCGCGGCGGCCTTGAGCCGCCGTACCGAAGGGGGGTCATAAGACCCTCCCCCGCAGGTCACTTCCGACCTGCGAGGACAGGTTTTCGGATGGGATGTCAGAGGTCACTTTAGGATGGGCGCCAACCCATTCCCAGAGGCCCTGACGCATGAAGCGCATTCTTCCCTCCCTCGTCGCGGTGTTGCTGTTCGCCGGCTGTGGACCCGACCTGGCTTCGGGCTCCGAGCCCGACCTGGTGAGTGCTCCGGCCGCGCTGGAGGGCTCCGACCGCCATGGTGGCGGCGCCAACCCGCGTGAGGGCTCCGTGCGGCTGTCCACCGGCGTCACGCTCCGCTACGTCGAGCAGGGCCGCCAGGACGGGCCCGTCGTCGTCTTCCTGCACGGCTATACGGACTCGCACCACACCTGGGACCTGGACCTGCCGCGCTTCCCGCGCGACTTCCACATCTACGCGCTGGACCAGCGCGGCCATGGGGATTCATCCCGCCCGGCGTGTTGCTACACGCAGCAGGCGTTCGCGAAGGACGTGGTGGCGTTCCTGGATGCGATGCGCGTTCCGCGCGCCGTGCTCGTGGGCCACTCCATGGGCAGCTTCGTCGCGCAGCAGGTGGCGCTGGACTTCCCCCACCGCGTGAAGGGGCTGGTGCTCGTGGGCTCCGCGCCCACCGTGGCGGGCAATGAAGTGGCGCTGGGCCTCAAGGAGGTCGTCGACACGCTGACCGACCCGGTGGATCCGGCCTTCATCCACGAGTTCCAGGCCAGCACCTTCTACGCGCCCGTGCCGGAGTCCTACCTGAACACCCTGGTGGCGGAGAGCTCCAAGCTGCCCGCGCGCGTGTGGCAGGACGCGCTGGACGGGCTCATCGCGGAGGACCACTCCGCGCGCCTGGGCCGCATCCGCGTGCCCACGCTGATCATCGGCGGGGACCACGACGGCTTCTTCTCCGTGGAGGAGCAGCGCGCGCTGGCCCGCGCCATCCCCGGCTCCAAGTACCTCCTCTACGCGGAGACGGGCCACGCCCCGCACGCCGAGCGCCCGCAGCGCTTCGTGAACGACGTGCACCAGTTCCTCAAGCGCCTGTAGTCCGCGCGCCTCAGGCTCCGGCCGCCCCGGGTTCCGCCGGGCGGCGGGAGTCACTGCGGGCCAGCACCACCACCGCCACCAGGATGAGCAGGCCGCCCAGGCCCTGCCGCGGCGACAGCCGCTCGCCCAGGAAGATGGCGCCCAGCACCACCGCCATCACCGGCTCCAGCGTGGAGAGCAGCGACGTGTTCACCGGGCCAATGCGCTTGAGCCCCGCGAAGAACGTGAGCATGGCCACCACCGTGGACAGCAGCGCCAGCCCCACCACCGCGCCCCAGCCTCCGGGCGTCTGGGGAAAGGACGGGCCCTTCACCAGCATCAGCGCCCCGAAGGCGAGCCCCGCGGACAGCGGGACGACGGTGGCCGACGCGAGCGGCCCCGCCGGCCCCGCGATCCGCGCGCTGGACAGGACGTAGAGCGCGTAGATGACCGCTGACAGCACACCCAGGCCAATGCCCAGCGGCCTCGCGTCCGGCCCCGGGTCCACCGTGAGCGCCGTGCCGCACAGGGCCAGCCCCACCGCGAGCCAGCGAAGGCGGCTCAGGTGCTCACGCCCCAGGGCCACCTGGATGACGGCCACCAGCGCGGGGAAGAGGTAGAGCAGGAGCGCCACCAGTCCGGCGGACGCGTGCTGGAGCGCGATGAAGTAGACGCTGCCTTCGGTGAAGTAGCCCACCGCGCCCAACAGAAACAGGCCGCCCAGGAGCCGGCCCCGGGGCCACCTTCCGCCCTTCGCGACCATCACGCCCGCGAGCACCAGCCCCGCCAGCGTGAAGCGCAGGAACAGCAGCGTGGGCATGTCCGTGCCCGCCGCGTAGGCCAGGCGCGCGAACAGGCCCAGCGCGCCAAAGGACGCGCCGGAGAGGGCGACGAGGAGGAAGCCGGCGGTGCGGGTCTGCATGGCGCGTGGGCGCGCACGCTGACGCAAGACCCGGCCCGCTGTCACGCGGGCCGGGGCCACGGGCTCACCCGTCCGGCCTACCCGTCCGGCCTACCAGTTCTTGACCGACCCCAGGTCGAACACGTCCGGGAAGCCGCCCTTGCGCAGGAGCTCCGCGGCCACCGCGCTGCGGCCTCCCGCCGCGCAGTACACCACCACGGGTGTGCCCACGGGGCCGACCTCGGAGAGGCGGTGGGCCAGCACCTGCACGGGGATGTTGCGGGCGGCGTCCGGGTGTCCCTGCTGGAACTCCTCCGGGGTGCGCACATCCAGCAGCACCGCGCCCTGGGCGACGAGTTCGTGGGCCTTCTGCGAGCGTTCCTGAGGCGTCATGCGCCCCATTCAATCAAAGCCGGGAGCCCTTCCGGGCTGAAAACTGGAGGCCTCCGCACCGGGCGCTACAGTCCTGTACCGATACCCATGCGACTCGACAAGCACACCCTGCTCCACCAACTGTCCGAGCGGCTCCAGCAGAGCGACCGGCTGGCCCACCGCGCGGAAGCCGACGCCCGAGAGGCGGCCCGCAGCCTGGCCACCGAGTCCGAGAAGAAGGAGGACGGCCGCGCCGCCATCGAATACGGCAGCCTGGCCACGGGACAGGCCCAGCGCGCCCGCCGCCTTCAAGAAGAGCTGCAGGCGCTGACGGCCTTCGGCCAGAAGGAGCTGCCGCGCTTCCCCCGCCAGGGGCCCGTGGGCCTGGGCGCCCTGGTGGATTGCAGTACGGAAGATGAGGACGGCTTCGCCGAGCGCACCTTCTTCGTGCTCCCCGCCGGCGCGGGCACCGAGCTCACCGGTCCCGGCGGCGACGGCTTCCTCTCCGTCATCACCCCCAGCTCCCCCGTGGGCCGCGCCCTGCTGGGCAAGAAGGCCGGCGACACCGTGGAGGTGACGCTCGCGGGTGAGGTGCGCGAGTGGACGGTGCTGGAGGTCGCCTGATCCGGCTCGGGGCCTACTCGCCCTGCGTGGGCCCCGGCGCCGCGTGCGCGCTGATCCACTCCTCCGGGATGTCGCCCCGGGGCAGCTCCAGGATGAACGTGGCGCCCTCCCCGGGTGTGCTGACGGCGCTCACCTTGCCGCCGAACGCTTCGACAATCTGGCGCGTGATGTAGAGCCCCAGGCCCAGGCCGCCGTAGTGCCGGTCGCTCACCGCGCGCTCGAAGCGCTCGAAGATGCGCGCCAGGTCGTCCGGCGCGATGCCGATGCCGTGGTCCCTCACGGTGAGCCGCGCCAGTGAGCCGTGCGCCTCCACGCCCACGACGACGGGCTGGCCCGCGCCGTACTTGAGCGCGTTGGACACCAGGTTCGTCACCACCTGCTCCAGCCGCAGCCGGTCCCAGCGGCCCACCACCGGCACCGGCGCCTCCAGGCCCAGCTCCGTGCCGGCCTGCGCCGCCGCGGCGGAGAAGCGGTAGAGGATCTCGGCGGCCACGCTCGCCAGGTCCAGCTCCTCCATCTCCAGCCGCAGCCGGCCCGCGGTGATGCGCGACACGTCCAGCAGGTTGTCCACCAGCCCTGACAGCCGGCGCACCTGGCGCTGCACCACGTCCAGCGCTTCCGCGACGCGCTCCGTGGGCACTTCCTTGCCCTCGCGCGCCAGCACCACCACCTGCTTCTGCAGCAGCTGCACCTTGAGGCTCAGCGGCGTGAGCGGCGTCTTCAGCTCGTGGCTCGCGATGCCCAGGAACTCGTCGCGCTGGCGCACGGCCTCGCGCGCCTCGCGGTACAGCCGCGCGTTCTCCAGGTAGAGCGCGGTGCGGTGGGCCAGCTCCGTGAGGAAGTGCTCCTCCTCCGCGCCAAAGACACGCATCACGTTGGAGCGCAGCAGCATCAGCGTGCCCAGCACGTTGCCCCGCGCGCCCAGCGGCACGCTCAGGCAGCCATGAGGCCCCACCTCGCGCATCAGCCGCGCGTGCTCGGCGTCCTTCGCGAGGGCCGCGACGTGCTCCTCGGACAGGAGGGACAGCCGCCCCACCGCACCGGACGCGAACGCCCCGGGCGGCCCGTCCGGCGCGGAGGGCTCCGGCGGGTAGCGCGTGAGCAGCTCGCGCAGCAGCGTGTGCCGGCCCGCGTCCGCGTGCAGTGACGCCGCCACGCGCAAGGCCTCCGCCCCCGCACCGTCCGGCGTCCGGAGGATGAGCAGGGCCCCCTCCCCCAACGCGGGCACCAGCAGCTGGAGCAGCGGCTCCAGCCGCGCCTCCGCGTCCACCGGCGTGCCCAGGAGCGCCCCGGCCTCCGCCAGCAGGCGCGACGCGTCCAGCACCGGGACCGGCAGCGCGTCCACGGCGTGCGTGCGAAGGAGCGCCGCCGCGACCTGCCCGTCGCCGCCCCGCACCGGCACCGCCGTGCACCGCAGCTCCGCGCGCGTCCCATCCGGACGGAGCACGTGCCACAGGGAGGCGTCCACCAGCTCGCCCGCCAGCGCTCGCGCCAGGGGCGAGTCCCGCGGCGGCAGCGGTGTGCCGTCCTCGCGTACCCATTCACACCCAGGCAGGCGGGCGTGCTCGATGTGGAGGGGAACCGGGATGCCGAAGTGCGCCGCGGCTTGTGAGTTGAATGCAGTCACACGGCCCGTGCATTCAACGAGGACAACGCCTTCCGCGTCCATGACGCGCGTCGACTGGGGCGGGGAATCCCCGTCCGTCACACGGGCATTCGAGACTGGAGAGGTGACGCCGGACATGCCAAGGCTTTCCGCACGCATCATGGTGTCATCTCCGCCTCCCAGGAAGAAAGGAAGACAGAAGCCAGAGCCCACTCCATCCTCAAGGACAGGGAATGCTTCCCACCCTCACGCTCTTCCCGCGGGCCCCCTTGCCTGCATGTCGGCGATCCTCAATCGTTCGGATGTCTACGTCCGCGTCCCAGGACGTTCCGCCCGCACGGCCAAGTTCCTTCACCGCGAGTCCCCAGCATGCAGATGCCGTTCACCCGGCCTGACGGCACCACCCCCACCGAGCGCCGCTTCCGGCAGGTCATCGATACGCTCCAGGAGGTCGTCTTCCAGACGGACCTGGAGCGCCAGTGGGTCTTCCTCAATCCCGCGTGGACCGAGGTGACAGGCTTTCCCGTGGAGGAGAGCCTGGGCCGCTCCGCGCTGGACTTCGTGCACCCGGATGACCAGGAGCGCACGCTGGAGGTGTGCAAGACCCTGCTCACGGGCGAGCGTGAGTTCGTCCAGCACGAGGTGCGCTACCTCACGCGCGACGGCGGCTTCCGCTGGGTGGACGTCTTCGCGCGGGTGACGTTCGACGAGACCGGCACGCTGGTGGGCATGGCGGGCACGCTCAACGACATCACCGAGCGCAAGCGCACGAGCGATGCGCTCGCCCGGCGCGAGCGCTACCTCACCGCCCTGGTGGACATGCAGCAGCGCCTGCTGTCGGTGCCGGAGGGCGGCGACCTGTACGGCCCCGCGCTCGCGCCGCTGGGGCAGGCCGCGGGCGCCAGCCGCGTCTACGTCTTCGAGACGCACACCAACGCGCAGGGCGCGCTCTTGAGCAGCCAGCGCGCGGAGTGGTGCGCGCCCGGGGTGACGCCAGAGATAGACAACCCGCTGCTCCAGGACCTGCCGATGCTGCCGGACCTGGGGCGCTGGGTTCCCATCCTGGAGCGCGGCGAGGTCATCACCGGGCGCGTGGCGACCTTCCCCGCCAGCGAGCGGGCGCTGCTGGAGCCGCAGGGCGTGCTGTCGCTGCTGGCGCTGCCCTTGCGCGTGCAGGGCCGGCTGGTGGGGTTCGTGGGCTTCGACAACTGCTTCGAGGCGCGCGAGTGGGATCGGCTGGAGGTGGACCTCCTGTCCGCGGCCAGCGGCGCCATGTCCGTGGCGTTGGAGCGCCGCGCGTCCGAGCGGGCACTGCGCGAGCACGAGCACCGCTTCCGCCAGCTCGCGGAGAACGCGTCGGACGTGCTGTACCTCTACCGGCGGGAAGCGCCGCGCGGCTTTGCGTACGTCAGCCGCGTGGCGCACGCGAAGCTGGGCCTGGGGCCGGAGGCGCACTACGCGGATCCGGAGCTGTGGTACCGGCAGGTGCACCCGGAGGACCGGGCCGTGCTGGAGCGGCTGCTGGAGTCGCCCCAGTCCGTGGACGGCGCGACGGTGGAGCTGCGCTTCCTGCGCCCCGACGGCAGCCTCCTGTGGCTGGAGCACGTCGTCGCGCCGGTGACGGACCCCGCGGGGCGCGTCGTCGCCGTGGAGGGCCTGGCGCGCGACATCACGGAGCGCCGGCAGGTGGAGGAGGCGCTGAAGCGCTCCGAGGCCAGCCTGCGCGCGCTGCTGGAGGGCTTCCCGGACCCGGCGGCCATCGAGCGCGACGGCCACATCGTCTACGCCAACGCGGTGCTCGTCACCGCGCTGGGCTTCGCGCGCGCCGAGGAGCTGGTGGGCCGCCGGCTGTCGGAGTTCCTGTCGGACATGCCGGGCACGGGGGTGGTGTCCGGGGACAGCAAGCCCCTCACCAGCGAGCGGCGCCTGGTGCTGCGCGACGGGCGCACGCGCGTGGTGGAGCTGGCCAGCCTGCCCCTGCGCTTCGACGGCCAGCCCGCGGTGGTGTCCATCATTCGCGACGTGACGGAGCAGCGCCAGCTCCAGGCGCGGCTGACGCTGGCGGACCGGCTGGCGTCGGTGGGCACGCTCGCGGCGGGCATCGCGCACGAAATCAACAACCCGCTGGCCTTCGTGGTCTCCAACCTGGGCTTCCTGTCGGACGAGTTCCGCCACCACCTGTCCCCCGGCCCCGGCGTGCGCGGTGTGCGCCCGCCGGACGTGGCGGAGTGGCAGGAGGTGCTGGGCGAGGCGTGCGAGGGCGCCGAGCGCGTGCGCCAGATCGTCCGCCAGCTGAAGACGTTCTCGCGGCCGGATGAAGAGCGCATGACGCCGGTGGACGTGCACGCGGTGCTGGACTCGGTGGTGATGATGGCCGCCAATGAAATCCGCCACCGCGCGCGGCTGCGCCGGGACTACGGCACCGTGCCGCAGGTGATGGGCAACGAGGGGCGCCTGTGCCAGGTGTTCCTCAACCTGGTGGTGAACGCGGCGCAGGCGATTCCGGAGGGCGCCGCGCACGACCACGAGGTGGTGCTCGCCACGCGCGTGTCCGGCGGGCAGGTGGTGGTGGAGGTGCGCGACACGGGCAGCGGCATCGCGCCGGAGGTGATGGGGCGCATCTTCGATCCATTCTTCACCACCAAGCCCGTGGGCGTGGGCACCGGCCTGGGGCTGTCCATCTGCCACGGCATCATCACGGGGCTGGGCGGCGACATCCTGGTGGAGAGCACCGTGGGCAAGGGCAGCACGTTCCGCGTGGTGCTGCCCGCGCCCCAGCCCGAATCCGCCGACCGCTCGCCGGAGCCCGCCGTGCCCACGGAGCCCGTGGTGCCGCGAGGCCGCGTGCTGGTGGTGGACGACGAGCCCGCGGTGGGCCGCGTGCTACAGCGGCTGCTGCGCGGCCACGACGTGGAGGTGGCCACCAGCGGGCGCCAGGCGCTGGAGCGCATGTCGCGGGCACCGGGCTTCGACGCGGTGCTGTGCGACGTGATGATGCCGGACCTCGCCGGCCGTGACGTGTACGAGGCCGTGCGGCGTGAATACCCCGGCCTGGAGCGCCGCTTCGTCTTCGTGTCCGGCGGCGCCTTCACTTCGGGCGCGCGCGAGTTCCTGGAGCACATCCCCAACCCGCTCCTGGAGAAGCCCTTCGACGAGGCACGCGTGCGCGACGCCGTGGAGGAGCTGGTGCGGCACGGTCCACCGGACTCGGTCTGACCCATCGGTCATCGGGAGGAGGGTCCTCCCGCTGACCGATGCGCCCGGATGCTGGCTCTGCGAGCTTGGGCTCGTCCGCTCGCACCCCTTGGGGGAAGGTCCGCCGCGCATGAACCGCACCAAACTGCTGCTGTCCCTTGCTGGTCTGCTGTTCCTGGGCGCTCTCGTGCTCGACGCGCGTTCGTTCTTCCGGACGACCTCGTCGCACCCGCCCGTGGCCGACACCCTTCCCAACGGGCACACGCCCCGGGGCCTGACGGGCCTGGACCAGACGCACACGGTGGTGCAGCCGGGAGAGGCACCCGTCCAGGCGGTGCTGCCCGTCGTCATGGGCCAGCCGGCGTCCGGCCGGGCGGGCCCGGTGGAGCTCACCGGCAAGCTGTCCGGCGCGTATGTGCGCACGGGCCCGGGTGAGGCCTTCGCCGTGTTCGAGCTGTCCGCGCGGCTGCCGGAGAAGGTCCAGCGCGTGCCGGTGAACCTGGCCCTGGTGGTGGACCGCTCCGGCTCCATGGACGGTGAAAAGCTGGCGGACGCGAAGCGCGCGGCCCAGGAGCTGGTGAAGCAGCTGCGCACGGGGGACCGGCTGGCGCTGGTGCACTACGGCTCCGACGTGACGGTGGTGCCCAGCGTGGTGATCAACGACGCCACCCGCGCGGAGCTCTTGAGCACCATCGAGGCCATCCGGGTGAACGGCGGCACGAACATGAGCGGCGGGCTGGTGGCGGGCGCGAACGCGGTGCGCGCATATGCCAGGGAGTACCGGGTGACGCGCGCCATCCTGCTGAGCGACGGCGAGCCCACCGAGGGCGTGACGTCCAACGAGGGACTCTTCTCCGAGGTGGGCAAGATGCGCGAGGCGGGCCTCACCGTGAGCGCGCTGGGCGTGGGCTCGGGCTTCAACGACACGCTGATGCGCGGCATGGCCGAGCGCGGCGGCGGCTTCTCCGGCTTCATCAGCGACTCCTCGGAGCTGGCCGCCATCTTCACCCGCGAGCTGGAGCAGGCCGCCAGCACCGTGGCCCGCGGCGTGAGCCTGTCGCTGACGCTGCCCCCTGGCGTGAGCGGCCTGGAGGTGATGGGCCTGCCGTCCACGCGTCAGGGCAACACCGTGCGCATCCCCCTCTATGACTTGACGGGTGGCCAGTCCGCGCGCGTGGTGGCGAAGCTGACGCTGGACGCGCCCTCGAACGTGAAGGACCTGAACGTGCTGGACGCCACGCTGGCGTACGTGGACGTGGCGGCCGACCTGCCGTCGCAGGTGACGCTGGCCCTGGGCGCGAAGGTGACGGACGACGTCCAGGTGGTGCACGCGAGCCTGGACCGCGACGTGCGCGTCCACGCCATCCGCGCGCTGGGGACGCAGCAGCTGCAGGCGGCCGCGGAGGCGATGAAGAGTGGCGACCGCGCCTCCGCGCTCGACCTGCTGGGCAACGCGCGTCGACTCTTCGGCAGCTCGGCCTCCGCGCTCGCGGGGGAGCTTGCGGATGTGGACCAGACCCAGGCAGCCTATGGGAACGCCCGGAGCGACGCGGACGTGCGGGATGCGTCCATCTCGCTCAAGAAGAAGACGATGAAGAACTTCGGGCAGAGCAACTCCTACTAGTCACCCCCCCGACGTACGGAACGGTGCGCCATGTCGCTCTCCATCCAATTCATCCGGCGGGAGGACTTCGAGTCGCGCTGCCTTTCCGCGCTCGTGGGGGCCGGGGCCATGGCGATGGTGGCCGGCGTGGCCCGCCAGGTGCTGCGCGTGCCGGTGGACCCGGGCTACTTCGCGCTGATGGCGGCGGCCGTCACCGCGGTGAAGCCCACCGCGGCGCGCAACATCATGATGCGCGCCGCGATGGTGCTGTTCCCCGCCCTGCCCTATGTGCTGGGGCTGCCGTCGCCCTGGCAACACGCGGTGGCGGGCGCCATCGCCGCGGGCCTGCTGGCGTGGCGGGGCAACGGGCGCGACAGCGAGGGGACGCCGCTCCAGGCCGCGCTGTGCGCTGGCGCCGCCGCCGTCACCACCGTGCTGGGGCTGTACGTGCAGGACGTGCTCGACGCGCGCTTCCTCCCGGCGCGGGGCTACTTCCCGCTGCTGGTGGACTACGCCGTGGTGGCGCTGTTCTGGAGCATCGGCACGCTGCCGGCGAACCTGGCCATGGACCTGGACGCGGTGGCCACCCGGGGCATGCGCCTGGAGGCCACGCTCACGGGCGAGGTGCGCGGGCTGGTGACCCGGGCGCTCACGCTCTACCGCCAGAGCCAGGACGAGGCGCGGAAGCTGGCCCGGGGCCCGGGGCTGGAGAAGCTCCAGGCCGTGCTCGGCAAGCTGGCCCGGGACGCCTTCACCCTGGCGGAGTCCCACACGGAGCTGGCCGCGCAGCTGTCCGCCGCCTCCCAGGGGAGCGTGGACTCGCAGGTGCAGGAGCTGAAGAAGCGCGCCCAGGACGCGCAGGACGGCGTGGCCCGCCGCCAGTTGGAGCGCGCCGCCGCGTCGCTGGGTGAGGAGCTCAACCACCTGGACGCGCTGTCACGCCGCCAGGAGCGCCTCTTCGCGCAGCTGCACGCCCAGGTGGCCCTGCTGGAGCGGGCCCGCGTGTGCTTCATCGGGGCCCGGACCGCGTCCCCCCTGGACGGAGGCAGCAGCGACCGGATCCAGGCCCTGGCCGACAAGCTCTCCGCCCTGGACCTGGAGTCCTCCGGCGCGGAAGGGGCACCCGGGGCCGCGCGCGCCCCGGCGCTGCGCTCCTGAACCCCTCCCGAGCCCGGGCGCCGCGGCCTACTTCGCCGACGCGCGCGTGGAGGCGCGGGTGCGCTTGCGCGCCGGGGCGGCCTTCTTCGCGGCGGTGACGCGGGGCGTGTGCAGCTCGCTGGCGATGCGCTGCTCAATCTCCTCGCGCGTGCGGCGGCTCACCTCCAGCGCGGCGTTGATGCGCTCGCGCACGGCGTCCGCCTGGGCCTCCGCCGCGGCGCGGTACTCCGCGATGTCCCGGCGCAGCTCCAGACGCCCCTCGCTGGCGTTGGACTTGCCCGTCGTCCGCCGGGCGGTCGTCTTGCGCCGTGCGGGGCGCCCCTCCGCCTGGGTCCCACTGCCTTCCTGTCCCTGTGCCTTGCGCGCCATCTGTCCTGCCCCCTCGTCGCGATCGCTCGCGGCTGTGGATGGAAAGGTGGGGTGTGGGCTTTCAGCACGGAAGTCCGCCCCCGGGTCGGATGGGGGCCATGCGGCCAGACAATGTGCCGCCGTGGCAGCAGGGGGGCTTCTCAATCCTTCAAGTAAGGCGATAAGAGGACCCTCACCGTTCCTGGGCCAAGGGGCAGCTGGACTGATAGCTCAGGAACCGCCGCATCGCCCTCAGGGCCGGGATGCGAGCAAGCCTTCGAGCCCTGCGCACCCCGGCGGCCTGGGAGCTGCGTCAGAGCGAACAGTGAGGTCACCCCCATGTCGGTCTCTTTCCTGAACCGGAAGCACAACCTGGACCGGATGTCGCTGCGCGACCTGGTCTACTCGTTCTTCACCTATTACGCCGTCGTCGCCTACATCCTCATCGGCATCACCTGCATCGTGCTGTCGGTGAAGTGGTTCGAGGCGCCGGTGCGCATGGCCCTCGCGGTGGGCGTGGCCACGGTGGCGTACCCGTTCGGCTGGTACCTCATCCACCGGTACATCCTGCACGGCCGCTTCCTCTACAAGTCCGCGGCGACGGCGGTGACGTGGAAGCGCATCCACTTCGACCACCACCAGGACCCGCACGACCTGCGCGTGCTCTTCGGCGCGCTGCACACCACGCTGCCCACCATCGCGCTGGTGCTCACGCCCATCGGCTACCTCATCGGCGGCCGGTCCGGCGCGGCGGCGGCGCTGGGCTGGGGCATGGTGACCACGTGCTTCTACGAGTTCTGCCACTGCATCCAGCACCTCAACTACGCGCCGCACCAGAAGTGGCTGAAGGACATCAAGCGGCTGCACATGTCCCACCACTTCCACAACGAGCAGGGCAACTACGGCATCACGAACTACTTCTGGGACCGCGTGTTCGGCACGCTGTACGCGAAGGCGTCGGACAAGCCCAAGAGCCCCACCGTCTTCAACCTGGGCTACACGGCGGAAGAGGCGGTGAAGTACCCCTGGGTGGACAAGCTCTCCGGCGGCACCCGCGGTGACGGCCACCCGCGCCGCTTCCAGCAGGCCGAAGGGCTGAGCGCGCCGGAAGTCTCCAGCGAACAGGCCTGAGCCTTCTCCCCTCGCATCACCCCGGACCTCCCCGCGCGCTTCGGCTGCACGGGGAGGTTCTTCGTTTTCAACGCACGTCACGCGGAGAGCGACTGCTGCTCCTGTTCCTGCTCCTCGCGAAAGCGCCGGGCGTTGAGGGGCGGCAGGGTGTGCACGCGCGCCACGAGGCACGCCGCGCTGCCGCCGGCCAGGTGGAATTGATCCAACCGCACGCTGACGGGCCGGCGCCCCAGGCCGCGCAGCACCGCCTCCACGCGGGGCACGCGCGCGCCGACGATGACGGTGTTGCCCACCTCCACCAGGTTGAGCCCGAACGCGAGCGCGTCCTCCCGCGCGATGGGAATCACCTGCTGGATGCCCTCGGTGCGCGCCAGCATGCGCAGCGACTCCGGCGTGAAGGCCTCCGGACACACCAGCGCGGTGCCGTCCGACAGCACGGTGAGCGCGGTGTCCAGGTGGTAGAGGTACGGGTCGCACAATTCCAGCGGCGTGACGGGCGCGGAGAGGAAGGCCTCCAGCACGCCCGCGGCGCGCTGCGTGGAGCGCATGCCCCAGCCCAAGAGGGCGCCCCGGCCCGCGGGCAGCATGGCCACGTCGCCGCCTTCAATGTGCACGCGCGGCGGCTCGATGACGTCGAAGCCGCGCGCGGACAGCCACCGGGCGCGCGCGAGCTGCTCGTTGCGGCGCTGGCCATGGCGCATGGTGGCGAGCAGCGCGCGCAGCTCCCCTTCTTGAGAGACGAGCACCGCGTTGTCCTTGGCGAACACGGAGTCGAACGCGCCATGGACGAAGGGCAGCTCGAAGAAGGTCCCGCCCTCTTCACGCAGCGTGCGCAGGAATTCGCGGTGCTGGGTGCAGGCGCGGCGCCATGCAACGGCGCCGGGCTTCATATGCGGGTTGATGTTCCAGGCGACTTGATACGCGCAGTCGCGGGAGCGGACGTGGTCCTTCTCACAGCGCACCTGACTGACAGCGAAGGTGGCGGGAGCGATGTGGCGGGTGTGCAAGGTCATCCCCATACATGTGGCCGGAAGGCACTCCCGCCTTCCGGTGATGTGTAGAGAGGGTGCGCACCATGAGCGGGCTTGGCGAGGTGGCTGGGGAAGCGGGGACGGAGGACGCACGCCTGTCTGAACGCCTTCACCGGACCCTCTTGCGTTTCAACCGCGCGCGACTGGCTCCGGGCTTTCCCACCGAGGGCTGGCGAGCAGCCGTGCAGGAGGAGACGCAGTTGCGGCTGCTGGAAGGCGAGTACGTGGAGGCGGAGCGGCAGCGCATCGCGTCCTGGGCCGCCGAGGCACCCGAGGACGCGGATGGCTTCATCGCGTGGTTCGAGGACCTGAAGGAGTCCGGTCCCGGACAACATGATCCGCTGTTCCCGTGGCTCGCCACGAAGGCCTCGCTGGAACAGATGAACTGGTTCCTCACGCAGGAGGTCGCGGGCGAGGCCGGCTTCGACGACCTGGTGGCGCTGACGCAGCTGCAGCTGCCCACGCAGGCGAAGCTGGAGCTGGCGCGCAACTACTGGGACGAGATGGGCCGCGGGCGCGAGGACGCGATGCACGGGCCGATGCTCGCGGAGATGGCGGCGAAGCTCGGGTTGACGCCCACGGACGAGGACACGGTGTGGGAAGCGCACGCGCTGGCGAACCTGCTCTGCGCGTTCGCGTTCAACCGCCGCTACACGTTCCACGCGGTGGGCGCGCTGGGCATCGTGGAGGAGACGGCGCCGGGCCGCACCGCGTGCGTCAACGAGGGCCTGAAGCGTCTGGGGTTCGACATGCGCGTGCGGCGCTATTACGCATTGCACTCCACGCTGGACGTGAAGCACTCGGAGACGTGGAACAAGGAAGTCTTGCGTCCGCTGGTGGCGGCGAATCCCGCGTGCGCGAGGCCCCTGGCGGAAGGCGCGCTGTTGCGGCTGACGGCGGGAGCGCGGTGCTTCGAGCGCTACCGCCACGAGCTGGGCCTGGACCTGAAGTCGCTCAGCTGAAGAAGAGCGAAGCCTGGCCGTCCTTCCCCTCGGGACCTTGCGCGTGTGCGCTGGCCTCGGGGGTGCGTTTTGCGAAGGACGGTCCGTCCCGGTGGAGGGGATGCGCCGTGACCGGAGTGGACGCCAGCTTGGGGCGCTTCTCAAAGCCGAGCTGGAGGTCCCGATGTCCCTGTTCCGATGCATCCCCGCCGCGGTGCTGCTCCTGACGGCGTGCGCTTCCCCGGGCACGTCCATGGAGGAGGTGATGCGCCGCACCGAGCCCCTGAGGCCGAAGCGGCCGGATCCGCTGACCTACGGCACCCGGCCGGAGAACCCGGTGCGGGTGGGCTGGGGCGACAAGGGCGTGATGGCGTACTTCAAGCTCCTGCGAGGCCCGCAGGGCCAGCCGGTGGCGTGGCGCCGCATGGGCGACTGCTGCGAGTTCACCCAGGTGGATGGCCAGGGCCAGGGCCAGGGAAAGCTGTCCATCTTCGAGGTCACGTACGACGGGCTGGACGCGCCGGTGGTGCTCTACGTGGACGCCTTCACCGGAGGGAACGTGTACGCGCCCTGGGGCTTCCAGCTGGAAGGCCAGGGCGACGCGCCGCCCCCGTCCGGGACGGAGCCGGAGGTCATCGACCTGTAGCGCCTGGCCGCCAAACTCCCTGAATCCGAGAACTCGTGGGGACTCAAGCGACCCCCTTCCGAGCGGGGTCCGTCGTGCCTAGATGCAAGGGTCGACGGGAGCGTGACTTTCCCCCGGCGGTTGACCGTCACGCTTACAACCTCCCTTTGTGCATGGGAGGTGCGGCCCCCTTGGCGCTGCGCTAAGCGTGCGACCGCTCTCCCGACGGAGGAGGAACCGTGGCGGCTGTGAAGAAGAGGCGTTGGCCGTATGTGCTGGGAGGCATCCTCGTCCTCCTGATTGCCATCGTGGCGGTGGTGCTGTGGCGTCTGGACGCCATCCTGCTGAAGACGGCGCGGGACCAGGCGGCGACGTACTCGCAGAAGCTGGGCCGCCCCATCGAGATTGGCGACATCTCCACGAAGCTCTTTCCCCACGTGGGCGCGCAGATTGAGAGCGTCACCGTGGGCCCCGCGGAGGGTGAGGACCTGCCGCTCGCGGAGCTGAAGCAGGTGGACGTGAGCGTGGCGGCGATGCCGCTGCTCACCTCCAAGGGCAAGGACATCCGCGTGCAGAACGCGGAGGTGTCCGGGCTCACCGTCAACGTCATCCGCCTGCCCGACGGCACCACGAACGTGCAGCGGCTCCAGGAGAAGCTGGCCGCGCAGCAGCCGAAGGAGGAGACGCCGGAGGAGGAGTCGCAGCCCACGGACCTGTCGGGCGTGCACGTGGAGCGCGCGGCGCTCACCGACGGCACCATCCGCTTCGTGGACCGCGCGGCCGGCGCGCAGGCGCGCGAGCTGGCGGTGAAGGACCTGGACATCGAGGTGAAGGACCTGCGCGTGGGCCAGCCGCTGAAGGTGGACCTGGCGGCCGCGGTGCTCGCGGAGAAGCAGAACCTCAAGATGACGCTCGCGGCGGCGCCGCTGCCGGCGACGCTCATTCCCACGCCGGAGCAGGTGACGCTGAAGGCGGAGCACATCGACCTGTCGCCGCTGGGGCCGTTCCTGCCCCCGGATGTGGGCTTGCAGGCCGGCACGCTGGACGCGGACTGGAAGGCGGACCTGGGCGGCGCGGTGCCCGGCGGCAAGGGCCCCACGAAGCTCGTGGGCGTCATCAAGGCGCTGGGGATGAAGTTCGCGGGCTCGGAGGGTGGCAAGGCGCTGGACGTGGTGCTCGACACGGACGTGACGGGCGACATGGCCACGGGGGACCTGGCGCTGGACAAGCTGAAGCTGGACCTGGGCCCCGCGGCCATCACGGGCAAGGGCAAGGTGAAGGGGCTGCTCACGGACAAGCCCGCGGTGGAGGGCTTCGAGCTGGTGGGCCGCAACCTGGACCCCGCCGTGCTCGCCGAGTACTACCCGCCCCTGCGCAAGCAGCTCAACGGCATGATTGCGGGCCCCATTGGCCTGGACGTGCGCGGCAGCGGCACGCAGGACGCGCAGGCCATCACCATCGCGGTGGACCTGACGCCGGTGCGGCTGCGGGTGCCGGATCAGCTGACGAAGGAAGCTGGCGGCGCGATGAAGCTGAACGCGAAGGTGACGGGCGCGGCGGCGAGCGGCGGCGCGCTGCGCTTCGACGCGAAGGCGGACTTGAACGGCGTGGACATGCGGCCGGGCCTGCTGGTGAACAAGGCGCCAGGGCAGCGGCTGGAGGTCGCGGCGGCGGGCACGTACGCGCCGGCGAAGACGGGCAGCGGGATGACGGTGAACGTCACCAGCATGAGCCTGGGCGCGCTGGAGGACACGGTGACGGGCACCGCCACGGTGGCGCTCGCGGGCACGGGCAAGAAGGCGACGACGACGTTCAAGGCGGACGTGAAGGCCGCGAAGCTGGACGCGGAGAAGTTGTTGATGAGCGAGGAGGAGGTGCTGGCGCGCACGGGCGGAAAGCCGCCGCCGGAGCCCCCGGTGGAGGCCAACCGATTCAACGGCTACCGCGGTGACATCCAGTTCGCCATCGCGTCGCTGCGCTACACGGCGATGGACCTGACCAACGTGACGGGCGTGGTGAAGATGGTGGACGACCTCATCACGGTGGAGAAGTTCTCGACGGGCATCTACGGCGGCAAGGTGGTGGCGGACGGGACGACCATCCGCCTGGGGCCCGCGCCGGAGGCCCGGCCCTTCACGGCGAAGGTGCAGGTGCAGGGCCTGGAGGTGGCGCAGGCGCTGGCGGCGCGCACGCCGAAGCAGGTGCTGACGGGCAAGTTCAACGGCAACGTGGACGTGCAGGGCGTGGGCTACACGCCGGAGAAGCTCCAGCAGACGCTGCTGGGCGGCATCAACGGCAACCTGCTGGAGGGCACGTTCCTGGGCAAGGACCTGGTGTCGTCGGTGACGGGGCCGCTGGCCAAGGCGCTTCCCTTCGCGAAGGCGCTCAAGAGCGGCGACGTGACGTCGCTGGGTGCGAACCTGCCCTTCAGCGTGACCATCAAGAACGGCGTGGCGCAGCTGAGCAAGCCCATCACCTGGACGCGGCCGGAAGCGGGGATGAGCTTCGATGGCGGCATCGGGCTGGACGGCACGCTGGATTTGACGGGCGGCGTGTCGCTGACGCCCGCGACCATCAAGACGCTGACGGTGGGCAAGGTGACGCCGACGGAGGCCATCCCGGTGGGCGTGAAGATCGCGGGCAAGGCGTGGAGCCCGGACGTGACGGGCATCGACGTGAAGCCGGCGGCGACGACCATCCTGAAGCTGGCCGGAGGGGCCGCGCTGGGCGGACTGCTGGGTGAGAAGGGCAAGGCCGTGCAGGACGTCATCACGGGCGGTCAGGACAAGGCCAAGGCCGAAGCGGAGGCGAAGCGTCAGGAGCTGGAGGCGCGCGCCAACGAGGAGAAGAAGAAGCTGGAGGACCAGGCCCGCGCCGAGCAGGAGAAGGCGAAGCAGCGCGCCGAGGAAGAGGCGAAGAAGAAGCTCCGGGGCATCTTCGGCAAGTAGCCGCGGGGAGAGCCTGTGTCTTGCGCACGCCGCGGAGCTCTTGAGGGAGCTTCGCGGCGTTCGTGTATCGGACCGCTGGCGTAGACTCGCGGCCCATGTTCATCGGGCTCACGCGCATTGAAGTCACGGGCTTCCGCTCGCTTCGCGACTTCGTGCTGCGCCCCCGCAGGCTGACGGTGCTCGTGGATCCGGAGGGTACGGCCACTCGCGACCTGGCGGCCTTCTTCACGCTGCTGCGCGAGCTGGCGCACGGACAGCTTCAACGGACGCAGGTGCTGGACGCGGTGGAGGGTCCCGTTTCGCTGGCGCTGGGCGTCCAGGACGACAACTACACCGTGGAGCTGCGGCGCTTTCCCGATGGCCGATGGCGCGTCGTTCGCGAGGAGCTGGACCTGTCCGCGGGCATCGGCGTCCCCTTCGTGGAACCCGGCTCGCCCCGCGACGAGGCCTTCCTCTCCACCTTCCCTCCCGGGCCCACCGTCCGCATGGGCGACAGTGAAGCGGCGTGGTTAGGGGAGATCATCGACGGTGCTTCGCGGACGATGAACGGCTTCCTGCGCGGCTTCCGCGTCCAGCCCGCGGAGGGCTTCGACGCGGACGTCCCGTTCCTCTTCCTAGAGGAACGGGACGTCGACCTGCCCTCGAACGCTGTCTGGGACCGGGTCCAATCCGCTCGCGCGGCGTCCTCACGTGTCCCCGTGCTGCTGTGCACCGCTTCGGTGGCCCTGGCGGACGCCTTCGACCTCGAAGACGTCGTGCGCATGGAGACCTCCGACGGTTGAGCGGCTACTGCCCGGGCGTGCCGCGCGCTTCCCAGCCGGCCCCTGTGCCCGTCGGGCCGCCGCGGGGACCACCACCGCGCGGGCTCGCTTCCTCGCGGCGCATCTGCTGGTACTGCGTCAGCTGATCCGCGCTGAGCACCTTCTGCATCTCCGTGTCCGTCTGCGTGCGCAGGTCGCGCATCTGCTGGCGCATGTCACGCCCCGGCCGGCCCCCCGCCATCGACGCCCCCAGCTCCTGGCGCTTCGCGTCCTCGGCCTGCATCGCCTTCGTCAGCGTCTGCTCCTGGCTGTAGTTCAGCCGGGCGTTGGAGATGAAGGTCTTGAGGCGCTCGGAGCGCTCGGACTCCGCCTGCACGCGCATCTGGTCCACTTGCTGCTGCCACTGCTGGCGCTGCTCGGTGCGCTGCTCGTCCTGCACCGTGCGCATCAGCTCCTTCAGCGACTGCCGCGCGCTGTCGTTGGTCATTGCCTCGCCCACCATCACGCCGCGCAGCTCCTCGCGCAGCTTCGCGACCTCCGCCTCCAGGCCCGCGGGAGGAGGACCGCCCGTGCCCGCCTGGGCCGTGCCGCCGCCCTGCTCGAAGGCCATCATCCGCCGGGACAGGAGCTGCACCGTCTCCTCCAGCGCCTTCACGCGGTTCTGGAGCGCCCGGACGTCCGCCGTCGAGTCCTGCACGCGGGGCGCCTCCTGGGTGACAGGGGCCTCCGACTTCCCAGGCCCCCACAGGGCCACCCCGAGCGCCACCGAAGCCAACCCCACCGATGCGATGCCGAGAATGCGGTTCATGATGCTCTCCCTGACGGAACTCCCGGCCGCCTATTCCATCGCGCCCCCGGGCTCCGCCTTGCGCCTGCATCCTCCCACCCGCCCTCCTTCCGGGGAACCGTCCCGTCACGCGCGCCTGCCTGCCCTCCCTGTCGCGAGCGTTGACCTCCTCCAGCCGTGCGCGGAGAGTCCCCCGCCATGACGCTCCGTCCCATCGCTGAAGTCGGCGCCGAGCTGGGTCTCGCGCCGGAAGACGTCCTCCCCTGGGGCCGCGACCGCGCCAAGGTGTCCCTGGACGCCCTGGGCCGCCGGACGCACCAGGGCCGCATGGTCCTGGTGTCGGCCATCAACCCCACGCCCCCGGGCGAGGGCAAGACGACCATGTCCGTGGCGCTGGCCATGGGCCTGCGCAAGCGAGGCCGCAAGGCGGTGGCGGCGCTGCGCGAGCCGTCCCTGGGGCCCGTCTTCGGCGTGAAGGGCGGCGGCACCGGCGGCGGGCAGGCGAGCCTGGAGCCGGCGGCGGACATCAACCTGCACTTCACCGGCGACCTGCACGCCATCACCAGCGCGCACAACCTGCTGTCCGCGCTGGTGGACAACGCCGTGTACTACGGCCACCCCGTGGCGCTGGAGGGCACGCGGGTGCGCTGGCGCCGCGCGATGGACATGAACGACCGGTTCCTGCGCAACGTCATCGTGGGGCTGGGCGGCAAGGCGCACGGCGTGCCGCGCGAGACGTCCTTCGACATCACGGCAGCCAGTGAGGTCATGGCCATCCTGGCGCTGGCGGAGAACCTGCACGACCTGGAGGCGCGGCTGGGGCGCATCGTCGTAGCGCAGGCGGCGGACGGCTCGCCGGTGCGCGCGAACGACGTGAACGCGGCGGCGTCCATGGTGGCGCTGCTCAAGGACGCGCTGATGCCCAACCTGGCCCAGACGCGCGAGGGCGGGCCGGCCATCGTGCACGCGGGGCCGTTCGGCAACATCGCGCACGGCTGTTCGTCGGTGGTGGGCACGCGGCTGGCGCTCGCGTACGCGGACGAGGTGGTGACGGAGGCGGGCTTCGGCTTTGACCTGGGCGCGGAGAAGTTCCTGGACATCAAGTGCCGCGGCGCGGGCGTGTGGCCCCGGGGCGTGATGCTGGTGGTGACGCTGCGAGCGCTGAAGCACCACGGCGGCGCGGCGGCGGCGCAGGTGGCGGAGCCGGACCGCGAGGCGCTGCTCAAGGGCTTCAACCACCTGGAGAAGCACCTGGAGTCGGTGGCGGCGTTCGGCCTGCCGGCGGTGTTGTGCGTGAACCGCTTCCCGCAGGACACGGAAAGCGAGCTGGACGAACTGCGCGCGTTCGCGAAGGCGCGGGGCGTAGGCATCGCGGTGTGCGAGGGCTTCGGCAAGGGCGGCGAGGGTTCGCTGGAGCTGGCGGACACGGTGCTGGCGATGCTGGACGCGACGGACGCGGCGCCGCCGAAGCCGCGCTTCCTCTACGAGCTGGAGCAGACGCCGGAGGAGAAGATCCGCGCCATCGCGCGCACGGTGTACGGCGCGGACGACGTGGCCTTCACGCCAGGAGCGCGCAAGGACCTGGAGACGGCGCGGGCGCTGGGAGGCGCGGGGCTGCCGGTGTGCATGGCGAAGACGCACCTGTCCCTGTCGGACGACCCGACGAAGACGGGCCGGCCCCGGGGCTTCACCTTGACAGTGCGCGAGGTGCGCCTGTCCGCGGGAGCGGGCTTCCTGGTGGCGCTGACCGGAGAGCTGCTCACCATGCCGGGCCTGCCGCGAGAGCCCGCCGCCCGCCGCGTCACCGTCCACCCGGACGGCCGCATCACGGGGCTGATGCAGGGCGAGTGACGTCAGAGGTAGGGCCTAGCGTCTCCCGCCATTCACTCGACGGGAGCACGCCCCCCTGCCCCATCCGAAGCACGCTCAGCCCTGGCGCATCCACTTCTTCCAGCGCCATCCGGAGGACGACCCGGCGCGCGGCGTTCCAGCCCGCGACTTCCTCGATGAATGCCCGGACGCGGTCAGCGCGAAGCTGCTCGCGGTCGTGAAAGCCGTGGCGGACGCGCCACCGCCCGCCTTCAGCGGTGGGGGCAAATGGGAGGCCATGCACGGCGACATGGCGGGGCTCCATGAAGTCCGCGCGGATGGCAGGGGCCGGCGTCACTACCGGCTCTTCTGCCTCCTGGAGCGGGATGGAGCAGCGCTGGGCCTGGGAGGCCCGAGCCTCGTCCTCCTGACCGGGAAGACGAAGGCGTTCCGCACCGTGATTTCAGCGTCCGACTACGCGAAGGTCCGGGCCCTTCGGGACGAATACCAACGCCGCCGTCCCCGGAGCGTGTGGGCCGGCTGAAGCGCGGCCTACTTGCGGCGGACGCGGGGAGCGGGAGCCCGAGGCCGCACGGCCTTCCGGCGCGTGGGAGCCGGGACCAGTTGCAGGCGGCAGCCCAGCGCGGCGGCCAGCTTCGTGACCGTCGACAGCGTGGGGTTCGCGGAGGGCGCGGTGAACAGGCGGCGCACGACCTCCGGAGGGGTCTCCGCCTTGCGGGCCAGGTCCGCCTTGCTCAGTCCCGCCTCCTCGCGCCGCGCATCCAGGGCGCGAATCAGCCGGTCCGCCGCATCCACTTCCGCGCGTGCCTTCGCGTACGCCTCCGCGAAGGCCGGGCGCTTGAGCTTCTTCTCGAAGTAACGGTCGAATCCCGTGGGTGTCATGGCAAGGGCTCCAGGCTGGGCGTAGCATACAAGTTACGCCTGACACGCGCCCCTGACAGGCCCGTTCAACGCAAAACGGGCCGCCCCGGTGCATCCGGAGCGGCCCGTGGGCCCTGCTGGCTTTCCGTGTGGGCGGCTAGACGCGGAAGGCGGTGGACAGCTCCTGGAGCTTGCCCAGGGACGTGTTGATCTGCCCCACCGCCTGCTCGGCGTTGCTCGTGGCCATCACCACGTCGCTCATCATCTCCGACAGCTGCGTCACCACTTCCGTCATCTGCGTGATGCCCGCGTTCTGCTGCGTCACCGAGGCCACGATCTGCCGCGCCGCCTGGCTGCTCTCCTGCACCACCTGGGTGATGTCCTTGAGCGTCGTCGCGGACGAGAGCACCTGCTCAATGCCCTCCTCCATCTTCTGGCTGTCCTCCTCCGCGATGCCCACCGTCTCGCGGATGGCCTGGTTGATCTCCAGGAGGATCTTCCCGATGCGCTGCGTGCTCAGGAGCGACTGGCTGGAGAGCGCCCGCATCTCCTTGGCCACCACCGCGAAGCCCCGGCCCTCCTCGCCCGCCCGCGCCGCCTCGATGGCCGCGTTCAACGCGAGCACGTTGGACTGGTCCGCCAGGTCCTTCACGCTGCCGATGATCTCACCCGCGTGCACCGCCTGCTCGGACAGCACGCCGATGCTCCCCACCAGCGCGCCCACCCGTGCACGGATCTGCTGAAGTCCCTCCGCGCTCCGCTCGATGGACAGCTGCCCGGAGGAGCTGTACGCGTCCGCCTGCGCCGCCACCTTCAACACCATCTCCGCGCGGCTGGCCGCCATGCCCGACGTCTGGGCAATCTCCGCGATGGTGGAGCTGGCCTCCGTGAGGCTGCGCGACTGGCTGGTCAGGAAGTTGAGCTGCTCGTGGCTGGCCGCGTTCAGCCGCGCCGCGGCCGCCGTCAGCTCCGTCACCACCGAGTGCAGCGTGCCCGGCACCGAGCCCAGCCGCGTCATCAGCGTCTGGATGCTGCGCGCCAGCTCGCCCACCTCGTCCTGCGCGCTCGTGTCGATGGCCAGCGACAGGTCGCCTTCCCGCACGATGCGCGTCGCCGTCGCCGTCAGCCGGGCCAGGGGCGTCGTCACCTCGCGCAACAGCCACACCGTGGCCACCGCGAGCATCAGGATGCACGCCACCGACAGCACCAGCACCCACGTCAGCGTCGTACCGTGCAGCGACGACACCTCCGTGAACGCCTCGCGCTGCGCCGCCTCCTGCTGCGCCGTCACGGACTCCAGGCCGTCGTGCATCGTGCGGTACGCGGGCTCCAGCTTCGCGAGCGCCCCTTCCGCGCCCGCGTCGTTCCGGGCCGCCAGCGCCACCACCTGCGACGCCTCCTGCCAGTAGCGCGCGAAGGCCCCCTGCAGGGCCTCCACCTTCGCGCCGTCCACGTCCGGCAGCGCGCGCAGCGCCGCGAGCCCCTTGTTGAGCTCCGTCACGTGCGCGTCCAGCGTCTGCTGCTGCACCGCGTGCAGCGCCACCGCGTCGCCCACGTCCTGGTGCAGCGCGGCGAACCCCGCGCGCGACGTCTGCGCCTGGCTCACCGACGGCGCCAGGCTGGACCCGATGCGCTCCGAGGCGCTCCGCGTGCGCGCGCCCAGCACCACCGTCACCGTCACGATGGCCACCAGGAACGCCGCCGCCACCACCGGCAGCACCATCATCTTCTGCTTGAGCCTCATCGCCATCACACACCCCCTCGCGGGCCCACGTCACCCATCCCGATGAAGCGCGGTTCTGCACCCGCGCCAGGCCTGCTGCGCCAGCTCATTGTCGCTCATCCTTCCGCGGACCCAACGGGGCCCCCGACGGCCAAGGCCTCGTCAGGACTCGTAGGATAGACAACACCTCTCCCCCCGACTCAAGCCCGCGTCCCTTGAAATATCCTGCAAACGGGTCGGCATTGCCCCGCAGGGTCATATGGGACACTTGATCCTGACAGGTGGGACCCACGGCGGAGGACGCCTCACGTCAGATGTAAGACGTCTCATCACACCGGCGTGCGATCACCGGCGGGGGGCGTTTCAGCGGGTGGGATGGGGGAGGAAGGGCTCCGCCTCGCTGCGGCAGGCGGCGTCGCACTCGGAGAAGCGGACGAGGAACGCCGCGTGCCTCGCGCACTTCTTGGGCCAGCGCGAGGCGCCGCCATCCACCAGGCACAGCAGGCGGAACTCGTCGCGGGTCTCCGTGAAGAGGGCCTCCCGCTGTGAGGGGGACATGGCGCTCAGCGCGCGGTCGTCCCCGCCCTGGAGCCAGATGAAGACGCCCACCATCGACACGAAGACGAGCGCCAGCCAGGTGCCCTTGCGCAGCCAGATGCTGGGCGGTGGGGCCAGCTCCTTCGCGAAGATGTTCTTGTCCTCGCCCCCCTCGTCCGGAGGCGTCCCTTCGTTGCCCATGGGCTCCCTTCCATCCATGGCGCGTGCCAGCCGCACGGCCGCGCCGCAGCAGACACCAGCCCGTTCCGCGTTGCACCTTGCAACCGCACGCCGGGGCACACCGTGCGGGATGCGATGCGCCCACCGTGGCTTGCGCCGCCCGGCACCCGACAGACGGGCCCGGCACACGGCGTGCTCTTGGACTCAGGACCATGGAAGTGCGTGCCAGTGCGAGGCGACGGAGCGCCCCATGCGGGTGCTCGTGGTGGACGACGAGCGAAACATCCGCCACACCCTGCGCGTGTGCCTGGAGGGCCTGTGCGCCAGTGCATGCAGGTCTGGTCCCTGGGGCCGGGGCGTGCAGGGCGCTCGTCCTCGCGTGTGGATTGCGCCCTTGGGTGCGCGTGAGAACCCTGGCCCTTCATGAACCTCATCGACGTGCTCATCCAGCAGCACCGGGACGCGGAAGCCCTCTTCGAGGCCTGGCGCCACGCACCCGACGAAGAGAAGCCGGAGCTGAGCCTGCTCCTGGCTGAAACGCTCACGCTGCACAGCGCCATCGAAGAGCGCTGGGTGTATCCCGTCGCGAGGAGCGTGGTCGACGGGCCGCGCATCGACTTCGCGGTGGAGGAGCATGGAGAGATGACCCAGCTGCTCTCCGAGCTGTTGCGTGTCCGCCACGACGCGCGCCGCCGCGAGTCCACGGTGCGGCAGCTGGAGGCGGTGGTGGCGCAGCACATGACGGAGGAGGAGCGCGAGGTGCTGCCCCGGCTGCGCAAGATGGACGCGAGCGCGTTCGGCCTGTCCAGCGATGAAATCGTCCGCTCCGCGTCGGACGCGCGGAAGGAAGCGATGCGACAGCTGGAGGTGTCCACGCCGCCGTGACGCCGCGGCAACGTGGACCAGGACTGGAACAGGGCCACGTCAGGAACGGACGGGCAGGAAGGCTGCGGGAACGGTACGCCCGTCCGGATTGCAATGTGCACGAAGGGGCTCCATGCGCCCCTTCGAGGTGAAAGGGGGCGACGGCGCTACAGTGGAGAGCGGAGGTGGTTGGCGTGCATCCGTACCGGTGGAGCGAGAGCATCGAGCCCAGGCTTCAGCAGGCGACCGAGCGCATGCGCCGGCTGCGTGCCACCCGGATGCCTCCTGCCGCGATTCAGAGCCTGCGGCACTGGTTCCGGATCCACCACACGTACAACTCGAATGCGATTGAGGGAAACCGGCTGACCTTGCCAGAGACGCGTGCGGTGGTGGAGGACGGCATCACCATCGCGGGCAAGTCGCTGAAGGACCACTTCGAAGCGGTGAACCTCGCGCATGCGCTCGACTTCGTGGAGGGGCTGGCCAGCAAGGACTCCGTGCTGAACGAGCGAGATGTACGCGAGATGCACGGCATCGTTCTGCGCGGAATCGATCCCGAGAACGCCGGTGCTTATCGGCCCACCAACGTATGGATCGGCGGCACGACGCACGTGCCACCGGAAGCGGTCCGCGTGCCCGAGGAGATGCGGGCCTTCGGTGAGTGGCTGGCTGGCGCCAAGACCGAGCACCCGGTGGTTGTCTGTGCCATCGCGCATGCATGGTTCGAGACGATCCATCCCTTCGTGGATGGGAACGGGCGGACAGGGAGACTGCTCGCCAACCTGTTGCTGATGCGGGAGCACTTCCCTGCCATCGTCCTGCTCGTCGAGGACCGGGCGCGGTATTACACGGCGCTGGATGCGTCCCACTCGGGGGACATCACCGCGATGGTGGAGCTGACGCTCGACCGGCTGGACCAGAGCTTCGAGGAGTACGAGCGCGCGGCCCGCGAGGTCATCGAGGTCCGTGAGCCCGCGATTGATTACCTGGCGGAGCAGTTGGGCAAGACCGAAGCCTCTCATTCATTCCAGCCCGATCAATGGAATGAGGCTGTTCGTGCGCTCCATGCAGCCATCCGCGACTTCGCGGTGCAACTGGAGGCCCGGTCCGCTAAAGGCCAGCGACCGCGCCTGGGAGTCTCCGACTTCACTGTGCTGCCGAAAGCCGCGTGGGATGCCTTCCCGCTAAGGCGTTATGAACTGTTCCATCTTCACGGCGAGCACCAGGGCAACCAACTGGTGCTCTCCATCCGGGCCGTCCCCAAGACTGGGAGGGCTCCTGTTCTTCGCGTGGACGAGCCTGATGACGTTTCAGAGGCCCAACGCAGCATCATGTCCATGGAGCCAACAGGTCATACCTTCCGCGTGACACGGGGTGACGGGCTGGCGACCCAGATCGAGCACGGTGTCTCCGCACTCCGGCTTGCGACCGAGCTCTGGACACACGCAATCAACACCCAGCTCCTGGCTCCTTGATCAGCGGTGCCATCACGGACTGTGGGACACGGTCGAGTCGCAGTCCGAGGTGCACTTGCCGGAGCAGACGACCTGGCCGGGATACGAGGCCAGGATGGCGCACTCGGTGCCTCCCGTGCAGGACACGAGCTCGCTGCACACCTTGGAGTCGTCCACGCAGCGCGCCTTCGACACGCCGTCCAGCTTGAGCACGAGGCAGGACAGGCCCTGCGGACACTGGGGCAGGTCCACGCCACACTCCTGCATCAGGTCCAGCGACTGCCCCTCCTGAAGCTTCAGCTTCCCCTGCCCTCCCTCGTCGTTCGACCCACAGGCAGCGAGGGCCATCACCGTCAGACAACCGCCCAGCATCCGCATCCAGCGCATCGTGGCTCCTTGGAAGACGTGAAGCCTCATGCCGGAGCAAGGCATGGACCAGGAGCGTGGCGCAGGGATTCCGGGCGCTTGGCTTGAGGAAACTGCCTCGGAATTCTGATGCGGCCTCGAATCCCTGGCGGTCCACGCTTCAGCGGAACTCGTCCGCGATAAGCTCGGGGATGAGGATGCCCTGCCTCTGACTCCCAGGGGAGCGGCTTCGGGAGCATTGATGCGGTGGGTGTGGTTACTCGCGTTACTCCTTTTCGCGGGAGGGTGTGCGACGACGCGTGTTGTCCGCGTTGATGTTGGAGACGGCAGGCAGGTGGTTCACGAGTCCCGGGATGTAGATCCGGTTCAGGTGAGTGAGGATGCGTTCGAGGCGGCCCTCACGCAGCTCATCCTGGACATGCACGTCCCGACGGGGACGAGTGCTTGACCCTGGTGGGCGGAACGGGGCTGCTCTTCTCGCGCAAGGACTGAACGTTGATGGCCCTGTCGTTCGCGCTGGATGGGGTCTGGGCCAGTGTCGAGGCGGAGATCAGCAAGATGCTGAACCCGGTGGTGCTCAAGGCCATGGTGACCTCGGCCGCGTTGTCCGTGCTCCTCATGATGACGCTGCCCGAACCCGTCACGAAGGTCATCGCGGTGGCACTGACCGCGGCGATGGTGGCCTACCTGGGGGTGGTGCCGGTATGGGAGATAGGCCGGGGCTTCGTGCGGCTGTGGGACGATGCAGAGAGGGCAACGAGCGTCATCGCGTTGCAGGACATCGGACACCGCTTCGGCAAGGTGCTCGGGACAAACGGGACGCGTGTCCTGGTGCTGCTCGTCACCACGGCCTTGGGTGGAAAGAGCGCGATGGCGGCCCAGGGGCCCAGGCTCCCGGGCTTCTCCCAGGCTGCGCTCCGAGGACAAGCCGAGGCGGGATTCCAGCTCGGGGCGGCACTGAATGGCGGCGTGACTTCCATCGCGATGCCCGCTGCCGGGGTGCTCAACGTGACGCTGGCTCCAGGAGCTACCGCCGCCGTCGCGATGTACTCGAACGGTATTCCGGGTGACGCCGAGGGCCCGGTCCATCACATCTGCACGAACAAGAACACTGTCTCCGCTGCTACTGGCGGCCCTTGGACGCCAGAGTGCGAACGGATTTTCAAGAAGGCCGGAATGACACTCGAAGACGCTGCGAACAAGGTGCGGCTCAAGGGGCACGAGGGGCCTCACCCCGAGCGCTACCACACAGAGGTGCTTCAGCGCCTTAATCGTTCTGTTACTCGCTGCCGGACGACTGAGACCTGTCGGGCCAATTTGACGGAGGAGCTTGCGAAGATAGCCAATGAGCTTCTGACGTCGGACTCTCCGTTGCGACGCCTCATTGTGAAGGAGGGGTGAGGTGGAACGGTATTTTTATTGGGTGAGACTAGGTGATGTGCCCCAGTGGCTCCTTGAGACGCCGACACGGGCTTCCGGTGAAGCGTTTGATGAGCCTTGGATGTTCGGGGATGGTCGCGTCCTTCCAGACCCTGGCCCCCTCAAGGCCCGGATTTCACATCCTGGAGAGAAGCGCACGTTCGTGCTCGCAGGGGTCGAGGAAACTCCCATCGGGAGCCAAGCAGTCGCGAACGTCTTCCGAACGTTGGCTCCCGATGACGTGCAGCTCTTTCCGGTGTCGATAGAGGGGGAGTCCGAACGGGCCTTCCTCGTCAATGCGATCAAGGTGGTTGATTGCATCGACGAAGAACGATGTCTGGAGGTGCAGCACTACCCCGAGGGCTCTTTCCCTGAGTACGCAGGCGAGTACCGCTGGATCTACGGGCTACGCGTCGACCCGGCAAAGACCGATGGCGCTCATGTCTTTCGGCTGAAGAAGTTCAAGACGGCGTTCATCGTGTCGGAGGACATCAAGAACGCACTCGAACGGGTCGGGAACCTGGGACTGTCGTTCGAGCGCGTGACCGGAGCGTCTGAGTCCCACTGATGGTGTCTCGCTCAGGGCTGGAAGCGCGCCAGGAAGACCTTGTACTGGAGCGAGACGAAGAGCGTCTTCGGCGCCACCAGCCCGGCCCTGGCGAACATCGCGAACAGGGCGGCATCGGACTCGATGGGCTGCATCTTCGCCATGGCCTGACGCCGGGCCTCCAGCTTCTCCGGCGCCACGCCGTACGCCCGCAGCCGCCGGAGCTCCACGCTCGTCAGTTCGGGGTCGTTGCCGATGCGGCAGCCCAGCACCAGCGGCGCTCCCGGCTTGAGCCTCCGCGTCACCTCTCGCAGCAATTCGACGCGGGCCTCCTCGCCTTCCACATGGTGCAGGACGCCCATCAACTGCACGCCGTCGAACGGCGGGCCCGGCGGCAGGGTGCGCAGCTCGCCCTCGTGCAGGTGCGTGCGCGCGAGCAGCCCTTCCGCCTCCAATCGCTTGCGCGCGACCTCGAGCATCGGAGCCGAGGGCTCCACGCCCGTGAAGCGCCAGCCCGGCACGTTGAAGCGAAGGTAGGGCACCAGCTCCGCGCCCGTGCCCAGGCCTACGTGCAGCAGCGACGCCGTGTCCTGACCGTCCAACTGAGCAGTCAACGCGCTGACTCCCAGCTCATACGCTGCCCCGTAGCCGGCGAGGTTCACGGCGGCCTGGGCGTCGTAATGGGGCGCGCGGTCAGCGCCAAAACCTTGCTGTGGCGCGTGGGTGGAGTGGTCGTGGGTCATGGTGCCTGGAAGATGCGCCCGGCTCGCGCTGAATGGCAGAGCGGGGATTCAGACCCCATCGGCGGATCTTTCGATCCGCAGGAGGTCGGTGGGCCGGGCCGTGAGGGGAATACCCTTGAAGTCCAGGTTCATGGGCATCGGGTTGCGTCATGAATTCGCAAACTCCCGTTTCCACTCGCAAAGGCTGTCAGCCGACTCCATCCAACCTGTAAGGCTTTAACGGCATTCTAAAGGAATCGGACCTATAACGTTTTCTTTTCATCACCGGCACTGGGGGCCGCACGATGAGAGAAGAGCTCGACACTTCCGACATGGAGTACGCGGATTTCGCGGTCCGTCATCAGTCCATCCTGATGGCGGTCGCGCGGAACATCTGTGGGGGGAACACCACCGCTTGCGACGACCTGGTCCAGGACGTCCTGCTGCGGGCCCTGCTGAAGTGGGACAGCCTGCGCTCCTGGTCGGAGCCGGAGCGCCGGGCGTGGCTGGTGCGGGTGCTGCACAACCGCTTCCTCGACACGTGCCGCCGCTCGCGCACGGAGGCCACCACCGTCATCAACCTGGGCAACGTGCACAAGCTCTTCGAGGAGCCGGAGGCGCCGGACCCGGAGCTGTGGGAGTGCGTCACCGAGGCCGAGCTGATCAAGGCCGTCGCGACCCTGCCCTTCAACCTGCGCCGGACCTTCGAGCTGCACTCGGAGGGGCTGCGCCACGCGGAGATCGGCCGCCGGCTCGGGGCTCCCGTGGGCACGGTGGGCACGTGGCTCTACCACGCGCGTCTGAAACTGCGTGATCAGCTTCGCGACATGGCCGAGGCCCGTCGGAAGCTGGGGAGCGGATGAACCACGTCCACTGCACCCACCTCCCCGCCTTCGTGGACGGGGAGCTGCCTCGCGAACACCACGAGGACTTCCGCGCGCACCTGGCCTCCTGCGAGGCCTGCGGCGCCCGGTTCCATGACCTGTTGCAGGCGGACATCCTCGGGCGGCTGGCGCACGCGAAAGCGGCGCCCACTCCCGAGGCCACGGCGGCCCCCCCTGCCC
>NZ_RAWK01000008.1 GCF_003612165.1 Corallococcus aberystwythensis | reverse complement strand
GGGAGGGGATGTCCTGGGTGCCAGGAGAGACGTGGTGCCCTTTACCTTCGGCGACGACCGCATCGAGTCACTGGCCGCGGGCGCTGACCTCCGTGTCGCAAGGGTGGGCGCCGCCGTGGCGCTGCTGGGCCGGGCGGACGAGGATCCACTGCCCCTGGTCGTGGGGGGCTTTGACGGCTTGGATCCGGCGCAAGGCGCGAGGCCCGTGGGCGCCTCCGAGTTCCTGAAGGGGGTGGTCCTGGTGGAGGACGGCCCCGCGCTGATGCCCCGGAGCAATCCGTGCGCGGTGTCACTGCCGGACGGTCGCGTGGTGGTGCTGGGCGGGCGGGGCACGAGCCTCGGCACGACGTACGCCGTGCCCTGGGTGGAGCTGATCACCCCGCTCGCGGGCGCGAAGCCCACGGTGCTGGGCCTGCCGCTGATGCCGCAGCCGCGCGTGTGGCACACGTGCTCCGCGCTGCCGGACGGCTCCGTGCTCGTGGTGGGCGGCATGGACGACAGCGCCGGAGAACCCCGCCCCCTCACGAACGCCCTGGTCGTGATGCCTCCGCCGCGCGACTGAAGAAGCTGGACACACGAAGGCCCCGCGTCCCGGTGAGGGGACGGCGGGGCCTGGGTGCTTCAAGCAGGAACGCGGATCAGGCGTTGGACGGCGGAGACTCGGAGGGCTTCGCCTCGCCCTCGGTGGAGGCAGGGGCGGCGGCGGCCGGCTCGGTGGCGGCGGGAGCCTCCGTCGGCGTGGCCGGGGCGGCGGCGCGGGCCTCCGCTTCGGCGCGGGCGCGGGCCTGGTCGTCGCTGCGCTGGTCGCTGGCGGCGACCTCGTCCGGCGTCAGCTCCGTGCGGTCCGCGAGCATGCCCGTCTTCTTCTCCAGGTCCTTGATGGCCCGGCGAAGCAGGTCGCGCTCCAGCAGCGTGCGGTTGAGGCGCTTCTCCAGCGCCTTGTACTTGTCCTTGCCCAGGTCGGCCTCGGACTTCGTCACCGACAGGATGCGCGCCTGGGTGTCGGCGCGGCCCTTGAGCCGGCGCACTTCCTTCTCCAGCTCCACGGCGCGGGCGCGGTCCTTGTTCGCCGCCTGCTCCAGCCGGTCCATCTTCTCGCGGTCCGCGTCGTTCAGCTCGCGGTAGCGGCGCACGGGCTCCGCCGGGGCCACGGGCGTCACGGTCACCGCCGCGCTCACCACGGGCTCGCTCGCGGGCGCGGCGATCTGCTCCGGCGTCGCGACAGCGGCGGGGGCCGTGGGCGCGGACGTCTGCGCGGGGGCGGCGGCCGGGGCCTCACGGCGGCGCGGGCCGTTGCGCGACTCGGTCTCCGCGCGCAGCCGGGCGTTCTCCGTCAGGGCCTGCGCCAGCTCCGAACGGGTCTGCTCCAGCTGGATGCTGGCGTTGCGCTCCACCTCGGCACGGGCCTTCGCCAGGTCGTTCGAACCCTTGTCGCCTTCCTTCTGCTCGAAGAGCTTGCGCTTGGTCTGCTTCAGCTGCTCCTTGACCTCCTGGAGCTGCGCGCGCTGCTCGTCCAGCTCCTTCTGCTTGCGCTGGACCTCCGATTCCGCCTTCGCGCGCGCCTTGCTCTCGGACTCCAGCTCACCGCGGAACGACGGCGCGGAAGAGGAGGAAGAAGAGAGCGAGGGACGACCCGCGTTGGCACCAGCGCCGCTCTTGTCTCCGAAGAGCAGCAGGCCGAGCGTCACGGCGAACCCGACCGATACGAGGATGAGTGCAACCAGCAAGGGAACGACCTCCACAGAAAGATGCAAAAAGCGGGGCAGCCTACCGCTGGGACATGGCGCGTCAAGGCTTCACTGGCAGGCGACCCGGCGGGCCCCGCCCACCGTGCTGGCCGGGCCCCGCTGGCCGCCCCTTTTCCGGCTCACCCGTGAGCACGGTCCTGGGGCACGCTCGCGCCCCATGGCGCACCTGGAGTTGAAGCCGAAGCAGGACGTGTCGAGCTTCCGCAAGCTCGCCATCGGGAGCTGGGCGACCGCGTATGACCCGACGGTCTACGGCACGTTGACGGTGCGCATGGACGCGGCGCTCGCCTACCTGGACGCCTTCCACCAGCGCACCGGTGTGCGGCTCACCGCGATGCACCTGGTCCTCAAGGCGGTGGGTGAAGGGCTGCGCCGCTGCCCGGACGCCAACGCGCTCCTGCGCTACCAGCGCATCTACCTGCGCCAGCGGATCACCGTGTGCGCGGTGCTGCCCGGTGTGGATCAACAGGGCCTCACGCCCGTGCGCATCGAGGACGTGGAGCAGAAGCCCGTGCGCGAGCTGGCGCTCGAAGTGGAGGCCACCGCGGCGCGCGTGCGTGAGGGCCGGGACGCACAGGTGGAGCAGGGCCGGCGGCTGCTGAAGCGCGTGCCGCACCTGCTGCTGCACCGCTTCACAGGGCTGGTGTCGTTCCTCACGTACACGCTGAACATGGATCCGTCGTGGCTGGGCCTGCCCCGGGATCCGTTCGGTTCCGCAGTGGTGGTGGACGTGGGCGCGCTGGGGCTGGACACGGCGTACCTGCCGCTCGCGCCCTTCACCCGCGTGCCCGTCTTCCTCGCGCCCGGCGCGGTGCGGGAGGTGGCGGTGGTGGAGGAGGGGAGGGTGGTGCCCGGTCACGTGATGAACATCAACGCGTCCTTCGACCACCGCTTCCTCGACGGCTACCACGCGGGCGTCATCGCCAACACGCTGCGCGAGATGCTGGAGCACCCGGTGGAGTCGTTCGGACTTCCGCCGGATGCTCCGGTTTCAACGCCCATCTAGTACGCGTACTCCCAGCCGCCCCGGCTGCGCGTGCCCTGGCCCATCCGCGCGCTCATCTCGCGCAGCCGGCGCACGCGCTCAGGGATGGGCGGGTGCGTGGAGAACAGCGACATCACCCCGCCGTGGTGCAGCGGGTTGACGATGAACAGGTGCGACGTGGCGGGCGCCCTGTCGTACGGGATGGCCTCCGCGCCGCGCTCCATCTTCAAGAGCGCGCTCGCCAGCGCATCCGGATCGCCGCACAGCTCCGCGCCCGTGGCGTCCGCGCCGTACTCGCGCGAGCGGCTCACCGCCAGCTGCAACAGCGTGGCCGCGATGGGCGCCACCAGCAGCAGGCCCAGGTTGGACAGGGCTCCCGCGATGCCGCCGCCTTCTTCATCGTCGCCGCGGCTGAGCATGCTGCCGCCGAACCAGAAGAGCATCTGCGCCGCGTAGCTGATGATGCCCGCGAGCGTCGCCGCCACCGTGCCGATGAGCGTGTCCCGGTTGCGCACGTGGCCAATCTCGTGCGCGAGCACGCCCTCCAGCTCGCGCCGGTCCAGGATGTCCACGATGCCCGCCGTCACCGCGACGGCCGCGTGGCTGGGGTTGCGGCCCGTGGCGAACGCGTTGGGCTGCGCCGTGGGCAGCAGGTACACCTTCGGCTTCGGCATGCCCGCGCGCGCGGCCAGCCGCTCCACCATCTCATGCAGCCACGGGGCCTGCTCATACGGCAGCGGCTGCGCGCCGTGGATGGCCAGCGCGATGCGGTCGCTGAACCAGTACGAGCCGAAGTTCATCACCACCGCGAAGAGGCCCGCCATCGCCAGGCCCTGCGCGCCGCCCAGCCGCTGTCCGATGACGAGCACCAGCCCCGTCAAGCCCGCCAGCAGCACGGTCGTCTTCAATGCGTTGCCCAGCCGGTGCCACCCGCCGCCCTTGAGCGCCGGTACGGCCGGTCCTCGGGATGTCATGTGGGGGTCACGCTGCGCCATGTTCCTCGTTCCGTGCCTTTCGCCCCGTCAAGGGGGCCACACGAAACGTAAGCAGGCACAAGGGGCCGTCAACACAACGGGTCCAGGCTGCCCCGGAGGCCCATGGCGCCAGCCACCGCCCGTCTCAAAGGTAGAAACGATCCGTCACGCCGGCCGTACGCTGGAGGATGGCGCTCCAGCCGAGCCAGACATCAATGTCACTGTCGCCCGCCTTCGACTCGCTCCCCAGGGCACCGAGCGAGCCCGTGCAGCCCGCCACCGTGCCCAGGCCGGAGTCGCGCACGTGCTCCAGGAGCGCGCGCGCGGTGGGCATGCCACGCGCCTCGAAGCGGTCCGCCACGTCCTCGCGGCCGGTGAAGTCCGGCTCGTCCAACCTGTCCATCAGGAAGCGTTCCAGGGCCCACCAGAACAGGTACACCTCCACGCGCCGTCCGGCCGCCGTCGCAGCCGCCGCGATGGAGAGCCCCTGGTGCACCCGGTCGTATTCGCCACTGTGCAGGAAGACGACGACCCTGTTGTCCGGCGCGCTCACGGGGTGGCTCATACCGTCCAGAAGCCACCGCGTCCATTCACGCCCGGGGGACGACCGCCGGGGCCCTTTGGCTTGCACCCCGGCCCGGGCGCTTGGTAGGAACGCAAGGACCTTCCAGGCTTACACGTTTTTTGCAGCGACAGCGCGGGTGGCACTCAGCGACATGGGCGACGAGACGACAGCCAGGCGGAAGGATGCCCACCTCGACCTGTGCGCGACCGGCGACGTGGAACCGGCGCAGAACTCCACGCTGCTGGAGCACGTGCACCTCATCCACTGCGCCATGCCGGAGATGGCCGTGGAGGACGTGGACCTGTCCACGCCGTTCCTGGGCAAGCGGCTCCAGGCGCCACTGCTCGTCACCGGCATGACGGGCGGCACCGAGCGCGCGGGCGCCGTGAACCGGGACCTGGCGCTGCTCGCGGAGCGGCACGGCCTGGCCTTCGGCGTGGGCAGCCAGCGCGCGATGGCGGAGGACAGCGCTCGCGCGGCGTCCTACGCGGTGCGCGACGTGGCGCCCACGGTGGCGCTGCTGGGCAACATCGGCCTCTATCAGGCCATTGGCCTGGGCGTGGACGGCGTGCGGCGGCTGATGGACGCCATTGGCGCGGACGGCATGGCGCTGCACCTCAACGCGGGCCAGGAGCTGACGCAGCCTGAAGGCGACCGCGACTTCCGGGGCGGCTACCGCGTGGTGGAGGAGCTGGCGCGGGCGTTTGGCGACCGGCTGCTGGTGAAGGAGACCGGGTGCGGCATCGGTCCGGACGTGGCGCGGCGGCTGGTGGAACTGGGCGTGCGCAACGTGGACGTCTCCGGGCTGGGCGGCACGTCGTGGGTGCGCGTGGAGCAGCTTCGCGCGGCGGGCCCGCAGGCCCAGGTGGGCGCGGAGTTCAGCGGCTGGGGCATCCCCACCGCGGCGGCCATCGCCAGCGTGCGCAAGGCGGTGGGGCCGGAGGTGCGGCTCGTCGCCAGCGGCGGGGTGCGCGGTGGGCTGGAGTCCGCGAAGGTGCTCGCGCTGGGCGCGGACCTGGCGGGCATGGCGCTGCCGCTGTTCCGGGCCCAGCAGCAGGGCGGACTGCCGGCCGCGGAGGAGGCGCTGAAGGTCATCCTCACGGGGCTGCGGCAGGCGCTGGTGCTGACGGGCAGCCGGACGGTCGCGCAATTGCGGCAGCGGCCCCGCGTGATGTCCGGAGCGTTGAAGGATTGGTTGGCGGCGTTGTGATGCCGGGTGGCTCCCAGGTTGGGAAGGAAGAACATGTCTGACACCGTCACGTCCCGGCTCGCCGGATTCCACAAGCTGCCCATGGAGGAGCGCCTGGCGCGCATCGGCCAGATGTTCCGGCTGACCGAGGCGGAGCTGGATCAGCTGCGCGGCGAGAGCGGCCTGGACCTGTCGACCGCCAACCAGATGATCGAGAACGCGGTGGGCACGTTCTCCCTGCCGCTGGGCCTGGGCCTGAACCTCAACGTCAACGGGCGCGACTACCTGGTGCCCATGGCGGTGGAGGAGCCCTCCGTGGTCGCGGCGGTGTCGTTCGCGTCGAAGATCGTCCGCGAGTCGGGCGGCTTCATCGCGGAGGCCGACGAGTCGATGATGATCGGCCAGGTGCAGGTCTCCAACTACGGGGACCCCGGCCGCGCGTCCGAGAAGATTCTGGAGGCGAAGGAGCAGATTATCGCCCTGGCCAACAGCTTCCACCCGGCCATGGTGGCCCGCGGCGGCGGCGCCCGGGACGTCGAGGTGCGCCTCCTGCCCGCGCCGGAAGGCCCGCGCGGCGAGCCGCTGCTCATCGTCCACCTCCTCATCGACACGCAGGAGGCGATGGGGGCGAACCTCATCAACACCATGGCGGAGGGCGTGGCGCCGCTGATTGAACAGGTCACGGGCGGCCGGGTGTACCTGCGCATCCTGTCGAACCTGGCGGACAAGCGGCTGTCGCGCGCCACGTGCCGCATCCCGCTGCCGCTGCTGGCGGACTTCGGCCTGCCGGGCGAGGAGATCGCCGAGGGCATCGCGCAGGCGAGCCGCTTCGCGGAAGCGGACCCGTACCGCGCCGCCACGCACAACAAGGGCGTGATGAACGGCATTGACGCGGTGGCCATCGCCACGGGGCAGGACTGGCGCTCCATCGAAGCGGGCGCGCACTCGTTCGCGTGCCGGGGCGGGCAGTACCGGCCGCTGTCCACCTGGTACCTGGAGGAGGGGCACCTCGTCGGCCGCATCGAGCTGCCGCTGGCGCTGGGCATGGTGGGCGGCCCCATCAAGATCCACCCGGGCGCGCAGGTGGCGCTCAAGCTGATGCGCGCCACCAGCGTGCGCGAGCTGTCCATGGTGTTCGCGGCGGTGGGCCTGGCGCAGAACTTCGCGGCGCTCCGGGCCCTGGGCTCCGTGGGCATCCAGAAGGGCCACATGGCCATGCACGCGCGCAGCGTCGCCGTCACGGCGGGCGCGCGCGGCGGGGACGTGGAGAAGGTGGCCAACCTGCTGGTGAAGGCCGGGCACGTGAAGGTGGAGAAGGCGCGGGAGATCCTCGCGAGCCTGCCTCCGGAGACGCCCGTCGTCGCCACCCTCACCAACGGCTGAGGTCCACCCCCGGGCGCTTCCGCGAGACGCGGGGCGCTTGACGGCAGCGGGCGGTGCGCGGAATGAAGGCGCCCGCCCCTTCGCGTGTCTGGTGCCATGACTCCCGCAATGCAATCCCTGGTCGCCTTCGGTGCCGGCAAGGTCATCCTGCTGGGTGAGCACAGCGTGGTGTACGGCTACCCGGCCATCGCCGGCCCGCTGACCATCGGCGTGGTGGCGCGGGGCGTGGCCTCCCGCTCGTGCGTGCTGGACGTGCCGGTGACGGCGGACGCGGCGCAGAAGCGGATGATGCGCAAGGCGTTCGCCCGGGCGGCGAAGCTCGTGGGCGAGCCGAAGGTGAAGGTGACGCTGGAGCCGCAGCTGCCCCTGTCCGCGGGGCTGGGCAGCTCCGCGGCGCTGGCGGTGGCCACGTCGCGCGTGTTGTTGCAGGCGGCGGGGCAGGCGCCCACGGCGAAGGCGACGGCGCGGCTGGCGTGGGAGATGGAGCAGGAGTTCCACGGCACGCCGTCCGGCGTGGACCACACCACCAGCGCGGAGGAGAAGCTCATCCTCTACCGGCGGGTGCAGGCGCCGGCGGGGGTCACCGGGCGGGCGCGCGAACTGAAGAGCCCGCGGCCGGTGTCGGTGGTGGTGGCGCTGGCGGGCGCGCGCAGTCCCACGAAGCTGACGGTGGGGGCGCTGCGCGAGCGGCAGGCGCGGTGGCCGGAGCGCTACAAGCGGCTCTTCGGCCAGGTGGGGCGGCTCGTCGCCGACGCGGCGAAGGCGGTGGAGACGGGCGACCTGGAGGGGCTGGGGGACGCGATGAACGTCAACCAGGGCCTCCTGAACGCGCTGGGGCTGTCCTCGCCCGCGTTGGAGGACATGGTGTTCCGGCTGCGCTCGCTGGGCGCGCTGGGGGCCAAATTCACCGGGGCGGGAGGTGACGGTGGCGCGGTCATCGGCCTCTTCCCCGAACCGGAGCCCGTGGTCGCGCAACTGACGCGCGATGGCGTGCGCTGCTTCGCGAGCCAGCTCGCGGGGCCGCGGGTCCAGGGAGACATTCCATGAAGGCAACGGTCCGGGCGCATCCCAACATCGCGCTCGTGAAGTACTGGGGGAAGCGGGACGAAGCGCTCATCCTGCCGCATCAGTCCAGCCTGTCGCTGACGCTGGCGCCCATCCACGTGACGACGACGGTGGAGTTCGGAGCGCCGTCGGACACGGTGGAGCTGCACGGCCACGTGGCCAGGGGCAGCGAGCGCGACCGCGTGCTGCGCCTCCTGGACGCGGTGCGTGTGCAGGCGGGCCGCGACCTGGGGCCCGCGAAGGTGGTGTCGCGCGGGGACTTCCCCATGGCGGCGGGCCTGGCGAGCAGCGCGGCGGGCTTCGCGGCGCTGGCGGTGGCGGGGCGCGCGGCGGCGGGACTTCCGGCGGACACGCGGGCGTCCAGCATCCTGGCGCGGCGGGGCAGCGGCTCCGCGTGCCGCAGCGTGCAGGGCGGCTTCTGCGAGTGGCAGCGCGGTGAGCGCGCGGACGGCGAGGACAGCTACGCCGTGCAGCGCTTCGACGCGGGCCACTGGGCGGACCTGCGCATGGTGGTGGCCATCCTCGACCGCGGCGAGAAAGAGGTGAAGTCGCGGGACGGGATGAAGGGCACGGTGGAGACGAGCCCCTACTACCCGGCGTGGGTGAAGGACGCGGAGGCCGAAGTGCCCCGCGCCCGTGAGCTCATCGCGAAGCGGGACCTGGAGGCGCTGGGCGAGTTGTGCGAGCGCAACGCGTGGCGGATGCACGCCACCTCGCTCGCGGCGGATCCGCCCCTCTGCTACCTGAACGCCTCGACGCTGGGGCTCATCCAGCACCTGCGCGAGCAGCGCAAGAAGGGCGTGCCGGTGTGGTTCACGCTCGACGCGGGCCCGAACCCGGTGCTGCTCACGGACGCGGCCCATGAAATTGCCGCGGAGGCCCTGGCCCGTGCCTGCGGCGCCGTGGACGTGGTGCGCTGCGTGCCCGGCGGTGACGCGACGCTGCTGTCCGAGCACCTGTTCTGATGGACCGAGCGCTCTCCGCCCCGGGCAAGCTGTTCATCTCCGGTGAGTACGCCGTGCTGTGGGGCGGCGTGTCCCGCCTCGCCGCGGTGGCGCCGCGCACGGCCGCGTACGTGCGCAGGCGTCAGGACTCGCGCGTGCACATCTGCCTGGAGGAGGGGACGCTCCAGGGGCTCACGACGCCCAGGGGCGTGAAGTGGAGCCGCGACGTGCCCGCTGGCTTCTCCTTCGTCGCCCGCACGCTGGATGAAGCCCTTCGCGCGCACGGCCGCGCGAGCGTGGGCTTCGACGTGGCGGTGGCTCCCGGCGCGCTGGGCCCGGGCGGCCACAAGCTGGGCATTGGCGGAAGTGCGTCCGCGACGGTGCTCGCCGCGGAGGCCGCGCGCTTCGTGCTGGAGGAGAAGTTCGACGTCCTCAAGCTCGCGCTCACCGCGCACACGCTGGGACAGGGCGGCAAGGGCAGCGGCGGTGACGTGGCCACGAGCTTCGCGGGCGGTGCCGTGCGCTACCGGCGCTACGACATCACCGCGCTCGCGAACGCCGCCAACACCGGCCGCTTCAACGCCGCGCTCGCGGAGTCCCCACCCGTGGACCTCTGGCGCATGCCCGTGCCGCGCGTGTCCATGCTCTACGCCTTCACCGGTGAGAGCGCGTCCACGAAGCTCCTCATCGACCAGGTGGAGGCCCGGCTCGCGGAGGCCGGCCGCAAGGCGTTCGTGGAGCGCTCGGATGCACTGGGCCACGTCATCGAAGGCGGACTGGGCGGCGGTGACTTCCGTGCCTTCTCCGAGGCCGTGAAGGCCCAGCACGCGCTGCTCCTGGAGCTGGGGCCGCTGGAGACCGAAGGCATGCGCCGCGTGCTGGCCATCGCCGCGTCCTACCACTGCGCGGGCAAGCTCTCCGGCGCGGGCGGCGGCGACGGCTGCATCCTCTTCGCCCCGGACGCGCAGGCGCGTGAAGCCCTGCGCCAGGGCCTGGAGTCGCGCGGCTTCCTCACGCTGACGCTGGACGTGGAACCCGGCGTGCGCGGCGAGGCGCAGACGGATGCGCGGCTTCGCGGCTGGGTGGACGCGCTCACCTGAAATCCAGCGGCGCGCGTCCGGGCCCGCCGTTAGAACATGTGACCGAACGTGATGTAGAAGCGCTGACGGCCCGTCTCGGTGGAGCGCGCGTAGTCCATGCGCACCACGGCCGCGCGGCGCGAGAAGCGCAGGCCGCCGCCGATGCCCGGGTGCCACTCATGCCACTTGCCGTCCGTCACACCCGGATGCCACACGCGGCCCAGGTCCAGGAACACCACCGCGCCCAGCGCGAGCGGCTGCCCGAAGAAGGCCATCCGCGCCGCCTGGAAGCGCAGCTCGGAGTTGCTGAACGCCTTCACGTTGCCGGCGAAGCGGTTGCGCTCGATGCCGCGCACGCTGCTCATGCCGCCAATGCCCTCGGAGACGTTGACGCCGCCCGTGGTCATCCACTCGAAGAACGGCACCTCGCCGAACAGCATGTCCAGCGTGAGCCGCTGCGCGAAGACGAGCCGCGGCGTAATCCGGATGTAGCGGCGCTCGCTCAGCGTCACGCCCGCGTACTGGTAGCGGCTGAACGTGGCCAGGCCCGACACGCGCAGCGCCACCTCCTCCACGCCGCCGGACGTCGGATCAGACTCGTCGTCGCGCGTGTCCCAGAGCGCGCCAGCGAGCAGCTGCCCGCTGGGCCCACCCTCGATGCCGATGGGCTTCTCCTGCGCCAGGATGGACGTCTCGTAGGGTGACACGCGCGTGTAGCGCCAGCCGTAGCCCACGTACGACTGGAACGGGTGCTTCTCACCAAAGGGCCGCCCGCGCAGACGCACCCAGAGGCCCGGCGAGCCCTTGTCGTAGTTGTACCGCTCGTCGTCCACGTCCCCCCGGAAGTCCGGAGCGGACAGGTTGCCCGCGCCAAAGAAGGGGCTGCTCTTCTCCTGGCGGTACTCCAGCCGTCCCTCCAGCCGCAGGGGCCCCAGCAACTGCGGCCCGTCGTAGCGGAGGTAATGATTCATGGCGCCGCGCGCGGTGAAGAACACCTGCGCGGACAGGGCATGCGCATAGGGCGTCTTGCCCTCACCGTAGAGGTACATGCCGCCCACGGCGCCGTAGCCGAAGCCCTGATCCGAGCTGAAGCTCACCAGCGGCAGGGCGATGCCGTCCATGGACGGCGTGTGCTTCACCGGCACGAGCCCGGGCGCGTTACGGCCGGCCGCCACGGCGCTCAGTGACAGCAGCATGAAGAACAGAAAAACGATTGGAGCCAGCATCGAAACCCCGTGAAGCCCCGAGGGGGCACTTCGATTCCAGCCCGGGACAGCGAACCCTTTCCGCCCGCCTGCTCTCCAAGAGAGCAACGCGGCCCCGGAAGCTCCTGTCCCCCTGAATGCCCATTTTGCCTTGGGGGATGGGGGAGCCGTCAACGTGCGCGAAAGTCTCAGCGAACTCGTCAGCGAGAATTCACGAAATTGGGCGAATACCCTTGTCCGGAGGATCGGCTCGAAAGTTCCGCCGGTGGCGGCGCGTCGGCCCCGGAACGCTCTGCTCGTCCACCTGGACGGGGTGCCGAAGGCGCTCCTGGACGAGGCCATCACATCTGGCCGTATGCCCTTTGTTTCACAGCTGGTGCGGTCTGGCGCGTATCACCTGGAGAACGCGTTCTGGGGCGCGCCTACCTCCACGCCCTTCTTCCAGGCAGGCCTGCTCTACGGGCTGCAGCACCCGAACCTGCCGGGCTACAGCTGGTACGACCGCGCGCTCGGCCGCAAGGTGCAGATGAACACGCCGGGCGACGCGATGGCCATCGACGCCCGTCTGCGTGGCCACGGCCGCACGAGCCTGCTGGATCACGGCGGCCACACCTACTTCTCGCTCTTCCACGCGGGCGCCATGAACCGCATGTGCATGAGCACGCTGTCGAGCTTCAAGCTCATGGCGCGCTCGTTCGCGTACGAGATGCAGGGCCTGGGTTCGGCGCGCACGAAGGGCGCATGGGACTTCCTGCGTTCCTTCGGCATGGAGTCCTGGCAGGCGGTGCGCGAGGTGCGGCAGTGGGCGCGCGCCGTCAACGACTGGCGCCATGAGCAGGGTTTCCTGATCAGCCGCATCCTCCTCCAGCGGTTGGGCTGGAGCTTCGCGTACACCAAGTCCCTGGTGGACATGGTGCGCGGCGTGCCGCTCATCTACCTGGTGTACGGCAACTACGACGAGGTAGCCCACCGCCGGGGCCCGCGCTCGGAGCTGGCGATGCAGGAGCTGCACCGCGTGGATGCGTCGCTGTCGGAGCTGTTCGCCGTGGCCCGCGCCGCGCCGGAGCCCTACGACGTCATCCTCCTGTCCGACCACGGCCACGTGGACAGCCTGCCGCTGGAGCAGCGCCAGGGCCGGCGCCTGGAGGCCGTGCTCTTTGAAGGCGAGGTGCCACCGCTGAAGGACGACGTGCGCCGCGGCCTGCTGGATGGCCGTGCGCCTCCCGCACCGGACACCGCCGCGCGCGAGCCCTTCATCCCGGTGGTGGTGGAGGCCGGCAACTTCGCCCACATCTACCTGAGCGGCCGTCCCGCGCCGCTGGAGGCGCGCGAGCTGCTGGCGCGGCACCCGGAGGTGCTGGCGCGCGCCACGAACAACCCGGACATCGGCATGGTGGCGATGCGCCGGGGCGCGGAGGCGGTGGTGGTGATGGGCGGGGGCGTCTACGGCCCGGCGGACCTGGACCGTGCGCCGCTCACCACCGAGTACAGCAAGCGCGCCGTGGCGGACTTCCTCCACGGGCTGCCGCGCATGGACACCGCGGGGGACCTGGTCCTCTTCGGTGAGGCCGTGCAGAAGGGCGGCACGGTGGGCTTCGCGTGGGAGTTCGGCTCGCACGGCGGCCTGACGCGCGTGGAGTCCGACAGCCTGGTGATGTGGCCCGCGAACGGCCCGGTGGACCTGTCCGGCCTGAGCCACTGCGCGCGGCTGCACGAGCGGCTGGCGGAGGCCTACCTGGACACCGGCTCGCCGCGGATCCTGCATTGAACCCAACGAAGGGGAGGACCATGCGGCTTCCCAACGCCAGTGGACGCACGTGGCTCAAGGTGCTGGGCGGAGTGGTCGGACTCGTCCTGTCCGTGCTGCTGCTCTCCACCGCGTTCTTCAAGTGGAACCTGAGCGGGTCCGGGGACCTGCTGACTCCGCGCTTCCCGCTGGGGAAGTTCGTGCGCGACCTGCCGGGGCACCTGGTGTGGCTGGTGCCGTTCATGCTGCTGCAGGCGTCGCTCGTGCCGCTGCGGGCGGTGCAGTGGCAGGCCACGCTGCGCAAGCCCATCCCGTTCCGCGACCGCTTCCAGATGGTGGGGATTGGCGTCTTCGTGCACAACGCGCTGCCGGGAAAGCTGGGGGAGGTGACGCGCTCCTTCCTCCTGTCGCGCACGCACAACATCCCCTTCATCCGGAGCCTGGGCTCCGTGGGCGTGTGCAAGCTGATGGAGTTCGCCTGCCTGATGCTGCTGGTGGCCCTGTCCTTCCTGGGCCCCTTTGGCGAGACCATGGCCCACTTCCGCACGGAGCTGAACGTGGCGCTGTCGCTGTGCATCGGCCTCGTCGCCCTGGTGGTGCTGCTGGCCCACTGGGCGGCGCCGCTGGGCCGCTGGCTGCACCAGCGCCACAGCCTGCCCCGCGTGGACAGCTTCCTGAGTCACGTGGGCGAGGGTCTGGGCACCGCGCGCAGCTTCAAGGGCATGGCGAGGGTGTTCTTCTTCTCCATCTTCCCGGTGTTCGCCTCCGCGCTGGCGTACGGCCTGGCGCTGCACGGCGTGCACATCCCCGGGGGCCTCTTCGCGGGCGCCGTCGTGCTGGGCGCCATCTCCCTGGGGCAGTCGCTGCCGGGCGTCCCGGCGGGCATGGGCATCTACTACTTCGTGACGAGCTGGGCGGCGCGCTCGCTGGGCTCCAACCCGGAGGACGCGGCGGCCTTCGCCACGCTCACCCACCTGGGCACCGTCATCAGCCAGGTGGCCGTGGGCGCCTGGTGCGTGCACAAGTCCAAGCTGCGGATCCGCGACCTGCGCAAGGGGGGCCGGCTGGCCAGCGCCGCCGCGCACCACGTGGCCCATGAGGCGGTGGAACCCGCGCCTCCCTGAGCCCTCCGGAAGAGGGCAGGGCGGGAAAACAAAAAGGGCCCCGACTTGTGGTCGGGGCCCTTCTTTTTACTTCATGCCCAGGAGAGGACTCGAACCTCCATGCCCTTGCAGGCGCTAGACCCTGAATCTAGTGTGTCTACCAATTCCACCACCTGGGCAGGTGGCTCGCGGTGCCTTGCGGCGCCGCGATGGGCGAGACGTATAGAGAACCTCCCCCGCCCGGTCAACACCCTTTTTTCGGCCTACTTCTTCAGGGGCCAGCGCCCTTCGGACTCGAGTTGCCGGCGGATGGCCGGGTTCTCGTCCATGAAGGCGACCAGGGACTCCTCGGTGATCTCCACCGTGACGTCCTCGGCGCCGACCTCCGTCTGGCAGGACAGGCGGGAGTACGGCCGGACGTCAAAGCCCATGTCCAGGCGGTCCATCTCGTCGTCCCGCTGCTCGCTCAGCGAGTCCAGGCCCTTGCGGACCCAGACATGGCAGGTGGAGCACCCGCATACGCCGCCGCAGCTGTGGCCCACCTGGGCCTCGCCCTTCTCCGCGGCGTCCAGCAGGGTGGTGCCCTGGGGCACGTCCACGGCGACCTCGGCCAGGGGGCTCTTGAAGGTGACCTTGGGCACGGCTCAGTACTCCTCCACGGAATGGCCGGACACCACCTGGGTGATGGCGCGGTTCATGACCCGTTCAATGAAGCCCCGGGACGCCTCGTCCAGCGCGTGCAGGGCCTCCTTCACGGCCAGGTAGTCCTTGCCGGCGGCGGCCTCACGCACGCGGGCCATGGCGGCCTGGATGGCCTCCCGCTCGCCGGCCTCCAGCAGGGTGGCGTTCTCGCGCAGCTGCCGGTCGGCCTCGGCCAGGACGCGCTCGGCGTCCACCTGCTGCTCGCGCAGCTGGCGGGCCTGGATGTCGTCCTCCGCGAAGTCGATGGAGTCGAGGAGCATCTTTTCAATCTCCTCCTCCGTCAGGCCGTGGCTGGGCTTCACGGTGATGGCCTGCGCGGCACCGGTGGTCTGCTCCTTCGCGGTGACGGACAGGATGCCGTCCGCGTCCACCTGGAAGCGGACCTCCACGCGGGCCATGCCGGCCGCCATGGAGGGGATGCCGGAGAGCGTGAAGCGCGCGAGGCTGCGGTTGTCCTGCACCAGCTCCCGCTCGCCCTGCACCACGTGCACGTCCAGGCCCGTCTGGCCGTCCTTGAACGTGGTGAACACCTGCGCCGCCGCCGTGGGGATGGTGGAGTTGCGAGGGATCAGCTTCTCCGTGATGCCGCCCATCGTCTCCAGCCCCAGCGACAGGGGGATGACGTCCAGCAGCAGCACTTCATCCTGGCGGTCGGTGTCGGTGAGGAGGCTGGCCTGCACCGCGGCGCCCAGCGCCACGACCTGATCCGGATCGATGTCGCCCAGGGGCTCGCGGCCGAACAGCTCCGCCACGAAGCGGCGCACCGCGGGCACTCGCGTGGATCCGCCCACCAGGATGACGCCGTCCAGTTCGCCCGCCGCCACGCCCGCGTCCTTCAGGGCCCGCCGGCACACCGCGCCCGTCTTCGCGACGAGCGGCTGGATCCACGCCTCGAAGTCCGCGCGGGACAGCGGCTGGGAGTGGCCCTCCACGCTGAGCGTCACTTCCGCCGCGTCGGTGAGCGCTTCCTTCGCGCGGCGGGCGGCGACCATCACCTCCGCGATGCGCGCCGGGGTGGGGGACTCCACGCCCAGCTTCTGGAGCACGTGCTGCGCGATGGCGCGGTCGAAGTCGTCGCCGCCCAGGGCCGAATCCCCGCCGGTGGACTTCACCTCGAAGACGCCGTCCTCCAGCTTGAGGATGGAGATGTCGAACGTGCCGCCGCCCAGGTCATAGACGGCGAACATCCCCTGGCTGCCCTTGTCCAGGCCGTACGCCAGCGCGGCGGCGGTGGGCTCGTTGAGCAGCCGCAGCACCTCCAGGCCCGCGAGCTTCCCCGCGTCACGGGTGGCCTGGCGCTGCGCATCGTCGAAGTAGGCGGGCACGGTGATGACGGCCTGCTCCACCTTGCCGGAGAAGTGCGCCTCCGCGCGGCGCTTCAGCGCGCGCAGGATTTCGCCGGAGACTTCAATGGGCGTCACCGGCTGGCCGCCGGCCACGTCGAAGCGCACCACGTTGGCGCCGGGGGCGAAGGCGTAGTGGCCCAGCTTGCGCGTCTCCGGGTCGTCCGGGCTGCGGCCCATGAAGCGCTTCACCGACACGATGGTGTCCGTGGGGGCCTCGGCCGCGAGCTTCCGTGCGCGGGCGCCCACCACCACGCCGCCGTCCTTGCCGTAGTGCACGACGGAGGGCAGCAGCAGCGAATCGCCCTCGTCCACCGGGACGCAGCGCGGCTTGCCCTGCGTGACGGACGCCACCAGCGAGTGGGTGGTGCCCAGGTCGATGCCCACCACGTGGCCCTTCGGCTTGAGCGGGTCGTGGATCTGCAGATAGCCGTTGTTGCTCACGCGAGCACCTCCTCCTCGAACGCGTCCACCTGCTCGAGGAAGCGCGTGAAGTAGCGCACCCGCCCCAGCGCGTGCGACGCCTTTCTCACCCCGTCCGGCGAATCCCCCGCGCCCTCCAGCGCCCCGAGCGCCGCCACGGCCTCCTGGAGCGCCGCCGCCTTGCGGACCGCCACGTCCTTCGCCATCCCCTGGGCCCTGGGCAGGTCCTTCGCCGCCATGGCGTCGTCCAGGGCCTCGCGCAGCTCCATGACCTCCTCCAGGAACGCCAGGGGCATGTCCTTCTGGGCGCCCGCGTCCTCGCGGTCCAGGTCCACGCCGTGGAGCTTGAGCAGGTAGAAGGCGCGGCGCACCGGGTCCTTCAGCGTCTTGAAGGCCTCGTTGAGGGCGGTGGTGCCCTCCACGGCCGCCAGGCGCTCCTTCGCGTTGCCGGGGGCGACGCGGTCCGGATGCAGCTGGAGCGACAGCTCCCGGTACTGCTTCTCCAGGGCCGGCACGTCCACGGCGTGGGAGCGGGGCAGCCCGAACACGTCGAAGTGGGTCCTCACGGTGCGCACATCCTCATGGGGGAAACGAAAAAGGGGCCCGGCGCCGGGCCGGACCCCTGGTGCCCGCTCCCTGACCGACAGGGCGGGCGGGAAGGCCGTGCAGGCTTCAGACGGAGAAGCTCTCTCCGCAGCCGCAGGCGGCCTTGATGTTGGGGTTGTTCAGCTTGAAGCCGGACGCCATCAGCGTCTGCTCGAACACCAGCTCCGTGCCAATGAGGTACAGGTAGCTCTTCGGGTCCACGAAGACGCGCACCCCGTCGCGCTCGAAGACCTTGTCGCGCTCGCGGGACTTCTCCGCCCACTCCATGGAGTACTGGAGTCCGGAGCACCCGCCGCCCTTCACGGCGATGCGCAGGCCGGCGTCCGGCGTCTGCCGTTCCACCAGCAGCTGCTTGAGGCGCGCCACCGCGCTGTCCGCCAGGCCAATGCCCTTGGGGGCCGGCTTGGGGGGCGTCTGAGGGGCCTGGGTCGTCTGGGCCTGCTCGTTCATGGGTCGTCCTCGATCCGTTGAAGAAGTGCCGCCAGCTGCGTGCCGCTACGCCTGCCGCGACGCGCGCTTCTTCTTGAAGTCTTCGATGGCCGCCTTGATGGCGTCCTCGGCCAGCACGGAGCAGTGGATCTTCACCGGGGGCAGCGCCAGCTCCCGGGCCACGTCCTTGTTGGAGATGGTCATGGCCTGATCCACCGTCTTGCCCTTCACCCACTCGGTGACGAGCGAGCTGGACGCGATGGCGGAGCCACAGCCGAAGGTCTTGAAGCGCGCGTCCTCAATCACGCCCGAATCGCTGATCTTCAGCTGGAGCCGCATCACGTCACCGCAAGCGGGCGCGCCCACCAGGCCGGTGCCGACGTTCGGGTCGTTCTTGTCGAGCGTCCCCACGTTGCGGGGGTTCTCGTAGTGCTCGATGACCTTCTCGCTGTAAGCCATGCGTCTCACGCTCCTTCTGCACAACGCTTGAACTGATGCGCTTCGGAGACAACCGATGCGCGGCCGGGCGGGCGGGGGCTCCCGTGCCCGGCGGGAAGTCTTGAGGGGAGGGGAGCGCCTAGTGGGCGGTCCACTCGATGCTCTTGAGGTCGATGCCTTCCTTGGCCATCTCGTACAGGGGGCTCATGTCTCGCAACTTGCGGACTTTGTCCACCACCAGCCGGATGACGAAGTCGACCTCCTCCTCCGTGTTGAAGCGGCCCAGGCCGAAGCGGATGGAGCTGTGGGCCATGTCCTCCTCGACCCCCAGGGCGCGCAGCACGTAGGAGGGCTCCAGCGACGCGGACGTGCACGCCGAGCCGGACGACACCGCGACGTCCTTGATGGACATCATCAGGGCCTCGCCCTCCACGTAGGAGAAGGAGATGTTGAGGCTGCCCGGCATGCGGTGCTCCAGGCTGCCGTTCACGACCACCATGTCCAGCTGCTCCATGATGCCGGTGCGCAGCCGCTCGCGCAGGCGGAACAGGCGCGCGGCCTCTTCCGGCAGGTCCTGCTTCGCGACCTCCGCGGCCGCGCCGAAGCCGACGATGGACGCCACGTTCAGGGTGCCGCTGCGCATGCCGCGCTCGTGACCGCCGCCGTCCACCATGGGCGCGATGCGCACGCGCGGCTTGCGGCGGACGTAGAGCGCGCCCACGCCCTTGGGGCCGTACATCTTGTGCGCGCTGATGGAGGCCAGGTCGACGTGCATCTTCTCCACGTCGAAGGGCACCTTGCCCACGCCCTGCACCGCGTCGCAGTGGAAGAGCACGCCCTTCTCACGGCACAGCTTGCCAATCTCCGCCACCGGCTGGACCACGCCGATTTCATTGTTGGCGAACATGATGGAGACGAGCACCGTCTTGGGCGTCATCGCCGCGGCCAGCTTCTCCAGGCTCACGCGGCCGTCGCGCTCCACGTCCAGGTAGGTGACGCGCGCGCCGCCCGTGGGCATCTCCGCCCACTTCTTGAACGTGTCGTCCGCGTCCAGGTTGAACTTCGCGGCCAGCTCCGGGATTTCTTCCGGGGACACGTCGCGCCCGGCCAGCTGGCCCAGGCGCAGCACCTTGAGTTCGTCCAGGCGCTCCTGGCGCACGCGCTCCAGGCGCTTGCAGGTGTCCAGCACGGCCTTGTGCTCGGTCTTCAGGGTGATGATGTGGTCGCCCTTGGACTTGTAGAACTCGATGACGCCCTTGATGGCCAGGTTGTCGGACTCCGTCGCGCCGGAGGTGAAGACGATCTCCTTCTCCGACGCGCCGATGAGGTCCGCCACCTGCCGGCGCGCCTTCTCCACCGCGGCCTCGGCCTTCCAGCCGAATGCATGATTGCGGCTGGCCGCGTTGCCGAAGTCCTCGCGGAGGTAGGGCAACATCACTTCCAGCACCCGAGGGTCCATCGGGGTGGTCGCGTGGTTGTCCATGTAGATGGGCAGGCTCAGCATGAAGTCCTCGGAAGAAGTGATGCAGGAGGGTGGAACATCCCTCCGCTCCCCGGCGACGCGGTGGGTCCGCGCGCAGCGGCAGGGTCTACATGGGCCCACACGAATGTGGACCGGATTGGTCAATTATAAAATCGACCCCCCTCGGGTCAAGGGAACATGAAGCGCGAGGCCCCCTTCCCCGACGCATCGGGTCGTGAAGTGGGCCGGCTTTGTTCAACCCTCCTCCGAAGTGGCGCACTCCGGGTGCGCCAGGATGGGGCGGGGTGATCCAAAACAGCGCTTCGCGCGCCCATAAGTGCCCGTTTCGTGGCCCCGGGGGACATGGCCGGGCGCCTGCACTGGAGCGGACGCGGAGGGTGCCAACATGAGCGCCAACGCGAAGTCGCAGGCCCGGAGCAACGCCCAGGACATGCAGCAGGAGGGGACGGGGCGGCCGTCGCTGATCCGCCTGGAGGGGGGCATGGAGCGCACCCGCTACGCGGACGGCTGGCGGGCGGGCAAGCCCGCGGAGGACCCGGACAAGGTGAAGAAGTGGGGCCTCATCACCGCGCGGCCCAGCGAGTTCCTCATCCACATGCGCCGGGGGCGCGTGCGCGAGGTGAGTGGCCAGGGCGCCAGCTGCTTCAAGCTGCCGGGGGACTCGGTGGCCATCGTGCCCACCAGCATCCAGCGGCTCCAGTTCACCGCGGATCAGGTGACGAGCGAGAAGGTGGGCGTCGCGGTGACGGGCCTGGCGGTGTACCGCATCGCGGATCCGCTGATTGCCTTCCGGATGCTCAACTTCAGCTACCCGGAGCGCGCGCAGGAGAAGCTGGCGGAGCTCCTGGGGGAGATGTTCGTGGGCGCGGCGCGCCGGCTGGTGGCGAACCTCTCCGTGGAGGAGTGCCTCACCCGGCGCAAGGAGGGCATCGCGGAGGAGCTGATGCGCGAAATCGCCCCGGTGCTCTCCGGGCGCGGCCGGCTGGAGGACCGCACCGACGCGGGCTGGGGTGTGCTGCTGGACACGATTGAGATTCAAGACGTGCGCGTCCTGTCCTCCGCCGTCTTCGAGCACATGCAGGCCCGCTTCCGCCGCGAACAGGAGCGGCAGGCGCGCGAGGCGGAGCTGGCCAAGGAGCGCTTCGTGCGGCGCGAGGAGACGGAGGCCGAGCGCGTGCTCAACCTCCAGAAGCTCGCCGCGCGGGAGGAGGTCCGCCAGCGCACGCAGGCCACGGACGAACAGGCGCAGATGGAGCAGCTGGCGCAGGAGGCTCGGCTGGCCCAGGCGAAGATGGAGCAGGCGCGCCAGCAGCAGCAGGAGCGGACCTCCGTGGAGCGTGAGGTGGCACTCGCGAAGCTGACCGCGCAGGAGGAGGTCCGCACGCGCACCGAGGCCCTGAAGGAACAGGCCCGCCTGGAGGCGCTGGCCACGGACGCGAGGCTGGAGGACGCGCGGCTCACGAGCGAACGGCAGCTCGCGTACAACCGCGCGCAGGGCGAGCTGGAGCAGCTGCGCTGGGAGCAGGAGGCGGAAGCGGCCAAGGCACAGGTGGAGCTGGAGCGCCTGCGCCGCCAGCAGGAGGCGGAGGCCGCGCGTCATCAGTTGCAGCTCGCCGAGGCCCAGCAGGAGGCCGAGCAGCTGTCCGCCCGGCTCCAGGTGCTGCTCGCGAAGCAGTCCATCGCGGAGGCGGAAGCCGGCATCACGGAGCTGGAGCTGCGGCGCACCCGCGCGCAGCAGGGGCTGGAGATGGAGCGTGCGAAGGCGCTGCGCGACATCGAGAACTCGGTGAGCCCGGAGGTCATCCAGCTGACGTTGGCGCGGCAGCTGCCGCAGGTGGCGGCGGCCTTCCAGCAGCAGATGGGCGAGGTGCACGTGACGGCGGTGGATGGAGCGAACCCCTTTGGCTACATCGCCGCCGCCGTGGAGGGCGTGATGGGGCTGGCGCGCTCCGCCGGGCTGAAGGTGCCTGCCTCCCCGGCGCAGGTGCCTGCGGGGTAGCCGCGTCCCCGGCCTCCGCATATAGAAGGGAGCCGCTGCCCGGAGCCTCTTTTCCGGTCCGGGCGCGCGGGAAGCCGAGGCACGCATGGACACGAAGAAGCTGACGCTGGCGGCGGTGGTGGCGGGAGTGGCGGTGGCCGTGGTGCCGTGGCTGCTCCCCACGGGCCCGAGCGCCGGGCTGGACGCGGCCCGGTTCCTGGAGTCGGGCAACCTCGCGTGGGGCGCGCTGGTGGTGTTCGCCGGCGGCCTGCTCACCGCGATGACGCCGTGCGTGTACCCGCTCATCCCCATCACCGTGTCGGTGTTCGGCGCGCGGAAGGCGGAGGCGCGGGGCCGCTCGCTGGCGCTGACGACGTCGTACATCGTGGGCATGGGCGTGGTGTTCAGCGGGCTGGGCGTCCTGGCGGCGAAGACGGGCCAGGCCTTCGGCTCCATGCTGGGCAGCCCCGTGGTGGTGATGGGGCTGGCGCTGTTCCTGCTGCTCCTGGCCTCGTCGATGTTCGGCGCCTTCGAGCTGGCGCTGCCGTCGTCCATGCAGACGAAGCTCGCCAACGTGGGCGGCGCGGGCATTGCCGGCGCGTTCGTGATGGGCAGCGTGTCCGGGTTCCTGGCGGCGCCGTGCACGGGGCCGGTGCTCACGGGCCTCCTGGCCTTCGTGGCGAAGTCCGCCAACACGACGCTGGGCGCGACGCTGCTGTTCATCTACGCGTTGGGCATCGGCGTGCCGTTCTTCCTCATCGGCGTGTTCACCGTGCGCCTGCCGCGCGGCGGCGTGTGGATGGAGTGGGTGAAGAGCGTGCTGGGCATCATGCTGGTGGCGCTCGCGTTCTCGTACCTGAAGGACGCCTTCCCCTGGGCGCGCGACACCGTGAAGGCGCTGGGGGCGCAGGTGGGCCAGGTGCCGGGCGCGGTGATTGCCGCGGTGCTGGTGGTGGTGGGTGTGCTCGTGGGCGCGGTGCACCGTTCGTTCAAGGAGGGCGCGCGCGACTTCGGCTTCAAGGCGCTGGGCGTGGCGCTGGTGGTGGGCGCGCTGGTGGTGCGCGGCGGTGCGCTGGACGCGCGGCCCACGGGCGAACTCTGGGTGCGCATGGGACTCCAGCAGCATCCGGTGGCGCCGTCCTGGCAGTGGCACCACGTGATGCCGGCGAAGACGGCGACGTTCGACGCGAGCCAGTTCGAACAGGTGCTCGCGGCGGCGAAGCAGGAGGGGCGCCCGGTGCTCATCGACTTCTTCGCGGACTGGTGCGCGGCCTGCAAGGAACTGGACCGGCTGACGTACCCGTCCACGGAGGTCATCTCCCAGGCCCAGGACAGCCGCTTCCTCACCATCAAGATCGACGCGACGAACAGCGAGGACCACCTGGACGCGCTGATGGAGAAGCTGGGCGTGGAGGGCCTGCCCACGGTGGCGTTCGTGAACCCGGACGGCACCGTGCTGACGAAGCCGCGCGTGACGGGCTTCCTGGAGCCCGTGCCCTTCGCGGCGGAGATGCAGAAGGTGGTCCTCCAGTAGGAGGCCCGTCACCGCGCGCTAGAGGTAGTTCTCCCAGCCCAGCCGCCCCCGGCTCGCCAGCACGCGTTCAATCATCAGCTCGTGCAGCGTGAGGAGCGGCTTCGCCAGGTCCTCGCCCTCCAGCCGCGCGAGCGCGCCGGCCATGGCCTCCAGCGTGGACATCCCGTCCGGGTGCGGCGGCTTGCGCAACCGGCGCGTGTCCGGGGCAGGCGGCGGCAGCCTCAGGCCTGGCAGCCGGCGCAGGGCGGGAACGCGCTGCACCATGCGCCGCGCCTGCGCCCAGCTCCCGTCGATGATGACCAGCCGCTTCGGCGGAGGGCCTTCCGCCTCCGGCGCGTCCGGGAACAACAGCCACGTGTCCGGCGAGTCCAGCACCGACGCGTCGAAGGGCGCCCCGGGCGCGCCATAGGAGACGATGTGGCAGCGGGGCAGCGCCAGCGCCGCGATGCGCGCCGTGTTGGTGCTCTTCTGCGACTCCTTGTTGTGCCGGATGATCAGCAGCTCCGTGCGCGTGGGGATGACGGGCACGTCCGCGCACAGGCACAGGGCCGTGGGCAGGTAGCACCGCTCACAGCGGCCGGACAGGTCCTCCGGGGTGCTGGACCTCATTTCGCCGCGGTGCGGTAGCGCTCCATCAGGGCCCGCGCCTCGCGCAGCTTCTCCTCGACGAAACGGTCATCCGCGTCCGGCTCGTATTCGGCGTCCGGCGGATCCAACTGGAAGAGGGCGGACAGGCTCGCGGGGGCGACCTCCAGCCACTCGGACGTGCGGGTGAGCGCGGCCTGCCGGCGCCCGGCGAAGGTCTCCGGACCGTCCTCCGGCCCGCACCGGCAGATGCGTGCGGAATCTCCCGACACGTCCACGTAGAGCCCCAGCACCTCGGCGTCCACCTCCGCCGCCAGCGCGCAGGTGGCCTCGCTGACGTAGGCCGCCATCGCCTGCGCCGCGGAGCGCTCCGTCAGCGAACGCACCAGGTAGACCTGCCACCCGGCCTCCGTCAGCGCCCCGGCCTCACTCAGCGGGGCCAGCTCCGCCGGGGGCGCCTGGATGCGCGACAACAGCCGGCGCACGGGGACCTCCAGCCGTTCGAGCCGGGCGTTGGACGCGGGGCAGAAGAAGACCACGCGGTACTCTCGGCTGTCGGCGGCGGTTTCCATGGGCATACGGCGTGACCCAAGAGGACCAAAGGACTCCCCAGGCACGCAAGGGGGAGTTTCGCTTCGGGGACGCTTCCCCGGGCCCCAGGGCGCCCTCCGGCCGGTCCGGAACGCCACCCGGCGGGGCGGCTTGGGCCCCCTGACGCACCAGGAGGGCTTCATCCAGGGGTTCCAGGCGCCGCAAGCCGCTGGCGCATGCTGACGCCCTTTTTCACGCGGCATTTTCATGCCGGGTCGGGCGCGAGCCACCCGGAGGCAAGACACACCCACGGAAAGGAATTGAACCAGGGAGTGCCTGGATGTCTGTCTATTCCATGAAAGGAATTGGCGTCTGGCTGAAGTGTTCCAGCGGCACTGGTCGCCGTGATGCGGCAAGAAGCGCGACAGCGTTTGTCGCATCCATAAGAAGAAAAGAATCCGACCCTCGGCGTTCTCTGGAGGGAAGGGAGGCGGTCGCATGGTGCCAGGGAGGGAGGAGCCGCCAGTCCGGGAGGGCTCTGGAGGGGAGTTCGCCGCGTTCGCGATCCGCCATCAGCCGGTGCTGGTCGCCATCGCGCGCAATGTCTGTGGCAGGAGTGCCAGTGATTGCGACGACCTGGTGCAGGACGTGCTCCTGCGCGCGCTGCTGCAATGGGAACGGCTGAAACGGTGGCCGGAGCCCGCGCGCCGTGCGTGGCTGGTGCGCGTGCTGCACAACCGGTTCCTGGACCAGTGCCGCCGCCAGGGCGCGGAGACGGACCGCCGGGTGGACCTGCACAACGTCCACATGCTCTTCGAGGACCCGGAGGACGCGCCGGAGCCCGAACAGTGGGAATGCGTCACGGAGGACGAGCTGCGCCAGGCCGTGGCCCGGCTCAACGAGAAGCTGCGCCAGGCGTTCGAACTGCATGCGCGGGGCCTGCGCCACGCGGAGATCGCCCGGCGGATGAACACCCCCAGCGCGGGAACGGTGGGCACGTGGCTCTTCCACGCCCGCCGCCGCCTCAAGGCCATGCTCCACGACACCGCGGAACGCCGCCGCCAGGAGAGGGAACGATGAGCACCGCGTGTGAGGACCTCCAGCCCTTCCTGGACGGGAGCCTGTCCGCCGAGGACCAGCGCCGCGTCCGCGGCCACCTGGCGACCTGCGACGTCTGCTCCCGGCGCTTCCACGACCTTCTCCAACTGGAGATGCTCGCGCGGCTGGCGCTGGAGGACGCGGCGGAGAGCGAGCGCTGGGTGTCCGCCCGTCAGGCCCGCGAAACGGTGCCCGGGTCATGGGACGAGGACGTGCCGGAGCACTGGCCGGGGGACGTGCTCCCCGCGCAGGCGCCTCCGCCGCCCGAGCGCGAGGGCCGGGCGTGGCACCAGGGAGCCCGCCGCTTCCGGCGCCGCTGCCCGGGGTGCGCCAACTGCTGCCCGTGGTTCGCGCGGACAGAAGCGGTGGAGGCCGTCAGCGCGCCGCGCCTCCCGTGCCCGCGCTCCAGCCGCTCGGGTGGGACGCTGCTGCGTGCCCGCTCGCGCCGTTGACGAAGCGGAAGCACGCCCGCCTGCGCCTCCCCGGAGGGCAGGCGGGGAACCAAGGCCGGACGCTGGCAGCGGAATCCACCAAGGATTGAACCCGCTCGCGTTTCGCAAGGGACAGGAGGCGGCCGCGCGGCTCCGGGCCCTGACGCTTGATGGATCTCTGGTGCAAGAAGCTCTACCGGTTCCTCGATGGGGAGCTGGAGTCGGGGGACGAGGAGCACTTCCGGCTCCACCTGGCCCTCTGCCGCGCGTGCGCCAGCGGGCTGCATGATGCCATGCAGCTGGAGATGCTCAGCGTCCAGGCCCTCTGTGGCGCGGTGGCCCACAACGACGCGCCACCTCCGCCTTCCTCCCTTCGTCAGCCGTTCCGCTTCACCCTCCCGCGCGGCCGGTGGCGGCAGGCGCTGGGGGCGGTGCTGGCCATGGGGTTGGGGGCGCTCGCCGCGTTCATGACGGGGGACGGCTTCCGGCCGGGGGACGCGTGGCGGGCGGATGCGTCCGCGCGGGAGCTGGAGGCGCGCATCGCGTACCCGGCCGCGGACCGCTACCTCCCCTATGTCCCCGTCCGCACGGGGCCGGGGGCAGGGGGGGCGCTCGCGACCGAGCCTCCGGTGCCCCTGCGGACGCTGGCGGCACTGGAGGAGCGGGGCGACCTGCACGGCATCGCCGCGGCCTACCTCGTGCGGGGGGAGCTGCGGCAGGCCGCGGATTTCCTGTCGCGCAGCGCGCCCTCGGCGGACCGGGACAGCGACCGGGCCGTGGTGGCGATGGCGGCGGGGGATTTCCGGGGCGCCCTGACGCTGCTTGAAGGCGTGCTGCGTCAGGCTCCAGACCATCCCCAGGCCCTGTGGAACCGCGCGCTGGCGCTCCGGGCCATGGGGCGCCCGCTCCAGGCGGCGGAGGCCTTCGAGGCGGTGGCCCGCCGCGGGGAGCCGGGGTGGAGCGAGGAGGCCGGAATCCGGGCCCGCGCGCTCCGGCAGGGGGGACACTTTTTGAAATAAATGAGGCAGGCGTGACCCAAGGTTTTTTTCGGTCGGCGTCTAATTATCGAGGCGCGGCGTGGCGGCGGCGGCGTGGGTGGACGGAAGACACCGCACCGGGGGGACGCGATGTACCGCATCGAAGCGTGGAGCCAGGGGGACGGCGCGCTGTGGGCGCCCGGTTCCAACGGGGGCGCTGGGGTGCGGCCGGAGGACGAGGCCCGGGAGCCCAGGGGATACCGGGTCGACGACGAAGAGGGGGACGGGGAAGAGGCCTCCCGGGAGGACGGGGAGGAATCGCTCTTCGATTTCGATGAAAGCGGCCTGGACGGGGTCGCCAGCTACTGACGTTCAGGCGCGCGCGGTTGGATGTCCGCGCTCCACGCGGCCTTCGGGGGAGGGCCGCCGCTTCCAGTGGATTCGCCGGCTGCAAGGCCTGGCTGAATCCCGGTGTCCCGGACCGGGGGGGACGGGACCCGGAAGCGTGAGGGAGCGAGGCCATCCGAGCGGGTGAGCAGGTGGGATGCGCCCCAGGCCCTCCGCGCCCGGAACCCAAGAGGTTCCGGGGCGGGGGGCTTCGGTTTTTTGGGGGCGCGCTAGGCTCCTTCCGCCTTCTTCCCGACCTGGAGTTCCCGACATGAAGCGTTGGCGTGGAGTCCTTCTGCCCGCCCTGAGCCTGGGCTGCCTGGTGGCGTGTGCCACCGCGCCCGTGCGCGACACCGCCGTCCCCACCACCTCCACGGCCGTGCCGGCGCCGTCCCGGGCCCTGGCCCTGCGGGAGTCCTGGCTGAAGGAGCGGCACGGGCTGCTCCTGGACATGATGCGCCGGCACGGCGTGGCCATGTGGGTCGTGGTCAACGAGGAGTTCCACGATGATCCGCTGACGGCCTGGGTCGCGCCGCCCCTGCCCTACGCGGGCAACCGCGACGTGTTCGTCTTCGTGGACGCGGGTGACGCGGGGCTCCAGAAGGTGGCGCTCACGGGCTACGCCACGGAAGCAGTGGCGCGCTTCTTCACCGCGCCGCCGGTGGAGCGCAAGCAGGCGGAGGCGCTCGCGGAGCTGGACGCGCGCTACCACCCGCGCACCATCGCGCTGGCCATGGACGGGCGGCGGGGGGTGACGCGCAGCCTGACGCATGACAGCTACAAGTGGCTGGTGGAGGCGCTGGGGCCCACCGCGGAGGCGCGCTTCGTGAGCGCGGCGCCGCTCATCGAGGAGTACCTGGACACGCGGCTGCCCGGCGAGTTCGCGCCCTACCGCGACCTGGTGGTGCTGACGGAGTCGCTGGTGAAGCGGGCGCTCTCCAACGAGGTGGTGGTGCCCGGCAAGACGACGGTGGGGGATGTGCGCCGCTGGCTGTATGACGCGCTGTTCGAGGCGCGCGTGAGCACATGGTTCCAGCCGGACCTTCGCGTGCAGCGGCAGGGCATGAAGGGCGGCTTCTCCCGAGGCTTCCTGGCGGTGGCGGACGAGGCGGTGGTCATCCAGCGCGGAGACCTGCTGCACGTGGACTTCGGCGTCACGGCGCTGGGCCTGAGCACGGACTGGCAGAAGATGGCGTACGTGCTGAAGGACGGCGAGCAGGACGCGCCGGAGGGGCTGAAGCGCGCGCTCGCGAACACGCAGGCGCTGCAGGACGCGCTGATGCTGCGCGCGTCGCGGCCGGGGCGCTCGTCGGCGGACGTCTACGACGCGACGATGGCGGAGATGAAGGAGCGGAGCATCGAGGCGAAGGTCTACAGCCATCCGCTGGGCGCGCAGGGCCACGGGCTGGGGGCCTCCATCGACTTCCGCTCGGCGTCGCGGACGGAGGCGCCCCGGGTGTTGCGCAAGGGCTCGTACCTCGCGGTCGAGCTCAACACCGTCACCCCCGTGCCAGAGTGGGGTGGGCAGCAGGTGGCGGTGATGCAGGAAGATCCGGCGTACCTGACGGACGAAGGCTGGCGGTTCTTCGTGCCGCGCCAGGACGCCTTCTATCTCATCCACTGACGACACGAAGGGAGCGGACGTGATGCGCGTGGGCAGGCCATGGACGACGTTCGGAAGAGAAGGGCGCGCGCGGGTCGCGCTGCTCGGCTTGGGACTGGGACTCACGGGGTGCAGCGCCGCCAGTGGGGACGAAGCCCCCGCGCGACAGCAGGGCCCGCTGGCCGCGGAGGCGTCGCTCCGGCCTCCGCGCGCGGTGGACAGTCTGCTCGGCCTGCTTGATCAGACGGCCTCCGTGGTGGAGGGCGAGGTGCTGGACGTGCACAGCGAATACTCGCCGCGCACGGGCCCGTGGACGGTGGTGACGCTGGGCAACGTGCGAGCGCACCTGGGCGAGGCTCCGCGGGAGCTGCGCCTCAAGCAGGCTGGAGGGCTGCTGCCGGATGGACGCCAACTGGTGGTGAGCCACGTGCCCCGCTTCGTCCAGGGGGCGCGCTACGTAGTGTTCCTGCGCAACACCGGGTGGAGCCTGTCGCCGGTGCTGGACGAGCACGCGTTCCGCGTGGAGTCAGTGGGGGGCCGTGAGGTGCTCGTGGGCGCGGAGGGCGGGCTCGTGTCCGGTCTGGGGGCGGCGGGCGTGCGGCAGACGGCGCCGGTATTCGAGACGGTGGACCTGATGGGCGCCCGTCCGGCCCTGCGCGCGGAGGCCCAGGCCCGGAGCGCTCCGGAGGGGATGGAGCGGGAGGCGTTCCTCTCGCTGCTCCAGAACCACCTGCGTGCGCGAGGGCTCACCGTGACGGGGGCGTTCCGCGAGGAACCCGTCACCCCCGCGTCGTCGCTGACCGTGCCGGTGACGCCCGCCGTGGCGTCGTCGCCAGTGCCGGGTGCCGTTCCCCTCCAGCCCGAGCGGGACCTCCCGCCCGGCCAGCCGTGACGAGGTCCGCCATGAAGACAACGACAATCGTGGGCATCGTCGCGGCGCTGGCGCTGGGCAGCGTGGAGGCGGGCGCCGCCGCCTGGGACACGTGCAATGGGACGCCGGTGAAGTGGTACACGGGGCCGGTGGTGTACCGGAACCGGTGCAGCATCCCGGACTCTGGCAACGTCAACACGGCGTACTGGAACGGCTTGCGGCAGTGGGACGACCTGTCTCACATCGTCAGTGGCTTCAACGTGAACGCGGCGACGGACTGCTCGCTGGACCACAGCGACGGGCAGAACGAGATCGGCCTGTGTGACCGGGCGGCCATCGACGGGAACAACGGCGTGACGTACTCCACGGTGGGGCTGTGCTTCATCGGGAGCAACGGCATCGACGAGGCGGACATCTGCATCGCCAGCGACCTGGACTTCACGCCGCGCACCGGCAATGCGTTCGGCACGTCGGGCCGCAGCACGTTCGTGCACGAGGCGGGGCACTTCTTCGGCTTCAAGCACGAGGGCGGACACAGCATCCTGCGCACCTCGCCGCCGCACCTGGTGACGGGTGGCTACGAGTCCTCCACGTTGTGGCCCACGAACGCGCAGGGCATGAACACGCTGTACGGCTATTCGCAGACGAAGCCGAACCTGCTGCCGTCCTCCATGGGCGTGGTGGGGGACGTGGCGCAGACGCTGGATCCCTCCGGCACGAAGTCGGTCTGTCGTGGCACGGCGCAGAGCGTGAAGTTCTACGTGGGCAACCTGGGTAACGCGGCCGTGTCGTCCTATGCGATGCGCGTGCGTCTGAGCCCGACGGCGCCGCCGAATGGCTACTCCGAGTCCACGAACGTGGTGGGCACGTTCAACCACGCGCTGGGGGCGTTCTCGGAGGGCATCTATTCGCTGGGCTTCACGGTGCCGGCGTCGCTGCCGTACAACACGTACTACGTCTACCTGGACATGGATCCGGCGGGCGCGGTGGACGAGCTGCGGGAGAACGACAACACCACCGTGAGTGCCATGCTGCTGCGAGTGGGGTGCTGAGCATGCGGCACGGGGCCCAGTTGGCGGCGCTGCTGCTCCTGGGCGCCTGCGCGAAGCCGAAGGAGGAACGGGTGGGGCCGCATGAAGCGCACGCGGCCTCGCCTGCAACGGCCGAGCTTCCCCAGCCGCGAGGCGCGGTCACGGTGCGCACGGAGCAAGGCACCTACTCCGCCCCGTCCGTGAGGTTCAGCGCCGAGTTCCTGGAGGACCCGCCCGTGGCCCTGATGCTGGTCGCGCTGAGCGCGCAATCGGAGGACGGGGGGACGTGGCGCTTCCGCATGCCGGTGAATGAGCAGTTCGTGAAGTCGAAGCACGCCACCGCACGACTCGTCCCCCAGACGGCGTTGGGCCCGGGCCTGGCGGTGGTGGATTCCCAGCAAGGGAAGGGACCTTCGATGGCGATGGACGAAGGCACCCTGGAACTGACGGTCACCGGGAATCAGGCGCGGGGCGAAGTGCGGATGAAGGACGGGCGCGTCCGCGCGACGTTCGAGGGGCCGCTCAGCGTCGAATGCATGGTGCCGCCCGCGTGGCTGAGCAGAGCGAACGCGCCAGCGGCACCTCCCGCGCCCGTCCCGTCCTCTCCCGGCGAGGGGACGGTCCGGGTGCTCGACGAGGCGCAGGCCACGTCGCAATGCCGGTCCGTGGCAAACGCCTTCCGCTGAGGCCATGCCGACCTCAGGCCTCGGCCATCCAAGCCGTACACCTCCCGGCCGGTGCCATCTCAGCTGGTCCGACAGTCGGACCAGTTCGTACGGTGCGCCGCCGACAGGGAGCCCCAGCAGGATTCTCACCTTCTCACCCATTGGGTCCACGGCGGCGACCGCGTTACTCCGCGTCACGCCCGCTCACGTCCGCCCACGTCAGCCCGAAACGGGCCAGGTACTTCCGGAGCCGGTCCGCGTCGTTGACGCTCTTCTTCTGTGCACGCGACTGCGCGAACAACGTCCGGCCCGCGTCCGACAACGAGCGCGCGGAGCGGCACACCGTCACCACATCCGCGAGCTGCACGCGGTCGAAGCGGTCCAGTTCCTCCGCACGCGCCGCGCCCAGCACCTCCGCCAACACGTCCTCGTTCCCTGACGTCGCCGCGGCGCCCGCGGGTCGCCACTGCGACCGCAGCCGGTCCAGCTCCTCGTCCACCACCTCGCGGGTCATGCGTCCACCGGCCGCCAGCGTGGACATGCGCAGCACCGCCGCGTTGAGGTCGCGGAAGTTGCCGCTCCACCGGGCCTCCGGGGACGTGGCGAAGCGCAGGAAGTACTCCTGCGCTTCCTTGCTCATCGTCACCCGCGTCCCCAGCGCCTGGGAGGCCTGATCCAGTTCGTATTGCAGGTTGGGCGCGATGTCCTCCGGGCGCTCGCGCAGCGCGGGCAGCCGGAACGTCCACAGGTTGATGCGCGCGAGCAGGTCCTCGCGGAAGCGTCCCCGCTCCACGTCCAACTGCAAGTCGCGGTTCGTCCCCGCGATGAGCTGGAAGTCGCTCTCCGCCTCCTTGTCCGCGCCCACCGGCAGGAACCGCTTGTCCTCCAACGCGCGCAACAACATGGCCTGCTCGTCCGCGCCCAGCTCGCCAATCTCATCCAGGAACAGCACGCCGCCATTCGCCTGCCGCATCAGCCCGGGCCTGTCTCCCACCGCGCCCGTGAACGCGCCCTTCACATGGCCGAAGAGCGTGGACATCGCGCCGTCGCCTCGCAGCGTGGCGCAGTTCAAGTCCACGAACGGGCCCGCCACCTGGTTGCGCGCCTTCTTCAGCGCGTAGATGCGCTTCGCCAGCTGCGACTTGCCCGCGCCCGTGGGGCCCGTCAGCAACAGCGGTGCTCGGGACTGCACCGCCACCTGCTCAATCCGCTCGATGAGCCGGTTGAACGCGGCGTTGTGCGTGTCGATGCCGGACTTGAGGAACGACAAGCCCTCGCGCTGTTGCCGCCGGAAGCGTGCCGCCAGCGTGTCGTAGTTCGACAGGTCCAGGTCGATGATGGCGTGCGTGCCCACCGCCCCGTGTTCCTTCCCCTTGCCCGGGGACGTCTGCACCAGCCGGCCCGGAATCAGCCGGCTCTCCACCAGGAGGAACATGCAGATCTGCGCGATGTGCGTGCCCGTGGTGATGTGCACCAGGTAATCCTCGTCCTCCGGATGGAAGGACTGCGCGCGCACGTGGTCCAGCAGCGCGCCGTACGTCTCCTCCAGGTTCCACGGGTCGCGGATGGGCAGCGACGTCAGGCGCACCTGCGTCTCCGGTGACACCTGCGCGATGTCGTCCTGGATGACCGCCGCCAGTGACGTCCCGTGGGGCGGGTACAGCAGCTCCAGCCGGTGCACCAGCAGGTCCTCCTGCTGACACAGCGACACCGTGGGCCGCCACCGCGCCCAGCGCTGCGACCCCATCCCCGTGTCCAGCGTCGTCCCCAGCATCCCGATGACGACCGTGCGCCGTGTCTTCGCCTTTTGAGCCATCAGGATAGGTATTTATCCCATGGGATAGGGATTTCCAGCCCGGCCCTGGTGTCCCCCTCGGAGAGGGCGTTGGCACGCCGGCTGCTCTAGCTCCCCCACGTGACCGGGACACAGCGCCCGGGTCGAACGACCGAAAGGTGCAGAGCCATGGACCGGACGAACGCGAACTACGAAGTGATGTCGGACGAAGCGGGCCGCCCCATCAAGACGTGGACGGTGGGGGTGCCGTTCGAGGACGAGGCGAAGAAGCAGCTTCGCAACCTCCGCGGCCTGCCCTTCATCCACAAGTGGGTCGCCGTGATGCCGGACGTGCACCGCGGTTACGGCGCGACGGTCGGGAGCGTGGTGCCCACGGTGGGCGCGGTGGTGCCGGCGGCGGTGGGCGTGGACATCGGATGCGGGATGATCGCCGTGCGCACGACGCTGCGTGCCGGGCAGCTGCCGGACTCGCTGCGCGGGGTGCGCTCGGCCATCGAGGCGGCGGTGCCGCACGGCCGGACGGACAACGGCGGCCGGAATGACCGCGGCGCGTGGAAGGACTCGCCCGCGACGCATACCGCCGCCTGGGCGCGCCTGACGGAAGGGTACGCGCGCATCGTCGCGAAGCATCCGCGCATCGGCCGTGGGCCGGAGCTGGCGCACCTGGGAACGCTGGGGACGGGAAACCACTTCATCGAGCTGTGCGTCGATGAGTCGGATGGCGTGTGGCTGATGCTGCACTCGGGGTCGCGCGGCGTGGGGAACCGCATCGGAAGCCACTTCATCGAACTGGCGAAGGAGGACATGCGGCGCTTCTTCGTCCACCTGCCGGACGCGGACCTGGCGTACCTGCCGGAGGGGACGGAGCACTTCGATGACTACGTGTTCGCGGTGAGCTGGGCGCAGGACTTCGCGGCGATGAACCGCGAGCTCATGCTGCACTCGGCGGTGGAGGCCCTGAAGGCGAGCGGCGAGCTGCCCCCGTTCGAGCTGTCCGAGTCCGCGGTGAACTGCCACCACAACTACATCTCGCGCGAGCACCACTTCGGAAAGAACTGCTTCGTGACCCGCAAGGGCGCGGTGCGGGCGCGCGAGGGCGACATGGGAATCATCCCCGGCAGCATGGGGGCCCGTTCCTACATCGTCCGCGGGAAGGGAAACGCGGATGCCTTCCACTCGTGCAGCCACGGCGCGGGCCGGGTGATGTCGCGCGAAGCGGCGAAGAAGCGCTTCACGCTGGAGGACCACGCGAAGGCGACCGCGGGCGTGGAGTGCCGCAAGGACGTGGACGTGATTGACGAGACGCCGGCCGCGTACAAGCCCATCGACGCCGTGATGGCCGCGCAGGCGGACCTGGTGGAGGTCGTCCACACGCTCAAGCAGGTGGTGTGCGTGAAGGGATAGCCGGAAGCACAACCCCACCCGCCGTCCTGCGGAGGTGCACATGCCGGGATGAAGATACCGAGGCGCCCGTTCCCCCCGAAGAGGTCCGCGTGAGCGGCCGTTAAGGTGGGGGAGCGGGCGCCGCTATTTTTGGTAATCAGGGATGGAGGGCCGCGTCCGTCCGCGAGCGCGCAAAGGAGCACCACGCACATGGTTCGCATCGATGGTTCACAGGGGGAGGGCGGCGGCCAGGTGCTGCGCACCGCGCTGGCGCTGTCGCTGGTGACGGGCACGCCGTTCGAGATGGTCAACGTGCGCGCGGGCCGCGCCAAGCCGGGCCTGCTGCGGCAGCACCTCACCGCGCTCAAGGCCGCGGAGACCGTGGGCGCCGCGGAGGTGACGGGCGCGGAGCTGGGCTCCAAGCAGCTGTCCTTCCACCCGCGCGCGCTGTCCGCGGGCAACTACCACTTCGCGGTGGGCACGGCGGGCAGCGCGACGCTGGTGCTCCAGACGGTGCTGCCCGCGCTGCTGCATGCGGAAGGGCCGTCCACGCTGATGCTGGAGGGCGGGACCCACAACCCGGCCGCGCCGCCGTTCGACTTCCTGGAGAAGGCCTACCTGCCGCTGCTGCGCCGCATGGGCCCGCGCGTGGACGTGACCCTGGAGCGGCCCGGCTACTATCCGGCCGGCGGGGGCCGCTTCCGCGTGGACATCCATCCCGCGAAGCTCCAGCCGCTCCAGTTGCTGGAGCGCGGCCGGGTGCTGCGCACGGAGGCCGTGGCCCAGGTGGCCGCCATCCCCTTCGACGTGGCGAAGCGCGAGCTGGAGACCGTGGCCGCCGCGCTGAAGCTGCGGCCGGATCAGCAGCGGCCAGAAGAGCTCAAGCGCGCCTTCGGTCCAGGAAACGTGCTGCGCGTCGAAGTGGAGAGCGAGCACGTGACGGAGGTCTTCACGGGCTTTGGCGAACGCGGCAAGCGCGCGGAAGCCGTGGGCGAAGAGGTCGCCGCGAAGGTGAAGCGCTACCTGGACGCGGGCGTACCCGTGGGCGAACACCTGTGTGATCAGCTCCTGCTGCTCTGCGCCCTGGCGAAGGGCGGAACCTTCCGCACGCTGGCGCTGGACAGCCATTCGCTCACGCAGGGCGAGACGATGGCGCACTTCCTGGACGTGAAGGTGGACGCGCGGGAGCTGGAGCGCGACGTGCACGAGGTGACGGTGCGCGCCTGACGCAGGGGCAGGGCGGAATCAGGTCCATGTCCGGTCGCATGCCTGGCGGCCGGACGGGATGCCCCTCCAGCGGGACTCAACCCATGACGTTATCTCGCAGCCTTCCTACCTTGTGACCTGTAGGGGAGGCTGCCCGTGGCGGAAGTCCCTGAAGTCGAAATCATCGTTCGTGACCTGAAGCAGGCCGTGGTGGGCCGGCGCTTCGTGGGTGCGGAGGTGCTGGTGCCCGCGGCGGTGCGCTTCGCCTCGCCGCCGGACTTCATCCAGAACCTCACGGGCCGCAAGGTGCTTGGCGCGGAGCGGCGCGCGAAGTTCATGCTGCTCACGCTGGATGACGGGCAGACGCTCGCGCTGCACTTCATGCTGTGGGGTGAGCTGCAGCTGCGGCCCGCCGGAAGCGAACGGCCTCCCGCGACGCTCGTGGTCCTCACGCTGGAGGGCAACGAGGAGCTCCAGCTCACCGACACGCTGGGCTACGCGCGCGTGGCGCTGGGACCCACGGCGTTGCTCGCCTCGCAGCTGAAGCTGGAAGAACTGGGGCCGGAGGCACTCGATGAAGCCTTCACGCCGGAGGTGCTGGCGAAGCTCATCCGGCGCAGGCGCAGCGCGCTCAAGACGGTGCTCCTGAACCAGCGGGTGCTCGCGGGGCTGGGCAACCGCGACGCGGATGAGAGCATGTGGGTCGCGGGCATCGACCCTCGGCGGCTGGCGTCGTCGCTGTCCCCAGCGGAAATTGTCCGGCTGCACCAGGGCATCCGCGACGTGCTGGAAGAGGGCTTGCGGCTTCGCGGCACGCAGCGCGACCTGTTCGGCGTGCAAGGGCAGGCGAAGCACCGGCGCAACATCTTCGGCAAGACGGGGGCGCCCTGTCCCCGCTGCGCCACGCCGGTTTCGCACCTGCGAATCGGGGGGCGCAACACGCACTGGTGCGCGCACTGCCAGCCCGCGGATGGCGCCGCTCCCGAGGCCCCGGCGCAGACGTCACTGCTCTGACAAGGCCCCCGGGCGCTGGTATGAACGGGAGCGTGTCCGACGTTCCCGCCCCCCCGCCCCTGCCCCTCGATGACGCGCTCGCGCGCGCGAGCGAGGAGCTCCAGTTCCCCAGCTACTACCAGTCCAGCGTGCGCCCGCTCCTGCGCGACCCGGAAGGCCGCTGGCCCCACTGCTGCGGCGGAGGCTGCGAGCCGTGCGCCCAGACGCTCATCCGCGTCGCGCTGCGCACGCTCGAGCTGATGGGCACGCCGCGCCAGAGCCCGCCGCCGGACTTCTAGGGACGCCTAGAACAGCCGCGTCCCCAGGCCCACGCGCCCCGTGAGCCCCAGCCGCGTGTGGCCCGCGCCCGCGCGCTCCTGGAACGTCTCCACGCCCACCTGGCCCGCCGCGAGCAGCGACACGTTGCCGCCCAGGTACACCTCCACGCCCACGCCCCCCAGCGCCTGGAAGCGCCGCTGCTTGTCGCCCGTGAGCCCCAGGTCGATGGGCAGGTCCACCAGCCCCAGCAGCGCCACGGTGTCCGCCACCCGGTAGCCCGCCACCAGCCCCGGCAGGATGCGCACCAGCACCCCGGAGAAGTTGTTGTCGTCCATGTACGTGGAGCCCGAATTCAGCACCAGGCCCACGCCCAGCGTCGGCGCCAGCGCGAACGACCCGCGCCGCACCACCTCCTTGCGGCCCACGAGCTCCAGCGACGCGCCCAGCTTGAACCAGTCGAAGCGCGCTCGCGCCTCCACCTCCAGCGCCCCCAGCCCCTGCCGGAACCCCAGGCCCACCTCCGGCGCGCCCGTGTAGCCATAGAGCGCCGTCGCCCCCGCGGGCAGCATCACCGGCGCCACCACGGAGCCCAGCGGGTCCTCCTGCGAGAAGGAGACTTCGGCCTCCTGCGCGAAGGCCAGGGCGGGCACGGCGAGGAAGGAGAGCAGCAGTCCGAGGCGCGTCATGGGCGCGCACCCTAGCCTCGGGATGCACGTTGGCCAAAACCCAACGAATCCAGGGACTTGGGGGTAGGTTGTGCAATCGCTCGGGTTCCCTGGAAGAATGGGGAATCCATGGTTGCCTACCTGCACGCCGCACCGCCCCCTGAAACCTCCACGCCCTCGGGAGGTCGTGACGCACTCGCCCCGCCGGGTGAGGTCTCCGGCTGGGTGCTGCTGGTGGGGGAGACGGCCCGGCCGGCGGTGACAGCGGCGCTTGTCGCGGAAGGGTTCGAGCCCGTGCACGTGGAGGGCGCGCGCGCGGCGCTGGCGAAGCTGGGCCTGGAGGCAGGGGTGACGCGGCCGGATGCGGCCCCCACCGGTCCAGCGGCCGTGCTGCCCCGGCTGGTCATCATCGACGCGGACCTGCCGGACGGCGACGGCTTCAGCCTCTGCGGCGTGCTCCGGGCGGACCCGAAGTCCGCGCACCTGCCGGTGCTGCTGGTGGCCCGGCACGCGGAGGAGTTCCACCGCGACCTCGCCGCGGGCGTGGGCGCGGACGAATACCTGGTGGAGCCGGTGGACGCGCGCGACGTGGCGGTGCTCGCGCGGCTCAAGGCGGGGCGGCGCGGCGAGGAGGACGTCTACGACGCGCACACCGGAAACCTGCCCCTGGTGGGACTGGCGCGCGCGCTCTTGTCCGGCGTGCGCTCCGGACGGGTGGTGCTGTCGGAGGACACCGGCGCCTTCGTCTTCCGCCACGGCCTTGTGGTGGACGCGACCTTCCACGGCGAGCGCGGCGGCCTCGCGTTCCGGCGCCTGCTGTGCTTCGGCTCGGGCGCGTACACGGTGACGTTCGGCCCGGAGCTGCACCGGGGCACGCTCTCCCTGGACCGCCCGTTCCTGTGTGAACAACTGGTGCCCGGCCTGGAGCGCTTCGAACAGCTGCGCGTCAAGGGCCTGCCCCTGGCGGCGCGGCTCACGGTGGACTTCAACCGGCTCGCGCGGGAGCTGCCCTCGCTGCCGGAGGACGTGGAGCAGGTGGTGCGCCTCTTCGACGGGCGCCGCACCGTGCGCGCGATGCTGCTGGAGTGCCGCTTCCCGGAGGCGCTGGCCTACGAGGCGGCGACCCGGCTGTTCATGCTGGGCGTGCTGGTGCCCGCCATCCTGGTGGAGGAGCGCGAACGCGCCCGGGAGTCCGAAGGGCCGCCCCGCCTCTTCGAGCCCGTCCTCGAGCCGGAGACCGACCCGGACGCGTCGTGAGGGTTTGACTCGGGCGGCCTGCTCGGGGCACAAGTCCGGGAGCGCCACGGGCTGAACGCCCGTCCACCTCCCGCCGAAGCCGCCGCCATGTCCGGTCACAACCGATGGTCGAAACTCAAACGCGCCAACGCCATCATGGGCGTAGCCAAGGGCAAGCTCTACTCCAAGGCCATCAAGGAGATGACCGTCGCCGCGCGGCTGGGTGGCGGTGACCCTTCCAGCAACGCCCGCCTGCGCGTGGCCGTGGGCCAGGCGCGCGACGCGAACATCCCGCGCGACACCATCGAGCGCGCCATCAAGAAGGGCACGGGCGAGCTGGCCGGCGAGGCCTACGAAGAGGTGACGTACGAGGGCTACGGGCCCGGCGGCGTCGCGCTCATCATCGAGTGCCTCACGGACAACCGGAACCGCTCCGCCAGCGACGTGCGCAACCTGCTGAGCAATTACGGCGGCAACATGGGGGCCGAAGGCGCGGTGGGCTGGATGTTCCACAAGAAGGGCGTCATCACCGTGAAGCCCGGCCCCACCGAGGACCAGGTGATGGAGAAGGCCCTGGACGCGGGCGCCGAGGACGTCGTGGACCAGGGCGCGGACGGCTTCGAGGTGCGCACCGCCCCGGCGGACCTGCACGCGGTGGGCGCGAAGCTGGAGGCCGCGGGCCTGCCCCTGGGCGAGCAGAAGTGGACCTTCGTGCCGCAGAACACCGTGAAGGTGGAAGGCGACAACGCGAAGCGCATGTTGAAGCTGATGGACGCGCTCGACGACAACGACGACGTGCAGCACGTGCACGCCAACTTCGAAATCGACGAGTCCCTGATGGAGTCGCTGTCCACGTCGCGCCCCTGACGGGCGGGTGGGAAAGGAACGGGCCGGTGCGCGTACTCGGCGTGGACCCTGGCAGCCGCTTCATGGGCTTCGGGGTGGTGGAGGAGAAGAAGGGCAAGCTCGTGCACCTGGGCCATGGCGTCATCAAGGTGGTGGAGTCCGCGCCCCTCGCTGAACGCCTGAAGGATTTGCACGCAGCCTTGAGCGCCGCGCTCCAGCGCTATCAGCCGGAGGCCGTGGCCGTGGAGGGCCTGTTCACCTTCCGCAATGCCCGCAGCGCCCTGGTGCTGGGCCATGCGCGCGGGGTGGCGCTGCTCGCCGCGGCGCAGGCGGGCCTGCCCGTGCACGAGTACGCCCCCGCGAGCGTGAAGAAGTCCGTGGGCGCCAGCGGCGCGGGCAACAAGGACGCCGTGGCGCGCATGGTGCGCACGCTGCTGGGCGTGGATGAAGCGACGCTGGAGCGCGCGGACGCCAGTGACGCGCTCGCCGTCGCGCTGTGCCACCTGAACCAGTTCCGCGTGGGCATGCCCCGCGCCAGCGCGCCCGGCAACGGCAAGCGCAAGGGGGCCGCGTCGGTGCTCGCGGACCGCCTGTCGTCCGCCTACCAGCGCCCGGAGGCCCGCCGATGATCGCCCGGCTGCGTGGCAACGTGTTGGAGAAGGGCCCCGAGGATGCCGTCATCGACGTGCACGGCGTGGGCTACCGCGTGAACCTCTCCACCGTCTCGCTGGGCAAGCTGCCCGCGGATGGCCAGCCGGTGGACCTCCGCATCCGCACCGTGGTGCGCGAGGACGCCTTCGAGCTCTTCGGCTTCCTCTCCCAGGCGGAGGAGGAGCTCTTCCAACTGCTCAACACCGTGTCCCGCGTCGGCCCGCGCATGGCCCTGGGCGTGATGTCCGGCATGGAGGTGGGCGAACTCATCGCGGCGCTGTCGCGCGGTGAGACAGCCCGGCTCGCGAAGATCCACGGCGTGGGCAAGAAGACCGCGGAGCGGCTGGTCCTGGAGCTCAAGGAGAAGGTGCGCAACCTGCACTCGGAGGGCATCGCGCGAGGCACCACCCCGAAAGCGCCCGTCACCTCCGGCAACAAGGCCGACCTCGTCTCCGCGCTGCTCAACCTGGGCTACAAGCAGCCCCAGGCGGAGAAGGCCGCGGACGTCGTCATCGAGCGGCTGGGCCCGGACGCCACCTTCCAGGCCCTCTTCCGGGAATCCCTCAAGTCCCTGCGCTCCACCCCGTGACTTCCGGACACCGCTCCGCCCCTCGGGGCGAGACGCGGTGTGTCCAGGGGACGGAAATCCTGGGAAAATACGCGCAACTCTATTTGCCGTATAAGCCCACGCGCGTCGGCGGCTGAACACCTCTTGCGTTCACCGAGCGTCATCGGGCGACCTCCGCAGCTCAAGGCCGGACACCGCTGCGCCATCCTGACCGGCCATGAACTGGCCCATTCCGCTGAAGACATCAATTTCCAGCGCGGGTGCGGTGGTCCCGCGCGGACCGCGCCGTCCCCAGGAGGCGATTGTGATGGCGGCGTGGCGTGGTGTTCGGGTCCTCGTGATGCTGCTCTCTGGTGTCTTCGGGTTGGGGTGTGGCGCGGAGGGTGAGGACGTAGCGGGTTGGGGTGAGGCTTCGGCGGCGTTGGAGGCCGAGGCCGGAGTGGAGGCTTCAGGGGGACCGCAGCCCTGTGGCCAGTCCGCGCAGCTGGTGAGCGACCTGCGTCCCGGCACGGAGGGCTCCGCGCCGGAGCGGCTGGTGGAGGTGGGCGGGAACGTCTTCTACGCCGCGGATGACGGCGCGTCCGGCAGCGAGCTGTGGGTGACGGACGGAATCAACACGGCATCGCGCCGGGTGAAGGACGTGCGGCCCGGGGCGTATGGCAGCACGCCGCGCTTCCTCACGCGGATGGGCGGGCGGCTGTTCTTCGTCGCGGACGACGGGGCGCGTGGGCCGGAGCTGTGGCTGTCGGACGGCACCGAGCAGGGCACGGTGCTGGTGGCGGACATCCGGCGCGGGGCGCAGGGCGGCGCGCCGGACGGGCTGACGGTGGTGGGCGCGCGCCTGTACTTCACCGCGGATGACGGCGTGCACGGCCGCGAGCTGTGGAGCACGGATGGCACGGCGAAGGGCACGCAGCTTACGCAGGAGTTCGCGCCCGGCCCGGGCTCGCTCTTCCTGGACGACCTCACGGAGTGGAACGGGAAGCTCGCGCTGGTGGCGTACAGCGAGGCGTCGGTGACGCTCTGGGTGCTGGAGGCGCGCTCCGGCGCCGCGCGAGTGCTCTTCCGGGGCCCGGCCTGGACCGCGCTCTTCGCGCTGACGCCAGCGGGCAATGACCGCCTCTTCTTCCTCGTGGACATGGGGCTGGGCGAGGCCGACCTCTGGGTGACGTGGGGCCTGCCCCTCCTCACCTTCCCGGTGCTGCACTTCCCGGGGGACTACCCGTCGGAGCTCACGCCGCTGGGCAACGCCGTGTACTTCATGGCTGGCGCGGAGGGCTTCTTCGGTGAGCCCGGCGACCTGCTCCACGGCGGCGAGCTGTGGAAGAGCGACGGCACGCACATGGGCACCCGGATGGTGAAGGACGTGCGGCCCGGGCCGCGGAGCTCGCTGCCCTCCGGACTGACGGTGATGGACGGACAGCTGTACTTCGCGGCGGATGACGGCGTGCACGGCCGCGAGCCGTGGCGCTCCGACGGCACGGCGCAGGGCACGGTGCTCGTGCAGGACCTGGAGCCGGGCTCGGAGAGCAGCACCCCCATGGCCTTCGCGGCGGCGGACGGGTGGCTCTTCTTCTCCGCGACGACGGCCAGCCGGGGCCGTGAGGGCTGGTACTCCAACGGCGCCCCGGGCCACGTGGACCCGATGCGCGACATCGCGCCCGCGGGGCTGAGCGCCAACCCGCGAGGCTTCGTGCGCGCGGGGGGCTCCGTCTTCTTCCTCGCCACCGACCCGGACCAGGGCGAGGAGCCCTGGTCGCTGCCATTCCTCCCCGCGGCCCGCTGCGGCCGCAGGTAGTCCTTCAGGCCGCGCGCAGCACCGCGGGCGTGGGGTGCAGCCCGCCTGTGTTCGGCGCGGGCAGCACCACGGTGGGGCCCAGGCCCGGGGCCAGCATGTGCGCGGTGAGCAGCGAGGACGGGTGGAAGTTCACGAACGACGCGTCGTGCGCGGAAGGGCCCGCGAAGAGCTTCTCCACCACCATGGACGCGTACTGCTCCAGCGAGTCCTCGCGCGTGTTGCCGTTGAGCACCACCTCCCAGCCCATCTGCTCCGCGAAGCGGCGCACGCCGGGGATGCGCGACAACAGCGGCGTGAAGCTCTCCGTGCTCACGCCGTTCTCGCTGACGACGAAGACCTCATTCGCGGTGGCCACCGCCAGGGACATGTTCCCCTGCGTGTGGCCGGGCGTGCTCAGGAGCGCCGCGCCCTGGCCCAGCCACGTGTCCCCGTCCAGCAGCACCACGCGCTCCTCGGGGATGTCCGCGCCGCCGGGCACGAACCACACGTGCTGCATGGGGTGCAGGTGCTTCACCATGGTCCACTCCGCGCGCTGCACCAGCAGCTTCGCCCGGGGGAAGACGGGCGGCGTGCCGTCACCGCCCAGCCAGCCGCGCAGGTCCTGGATGTGCAGGTGGTCGAAGGCCAGGTAGTCCACGTCCGACGGCGTCAGCCCCAACTGCTCCAGGTGGCCCTGCACCGTGCCGTGGCGGGTGGACATCACCTTGTCGGAGAGGAACGCGCCGTAGCGCTCGCGCAGCGCGCGGTAGAAGGGCGCCGCGTGGCCCCGCTCGTAGTCGGTGGGGTTGAAGAGCAGGGTGCGCCGCTGGCCGGTGCCCGCTTCCGCGAACTGCACCACCTGCATGCGGTTGGTCATCATCACGTACGGCGCGGGTGACAGCGCCGCGCCGCTGAAGGCGAACAGCGTGGGGTAGGGGAACGTGATGAGGTCGCAGGTGGCCACCGCCGCCACCGGGCCCTCCCGGACGAAGACCTCCCGGGCCTCCAGCGCGGCGCGGCGCAGCTTCTGGAGCCGGGGGCCGGGTGAGCGCTCGGCGCGGGCCTCTGGCAACAGGGGCAGGGGACGGAATGGGGCGGAAGCGGAAATCATGACGCGACTCCCTTCGGGCAGGGGGACGTGCCCCCTGGCTGGCCGGTCGGCGTGCCACTCCGAGTCTAGCGCCGCCAGAAGGGCAGCGACACGTGGCCCCTTCGCTGTATAGGGTCGCAATGGCGATGGCGAGGAAGTCCGACGACACCCTCTCGGGAGATGTTCAGCCGGAAGACATCCGGCTGGAGGCCTCCCTGCGCCCGCGCACCTTCGACGAGTACGTGGGGCAGGGGGCGGTCGTCGAGAAGCTCAAGGTGTACGTGGCCGCGGCCAGGAGCCGGGGTGACGCGCTGGACCACTGTCTGTTCTCCGGCCCCCCCGGCCTGGGCAAGACGTCGCTCGCGCACATCATCGCGAACGAGCTGGGCGTGGGCGTCCACGTCACCAGCGGCCCCGCGCTGGAGAAGAAGGGAGACCTGGCGGGTCTGCTCACCAACCTCAACGAGCGGGACATCCTCTTCATCGACGAAATCCACCGCCTCAACGCCGCCGTGGAGGAATACCTCTACCCGGCGATGGAGGACTTCCGGCTGGACATCACCATCGACACCGGGCCCGCCGCCCGCGCGATGAAGATTGATCTGCCGCCCTTCACGCTGGTGGGCGCCACCACGCGCACGGGCCTGCTCACGTCCCCCTTGCGCGACCGGTTCCAGATTCAAGAGCGCCTGGAGTACTACGAGCCGAAGTTCCTGGAGCAGATATTGGACCGCTCCGCGCGCATCCTCGGCGTGCCCCTGGACCGCGCCGCCAGCCGTGAAATCTCCACCCGTTCGCGCGGCACGCCCCGCATCTCGAACCGCCTCCTGCGCCGGCTGCGCGACTTCGCCCAGGTGGAGGGCAACGGCCGCATCACCTACGACCTGGCGCACGACTCGCTGAGCCGCCTGGGCGTGGACGCCAGCGGCCTGGACGCGATGGACCGGAAGATTCTCCTGACCATCCTGGAGAAGTTCGGCGGTGGCCCGGTGGGCGTGGAGACCATCGCCGCCAGCGTGGGCGAACAGCGCGACACCATCGAGGACGTCTACGAGCCCTTCCTCATGCAGGAGGGCTTCCTCATGCGCACGCCCCGGGGCCGCACCGCCACGCTGCGCACCTACCAGTACTTCAAGAAGACGCCGCCCCCCAGCTCCCCGCAAGGGGCGCTCTTCTAGCCCGCACCTCTTTACGCCATGAGCCAAGCCCCCGCGCCCGCCGTGCCCACGGTCCTCTCCAGTCCCCGCGACTACTACGGCGACCTGATGCGCGCCTCGCAGGCCACGCGCGCGGGCTTCCTCGCGGAACGTGAGCGCTGGCTCCGCGGCGTCCCGGTGGAGGGGCGCGAGGAGCTGCTCTTCGAGTTCGAGATGTGGCTGCGCGCCGTGGAGCGCTACCTGAACCTCCACAACTCCGTGGTGGACTCCCGCGCCCGGCCGCTCGTCACGCGCGACTTCCACGAGGAGCTGGTGGACGTGCGCGACGCCATGGAGCGCGCCGTGCGCGTCGCCCGGCACCTGCAGGACCCGGACAGCGACCCGAAGATGGTCTTCCGCAAGTACGTGGAGACCCAGCTCGCGGACGACCGCGTCCGCCGGCTCCTGATTGAAGAGGAGCTGGACCAGGAGACCCCGCCGGAGAGCCTCTTCGTCGTGCGCGAGGCGTTCGACGCGCTGAAGAACCTGCTCGACAACCTGCTCCAGCTGCCGCTCATCGGCCTGTCGTTGTTCCAGGACGTGGGCAAGCTGACGCTGCGGGAGATCGTCCTCAACCGCTACTTCCGCCCCTTCCGCCCGCTGGAGTTCCGCGTCGAGTACGACCGGCTGCGCTCCGTGCGCCTGCTGGACGTCCTGGGCACGCTGCCCGCGGACACGAGGCCCCTCTTCACCACCGCGTTCCTGGGCCTCTTCCGCGTGCTGCACTACCTGACGCACGTGGATCCAGAGTCCCAGCCACCCGTGCCGCGGCGCGTGCGCGTGCTCCTGTCCCTGGTGCGCGGCGAGGTGGCCGCCGTCGCCAGCTACCTGCACACGGAGCTGTCCCCCAAGGCCGGCGCCCGGCACCTGCAGGCCGCCACGCTGCGCGCCGCGCGCGACCTGGCCCGGGAGACGGACCGCATCGCCCGCGAAGTGCTGGTGGACCTGGACCGCGACCCCGCCGCCCCCCTGCGCGCCGCGGAGGCGTTCACCACGCTCTTGCGTCAGCAGATCGTCGCGCTGGTGGACGCGCTGGCCCCCAACGGCTCGCTGGGGGATGAAGCCTTCGCCCACCTCACCAGCGCCCAGGACGCCGCGCTGCGCCTGCGCAAGGACCTGTGGGTCTACGCCCAGCTCTGCCGCGCCGCTGAAAGCCACCTGCGCTCGGAGGACGTGGCGTCCGCCGAGCACGTGCTGGAGGCCCTCAAGTCGTTCCTCGACTACTTCCACGACGGCGGCTACCAGCTGCTGCGCTACGCGGACTACGACGCCTTCGACCGCTTCACCTCGCTGCTGGTGGAGCTGCCCTGGCCGCCGGAAGGCCCCGGCATCCGCAGCCGCCTGGCGGAAGACCTCCGGCGTTTCTCACAGACGCTGGAGACCACCTTCCACGCCGTCAGCCGCCGCTCCCTCCTCCAGGGACGCGGCTTCGACAGGCCGGACGCGGAAGCCCTGCGCGATCGCTTCCTGCCGCCTGCCCGCTGACCCGGCCTCCCCGTCATGATTTCCGTCAAGCCCCGGACTCCCGGTGAGTCCCGGGAGCGCGTTTGCTTCCAGGCACTCGCCTGCGATAGAGACGCGCCATTGTTGCGTGGGTGACACGCACTCCCGGTTGGCGCGAAACCATCCGGGGGCGCCGGGGTCCGAAGGATGGATTCCGGACATCGCTGTCACGGTGGGAGGAGCAGTGGTGGGTTTCCCAAGAGGGGTGTCCCGGCCCCGGTCCAGCACGGACCCCGTCCCGGCCCCTGCCACGCCAGCAGTTCCGGGGGGTTGTGAAGGGCAGGGGGCCCCCGCAAGGCAATTCTTGTGTCACAGCCCCGTGGCATGTTGATTGCTCCTATGTGCACCGCGTCAGACCGCCGTGGAACGGCCTGACGGGGCCGTACACCGCGTATGTCAGTACAAGCAGTCCCTAGAGGCGACACCGACATGCTCCAGCTCACCGACTTCCAGCGCACCCTCTCCCAGCCGGCCATCTGCCGCGGCGTGGGGCTTCACTCCGGGTTGCCCGTGACGTTGACCCTGAAGCCCGCGCCCGCGGGGCATGGCATCGTCTTCGTCCGCACGGACCTGGCGCGCCCGGTGAGCATCCCCGCGCTGGCGGAGTTCGTGGTGGACACGTCGCTGGCCACCACCCTGGGCCGGGACGGCGTGAAGGTGGGCACGGTGGAGCACCTGATGTCCGCGCTGGCGGCGCTGGGCATCGACAACGTGCGCGCGGAGCTGGACGGGCCGGAAGTGCCCATCATGGACGGCAGCGCGGCCCCCTTCACCCACGCCATCATGGACGCGGGCTCCCATGAGCTGGACGCGCCGCGCGAGTACCTGGTCATCAAGAAGAACGTGGTGGTGACGGACGGCGACAAGCAGGCCTCGCTCACCCCCGCCCGGCGCTTCCGCATCAGCTGCACCATCGACTTCGAGCACCCCGTCATCCAGGGCCAGTCCTTCGACGTGGACGTGAACGACCGGGGCTTCTCGCGCGAAATCTCCCGCGCCCGCACCTTCGGCTTCCTGCGCGACGTGGAGAAGTTGAAGACGCTGGGCCTGGCGCGCGGCGGCTCGCTGGAGAACGCCGTCGTCGTGGACGAGTCGGCCATCCTCAACCCGGACGGCCTGCGCTTCCCGGACGAGTTCGTGCGCCACAAGATCCTGGATGCCATTGGCGACGTGTCGCTCTTTGGCCGGCCCGTGATTGGCCACATGACGGCGTTCAAGACGGGCCACGCGCTCAATCACAAGCTCGTGCGCAAGGTGCTGGCGGACCCCTCCAGCTTCGACATCGTCACCTCGCGCCGCCGGGACGTGGAGGGCCGTGAGCCCGGGCGCGGAAGCCTCGCGGGCGCGTTGGAGCTGGAGCCCCTGGTCGCCTGAACGCGGGGCTGTCAATTCCTTGCCAGCCCCGAGGACCTCTATTAAGTCGGCGGGCTATGTCCATGCGCTCTACTCGCATCGCCCTGGCCGCCCTCCTCGCGGCATCCCTCACCGCCGGCTGCAGCAAGGAGAAGGCGCCGGCCAATGCCCAGGCGCCCGCCGCGCAGGCCCAGGCAGCCAATGCCACGGAGCCTTCGCCGGACACCGTGGTGGCCACCTTCGGCACCAACGAGAAGGTCACCTTCGGTGAGCTCAACGAGCGCATCAAGGAGCCGCTGGCGAACCTGGACAAGCAGAAGTTCCAGCTGCGCAAGCGCGGCCTGGAAGGGCTCGTCACCGAGCGCCTGGTGAAGGCCGAGGCGACGAAGCGCGGCATCACCGAGGACCAGCTGCTCAAGGCGGAGATCGACGACAAGATCCCCGCGCCTCCGGAAGAGAAGATCAAGGAGGTCTTCGAGGGCGCCAAGGGCCAGCTGCCCCCGGGCGCGACCTACGAGCAGATGAAGCCGCAGATCGTGGACTTCCTGTCCGGCCAGCAGAAGCAGGAGGCGGCCCAGAAGTTCTTCGACACCCTGCGCCAGGGCGCCAACGTGAAGTACGAGCTGCCCGAGCCCCCGCGCCCGCCCGCGGAGCGCAAGCAGGTGGCCGCCACCGGCCCGTCCAAGGGTCCGGAGGGCGCGCCCATCACCATCGTGGAGTTCAGCGACTTCCAGTGCCCGTTCTGCAGCCGCGCCATCGCGTCGGTGGACCAGGTGACGAAGACCTACGGCGACAAGGTGCGCCTGGTGTTCCGCCAGTTCCCGCTGGACTTCCACAAGCAGGCGCAGAAGGCCGCGGAGGCCTCGCTGTGCGCCAACGACCAGGGCAAGTTCTGGGAGATGCACGACAAGCTCTTCGCCAGCCAGCAGGCGCTGGGCGTGGATGACCTGAAGAAGTACGCGGGCGAGCTGAAGCTGGACACCGCCAAGTTCAACTCCTGCCTCGACTCCGGCGAGAAGGCCGCCACGGTGAAGGCGGACATGGCGGACGGCTCCAAGGTGGGCGTCAGCGGCACGCCGGCGTTCTTCATCAACGGCATCATGCTGTCGGGCGCGCAGCCCTTCGAAGAGTTCAAGAGCGTCATCGACGCGGAGCTCAAGGGCGCGAAGTAGTCCTCTGCAGCGCGTCGCGGGAGGGATGCGGTGGCGTCCAGACCCAAGGCCACGCCCCGCGTGAGCGGTGAGGCGGCTTCGCTCGAACTGGAGCGGCCGCTCGCCGCCGTCGTTTCTCCCACCCGGCCCCTTTCGGCGCACTTCCTGGCGCCGGAGGGGCTGGTGCTCCTTCCGGAGTCCCACGGCGCGTCCGGCTTCTTCGCCGGCAGCCTGGAGACGCTCTCGGTCGAGGAGGTCTTCGCCCAGATTCTTTCGGGCATCCGCACCGGCCAGCTCGTCGTGCAGCACGGCGGCGTGCGCCGCACGGTGGCCTTCCGCGACGGGCAGGTGGTGTTCGCCACCTCCAGCGAGCGCTGGGAGCGCCTGGGCGCGGTGATGGTGCGGCTGGGCCTGCTGACGGAAGCGCGGCTCACCCAGGCGCTGGCGCAGGTGACGCCCGCGCGCCGCATTGGCCAGGTGCTCACGTCGCAGGGGCTCGTGTCGGAGGCCAGCCTCTACAGCGCCATGACCTTCGTGGTGCGCGAGGTGGTGCTCAACCTCTTCGAGATGGTGGAGGGCAGCTTCCTCTTCCTGGAGGCGAAGGCCCCGGCGGTGGACGCGGTGAAGCTGCCGGAGCGCACGCGCGACCTGGTGCTCACCGGCATCAAGCGCGCGGAGGAGACGGGCCGGCTGCGGCGCCGCTTCCCGGACGACATGCGCGTGACGCCCGGCCCCCAGGGCGCTCTGCCTGGCGAGGAGGCCCTGTTCGCGACGCTGGGCGGGGGCACCACGCTGGGCGCGCTCAAGGCCGCCTACGCGGGCAGCCAGTACGCCTTCTACAGCGGGGTGGAGGAGTCGGTGCGCGGCGGGCACCTGGCCGTGCGGGCCGCGGAGGCGCCTCCGGCACCGGAGCCCGCGGTGGAGGGCATGGCCTGGGAGCTCCTGTCCGCGGAGGAGCGCTACAACCTCCTCCTGTCGCTGGTGCACCGCGCGCTGCGCGAGGCGGGCCGCGACGTGGACCTGCTGCGCGGCTTCGTGGAGGCGCCGCCCCCGGGGCTGGAGAACGCCTACCAGGGCGTCACGCTGGGGCCGGACGGGCGGGTGGACGTGGCCCGGCTGCGCGCCAACGTGTCCACCAGCGGCGGTGAAGCGGTGGGCCGCGCCATGGCGCTGGAGGCGCTGGACGCGTTCGTGTCCTACGCGCTGTTCTCCGCGCGCAACGCGCTGCCGGCGGACGTGGCCGAGCGGCTGGCCAACACCTACCGCACCCTCCAGGGCGGCCTGTCGTAGGCGCGGCTCCAGCGCGAAGTTTCCACCGTCGGACAGCGCACACCGCCCCCGTGTGCCCCTGGCGTGCCCGGAGGTGGGTGCCCACGTTCCTCGCCACGGCTGGTGGCTGGCGGGGGACGAGCGACATGGGCGCGATGCGGATGTTGGGGTGGGGAGTGCTTCTGCTGAGCACGGCGTGTAGCGCGTCCCGGACGGCGGTGACGAAGGCGGAGCCCGGCACGGGCGGTTCGGGCTCGGGGATGGCTTCGGACGAGTCCGCCATCGCGTCCACCACGCGGCGCTACGTGGACGAGGACCTGGGGTTCGAAATCATCCGGCCCACGGCGGAGTGGCAGCTGGATGAGACGAACGAGCGCACCCCGGAGGGGCTGGCGATTCCCGTCATCCTGCGCCACCGCGTGACGGGGGCCCAGGTGGTGCTGCAGGTGGCGCCCGGCGTGGCCACGCCCGTGCAGTTCGCGGAGCGGCTGACGGTGGGGCTGCGCCAGCAGCCGGGCTTCACCACCACGGATCCACAGCCCATCGCGCTGTCGGACAGCGCCGTGGGCTTCGACTTCCAGGTGGGGGAGGGCGTGCGCGGCAAGGTGGCCGTGCGCGAGGGCAACGGAGGCCGCGTGCTGATGATGCTGGCCACCTGGCCCACGGAGGCCTCCGCTGGCATCACGGAGAGCGTGGACGCCCTGATGGCGGGCGTCCGTCCGCTCCCGGAGCCGAGCGTCGCGGTGCGCTCCACGCCCCGGACTCCTTGACCCCACGCGGCGCACGCGTGGGGCAGGGGTGCCGGAGCCTTGCGTGGACTACGCGCGGGCCGGCTTGCCCTTGGCGGCCTTCGGGGGCCTGGCGGCCTTCGGAGCCTTCGCGGGCGCTTCCGCCTTGGTGGGCTCCGGCTGCGTGGCAATGCGCGCGGCCTGCTGGCGCACCAGCTCCACCAGCGTGCGCGCGCCCACGCCCGTGCCACCCTTGTTGAGGTAGCCGCGCTCCTTGGGGCTGTTGGACGGGCCGGCGATATCCAGGTGCACCCAGGGCGTGTCGCCCACGAACTCCTTGAGGAAGAGGGCCGCGTTGATGGCGCCGCCCCAGCGCTCGCCGGAGTTCTTCATGTCCGCCACTTCCGAGCGCAGCGCGTCCTTCTGCAGGTCGCTGACGGGCAGGCGCCACATCTCCTCGCCCGCGGCGCGCGCGGCGGTGAGCACGCTGTTCACCGTGTCGTCGTCATCGCCGAAGGCGCCCACGATGTAGTTGCCCAGCGCCACCATGCACGCGCCCGTGAGCGTCGCCAGGTCGATGATGGCGGACGGCTCGTGCTCGCCGGCCCAGGTGATCATGTCGCCCAGCACGAGGCGGCCTTCCGCGTCCGTGTTGGTGATCTCCACCGTCTTGCCGTTGCGCGCCGTGAGGATGTCGCCCGGCTTGTACGCCGTGCCGGACGGCATGTTCTCGCACGCGCCAATGAAGGCGTGCACGGGGAAGGGCGGCTTCACCACGGAGCCAATCACCTTCATCGCGGCCAGCACCGCGGCGGACCCGGCCATGTCCGTCTTCATCTCCACCATGCCCTCGGTGGGCTTGAGCGACAGGCCGCCCGAGTCGAACGTGATGGCCTTGCCCACCAGCGCCAGCGGGGCGCGCTTCGCGTCCTTCGCGTTCTTCGGCGTGTAGATGAGGTGGATGAGCCGGGGCTCCTGCACGCTGCCGGCGGTGACGCCCAGGAACATGCCCATGTTCAGGCGCTCGATCTCCTTGCGCCCGCCAATCTCCGCGGTGAGCCCGCCCTCCTTGGCGGCCTGCTGCGCGGCCTGCGCCAGCTTCGTGGGCGTCACCACGTTGGGGGGCTCGTTGACCAGGTCGCGCGCCCAGTTGACGGCCTCCGCCAGCTTCAGGCCCAGGGTCAGCGCGTCGTCCAGCGCGCGCGACTTCTCCGTGCCCTCCGGCAGGGACAGCGTGGCGCGGGTGAGCTTGGGGCTGCCCTTGTCCTCGCGCGCGGCGGACTTGTACTTGTCGAAGCGGTAGACGCCCAGCTCCAGGCCCTCCACCACCGCGCGCACGGCCGCCACCGCGTCGTCCGTGGCGGGGACGCGGAAGCCGATGGCGGTGGCCTTCAGCCGCTGCGCCGTCTTCGCCGCGCGGCCCGCGGCCAGCCGCAGCACCTCCGGCTGGAAGCGCGCGCGGTTGCCCAGGCCCAGCAGGAGGACGCGGTCGGAGCCCAGCTTCCCCAGGGTGTGCAGCAGGAAGGACTGGTCCGCCTTGCCCTTGAAGCCCTCCTGGGTGGCGGCGGCGCGGAGCTTCCCCTCCAGGGCCGAGTCCGCGGCCGCAAGCGGCGCGGGGGCGGAATCACCCAGCTCGCCCTCGAAGAGGGGGATGACGAGCAGCTCACCGCTCACCGGCGCGGCTTCACCGGAGACGAGACTGAATTGCATGGCGACTTGGACTCCTGGACAGAGGGAGGGGGTGATCCGAGGGGCGCGACTGTAGACGCGCCCCGTGTTGCTCGCAAAGCGCTGGTTGCCACTCGGGCATTGCAATGCCCCGGCGCGCTGGATAGCTGTGCTCTCCCAATGCCCACCCTGTTGCTGCATTTGACGGCCATCGAACGGTTGGCCGCCCATCCGGACGGGCTCCCCGCCGACTGGGTGCGAGCGCTGTCCGAGGACCTGCCGTACGCGCGCTTCGGCGCGGCGCTGCCGGACCTGCCCCTGTGCGCCGGCGTGCGCGGGGGCCTGGGCGTGCTGATGCAGCCGGAGACCGGCTGGCCCCCCTTCGCGCGGCTGTACCACGAGCACGCGCCGGTGGGCCTGGGCCTGAAGATGGCGGAGCTCGTCGCCTCCGGGGCCCTGGTGGGCACGGAGGCCGGGCTGGCCATCCTCGCGGGGTACTTCACGCACCTGAGCCTGGACCGGCGCCTCCACCCGCTGGTGGACCGGCTGGTGCTGAGCTACCGCCGCAAGGGGGAGCGGGCCTGGGACGCACGGCGTCAGGTGGAGTGGGCCCAGACGCTCTTCTTCCTGCGCGAACAGGACGGCACGGACGGCGTGGGCACCGCCCGCATCCGGGAGAAGTTCCAGGTGGTGAAGAGCTCCGGCATCCCGCTGCGCGGCATCGGCCGGGGCATCTACGAGCTGGTCCGGCTGGCGTCACAGGACCGCGTGGGGCAGGCCCCCACCAAGGCGGAGCTGGATGGCTGGGTGCGCGGCCTCTACGTGTCCGGCCTCTTCCTCTCCAGCCCGCTGGGGCGCGTGCGCGCGCTGCCGGCGTACTCGCAGCTCTCCTTCCAGGAGCTGTACCGCAATGATCACTTCGACTTCGCGGTGGAACTGGACGCCGCGCTGGAGGTGACGCGCGGGCTCATCAAGAAGCTGCACGGCTACATGGCGCGCGGCACCTACACGCCGCGCACGCGCGCACGGTTCATGGAGGAGTTTCCGGAAGGCACCCTGGGCGCCACCGCCGCGTAGTGAACGGATCCACACGGCCCGCGCCGGGGTGCCGTGTCCGCGTGCAGGGCATCCAACCGATCGAGCAGGTTGCCCTCGAGGGCGTGGCGCTATCCGAAGCGGGGAGTGCCTCCTATCCTCGTTAGGGAATGACGGTCTTCCTCCTCATGGCGGCGGGTGTGTTGGCGGGTGGTTTGGGGTCGCTCCTGGGCATCGGGGGCGGCATCGTCCTGGTGCCGGTGCTCGTGTTGGGATTCGGAATCCCACTGGACCAGGCCGTCCCCGCGAGCCTGATGTGCGTGGTGGCCAACTCCTGCGCCGCCGCCGCCAGCTACGTGGAGAACAAGCTGAGTGACCTGCGGCTGGGGCTCACGCTGGAGCTGGCCACGGTCATGGGGGCCATCGTCGGCGGGCTCGTCGCCGCCTTCGTCGCGGAGGCGATGGTGGCGGTGGTGTTCGGCCTCTTCACCCTCTTCGTGTCGCTGCAGATGCTGCTCCTGCGCAATCCCCGCCAGGAGCCCGCGACGGCGGCCAACTACGTCCCCGGCAACTACCCGCTGGGCATCTCCGGCTCCTTCGTGGCGGGCGGCCTGTCCGCGCTGCTGGGCGTGGGCGGCGGCCCGCTGAAGGTGCCGCTGATGACCTACGGCATGCGCGTGCCCTTCAAGGTCGCCAGCGCCACCAGCAACCTGATGGTGGGCGTCACCGGCGCGGCGAGCGTCGCGGCCTACGCGTGGCGCGGCAATTTGAATCTGGGGCTCGTGGCGCCGTTGGTCGTAGGGGTGCTGGCCGGAGCCTCCGTGGGCAGCAAGCTGATGCTGAGGACGCCGACCGCGGTGCTCAAGAAGCTCTTCGCGGCCGTCCTGTTGATTGTGGCCGGACAGATGTTGTGGAAGGGAGGGGAGGGGTTGTGGCCGAGCGTATGGAAATGAGTGAAGCCGAGCCTGAAATACCCGGAGTCCACCCGTCGGTGATGTATCCGGAGGCAGGACCGCCACGCCGCAATGTACGGGCGAGGTCGGTGGCGTTGGACGCGGAGTTCCCACAGGAGCTCTCGCAGGAACCCATCACCCAGCCGGAGGCGCTCCCACGCGAGCGCCGGGGCGTCAGGCGGCTCGCCGCCGGGGAACGGTGGATTGCCCGCGTGCTGCGCACCGGCGCCATCACCAGCGGGTGCATGTTCGTCGCGTCGCTCGCGCTGGAGTTGCTGCCGCGCGACGAGTCCGTGCACGTGGCCATCGACCTGTTGCGCAAGGGTGCGGCGTCCATGCTGCTGGTGACGCCGGTGGCGCGGCTGGCGATGGCGGGCACGCTGCTGGGCCTGCGCGGCGAGTGGCGCTACGCCGCCATCGCCGCGGGCGTCATCGGGTTGCTCGCGCTGGCGGTGGGCGCGGGCTTCCAGGCCTGACGCGAAGCCGGATGCAATGAACCGCGCGCGGGGCTACACGCCGCGCGCGGCGAAGTGCGCGAGGACGTTCTTCACCTTCGCCACCTCGTCGTGCTGTTGCAGGTCCTCGTACATGGGCAGCACCGCCTCGAACTGCTCGCGGGCCGCAGCGTAGTCCTGGAGGTAGTAGCAGGACAGCCCCAGGTCCCACCGCGCGCGGGCCTCGTAGACGTGGTCATGCAGCCCGCCGTACACGTCCACCGCGCGCAACAGGTGCGGCCGCGCGTTGTCATGGTGGCCCAGCAGCCCCTCCGACTCGCCCAGCAGCAGGTGCCCCAGCGCGAGCGCCTCCGCGTCCTCGCCCTGCTCCAAGAGCGGCACGGCCTCCAGGAAGCGCTTGCGGGCGGGCTCGTACTCGCCCCTGGCCATGCGCAGGTCGCCAATGTCCAGGAGCAGCCGCGCGATGCGCTCGTTGTTGCGCGTCTGGCGGTAGAGGATGAGCGCCTCCTGGTACTTCTCCTCGGCGCCGTCGGCCTCGCCCATGGCGCGCAGGGACTCCCCGATGCAGGCGCGCGTGAGCGCCTCGCCCTCGCGGTCGCGCGCCTCGTTGAAGAGGAGGGCGGCGGTGGCCATGTGCTCGATGGCGCCCTTGTGGTCCTCGAAGTGGGCCTTCACCACGCCCAGCCCGAAGAGGGCCTGCGCCTGGCCGGGCTTGTTGCCCGCGGTCTTGAAGAAGCCGTAGGCCTCCTCGTAGTGCTCGCGGCTCTGCGCGTGGTCCTCCAGCATCCCGTACAGCTCCGCCAGCTGCACCAGTCCCTGGCCCACCTCCGAGGGCGAGCCGGTGATGCGCAGCGGGGCAAGCGCGTTCTTCTGCTTCTGGATGGCGTCGGCGATGTGGGCGCGTTCGTTGTCGGACGGGTGCATGTCAGTTCTCGTGAACCTTGCGGCGGCGGGCGGCCCTGTCCAGCGAATCGTGCTTCTCGCCCCCTTCAGCGCCGTTGCCATCGGGCTCGGCGTTTCCGTTGCGCTCGGCCTTCTCCTTCTCGTGGACGAGCAGCGGGGAGAAGAAGCAGTCCTTCTTCGTGTACTCGTCGAAGGCGAACGCGAAGCGGTAGCTGGCCGCCGCGCGCTGGTTGCAGTCCGTGCGCTCGCAGAAGCGGCAGGAGATGCCGCTGGGGATGGCGTCCTTGCGCAGGTCGTTGGTGGGCAGGCCGTACGCCAGGTACTTCGCGTTCTCCGCGTGCGTGCCCAGGCCGATGGAGTACGCCGTGCCCTTCACGATGGAGCCCTCGATGGGCTGCAGCTGCACCTTCGCGAAGCAGAAGTACGTCGTGCCGTCCGGCATGATGGAGTACTGGCGCGTGAGCTGGGACGGGTTGAGGAACGCCAGGTGCACCGCCCACTTCGCGCAAGAACCGCCGCCCGAGGCGAAGCGGATGCCGGTGCCGCTGTAGCGCTTGGAGATGTTCCCGGCGATGTCCGCGCGCAGGAAGTGGAAGGGCAGGCCCTGGCGCTTGGGGTCGGACAGGTTGCAGATGCGGTGGGCCACCGTCTCGTAGGTGGTGCCGAAGACGTTGGAGAGCAGCTCCACGTCGTAGCGCGTGCGCTGCACCTCCTTGAAGAACTCGCCGTAGGGCAGCATCAGCGCGCCGGCGAAGTAGTTCGCCAGGTTGACCTTGATGAGGCGCTCCGTCTCCCCGTGCCGCATGCGCCCGGCGCCCAGGATGCGCTCCACCAGCTTCTCGCGGTCCATCACCATGAGGCCCATGGACGCGGCCACCTGGAACTTCAGCGGCTGCTCCGTGAGGTCCGGTGACAGCGTGAGCGTGCGCGTGTCCAGGTCCAGCCGGCGCACCACGGACGAACCGCTGGCCGCGCGCTCGATCTGCACCTTGAAGTCGAAGCGCTCCTCCAGCATGCGGATGAGCTGGCTGCTGGTGAGCTGCTGCTCCAGGCGGAAGTCGCGGCGCAGGCCTTCCGCCTGCTCCTCCAGCTCCGGGAAGTAGTTGCGGTGCTTCTCCAGGAAGTCGCTGACCTCGTCGAAGGGCGAGTAGTCAAAGCGCACGCCCGGCGTGTTGCCCATGCCGGAGGGGGAGCCCTGGGTGCGCGTGCGCTCCTCCACGTTGAGCTGCGCGAGCACGTTCTCCAGCTGCGTGCGCGTGTTCTTGTAGAGGTTGAACAGCGCGGCCACGGTGCCGGCCAGCTTCGGCTCCGCGGACAGCGACTGGAGCGACTCCGAGTCGATGTCCAGGCTCTTGAGCAGCGGTTCGTCGAGCAGCTTCGCCAGGGCCTCGTCCACGCGGCCCTCGCCCAGCGTGGACATGAACTGCTCGGGGTCCTGTTCGAAGTAGCGCAGCGCCTTCCACAGCAGCGGGAAGGGCATCACGCGCTTGCCCTTCTCGATGAGGTTCAGGTACGCGGGCGAAACGCCCAGGTCCTTGGCGGCGTCCGCCTGCTTGATGTTGCGTTGCAAGCGGAGGCCTCGAAGCTTCAGCCCCACGTTCGCGTTCAGCGCGTTGTCGTTGTTCATGGCTCCAACCCCCGGCGGGCCGCGTCAGGAGGCGCGCTCCAGCACCGGGTCTCTGCATCCACTCTGCAAACCGATTTACCGATTTGCAATCAACGTTTTCGGTTCGCCGCAACGCTGTCCCGCAGGCGACGCGCGAAGGGTTGACTGCCCCCACCCTGGCCTTGGTGGGACGTAATCCCATGTAATCACGGCACTTTCAGGCGGGCCCGCTGTGCGGCGGCGGCACCCGGACACCCCGTTGTCAACCCTTGACTGACGCAGTGCGACAGGCGCTGGGGAAAAGTCAGTAAACGGGCGCCATATTTTTTACAAAGAATCAACGCGCGTCCGGGGCCCGCTGGAAGACGAGGGCGACGTTGGTGCCGCCGAAGCCGAACGAATTGCTCATGACGGCGTCCACGCGCGTCTCACGGGCGGTGTTGGGCACGCAGTCGAGCGGGATACGCGGGTCCTGGTTCTCCAGGTTGATGGTGGGGGGCAGCACGCCGCGGGTGAGGGCCAGGATGCTGATGACGGCCTCCGCCGCGCCGGCCGCGCCATTCATGTGGCCCGTCATGGACTTGGTGGAGGAGATGGCGAGCGACTTCGCCGCGTCACCGAAGACGTGGGCGATGCCCTCCATCTCCAGCACGTCGCCGATGTCCGTCGAGGTGCCGTGGGCGTTGAGGTAGCCGATGTCCGCAGGGGACAGGCGCGCGTCCTTCAGCGCGGCCCGCATGGCGCGCTGGGCGCCCTCGTGGCCGGGCGCGGGCGAGGTGACGTGGTACGCGTCGGAGCTGGCGCCGTAGCCGGTCAGCTCCGCGAGGATGCGGGCCCCCCGGGCGCGGGCGTGCTCGTACTCCTCCAGGATGAGGAGGCCCGCGCCTTCCGCCAGCACGAAGCCGTCGCGGTCCTTGTCGAACGGGCGGCTTGCCGCCTGGGGCGCGTCGTTGCGGTTGGACAGGGCCTTCATCGCGGCGAAGCCGCCCACGCCCAGCATGGAGATGGGGGCCTCCGCGCCACCGGCCAACGCCACGTCGAACTCACCGCGCTGGATGCCGCGCAGCGCTTCGCCGATGGCGTGGGCGCTGGTGGAGCACGCGGAGTTGGTGGACCAGGACGGGCCCTTGATGCCGTGGCGCATGGAGATGTAGCCGGGCGCCATGTTGATGATCATCTGGAGGATGAAGAAGGAGCTGATGCGGTCCGGCCCCTTCTCCAGCGCCTTCCGGTGCGTCTCCTCCAGGCTGCTGATGCCGCCGATGCCGGAGCCGACGATGACCGCCACGCGCTCCGCGTTCTCCGGCGTGATGACGAGCCCCGCGTCCTCGAGGGCCATGTCCGACGCGGCCACCGCGAACTGCGCGAAGCGGTCCATGCGGCGCACCTCGCGCCGTTCGATGTAGGCCTCCGGGTTGAAGCCCTTCACCTCGCCGGCGAAGCGGCAGTCCAGCGCGCTCGCGTCGAACAGGGTGATGGGCCCCACGCCGCTCCTGCCGTTCACCAGCGCGTCCCAGCTGGCTTCCACGCCGATGCCACACGGGCTGATGAGCCCCATTCCCGTCACGACCACGCGCCGCTGTTCCATCGCGTACTCCTTGACCCCAATCATGGACCGGGATGGTATTATGACCATCCTTCCATGAGTTCAAGCCCAAGGAGCCTTCGATGAGCGAACAGCCCGGGAATCCGCGCACGCGGACGGTGACGTGGAGGGACCCCCGCGAGGGCGCCGCCGCTGCGAAGACGCTGTCCGGCCTGGAGTACCTGCGCGCCATCCAGCGCGGGGAATTGCCGGGGCCGCCCATCGCGGAGCTGATGGGCTTCTCACCGGTGGAGGTGGAGGAGGGCCGGGTCGTGTTCGCGGTGAAGCCGGGCGAGCACCACTACAACCCCATTGGCATGGTGCACGGGGGACTTGCCGCGACGCTGATGGACTCCGCCATGGGGTGCGCCATCCACACGATGCTGCCGGTGGGCGCGGGCTACACGACGCTGGAGTTGCACGTGAACTACGTGAAGGGCATCGCGCACGACACGGGCCAGCTTTTCTGCCGGGGCGAGGTCATCCATCTGGGCGGCCGTGTGGCGACGGCGCAGGGGCGGCTGGTGGATGAGAAGGGCACCCTCTACGCGCACGGCACCACGACGTGCATGGTGTTCCGGCCGCCGGGCGCGGGCGGCAAGGAGTAGGGGCGATGCGCTACACCGCTGAACACAAGCAGGCCACGCACGCGCGCATCCTCGCGGCGGCGGAGAAGCTGTTCCGCGCGGAGGGCTTCAGCGGTGCGAGCGTGGAGCGGGTGATGCGCGCCGCGGGCCTGACGGTGGGCGGCTTCTACGCCCACTTCGCCTCCAAGGAGGCGCTGCTCGCGGAGTCGCTGCGCGCCTTCATGTCGGGGAACAGGTCGCGCTGGCTCGCGGGGTTGAAGGTGTCGCGGGGGACGGAGTTCCTGGAGCGCTTCGCGAGCCGCTACCTGGACCAGTACGACCGGGACACGGGCGAGACGGCCTGCATGATGCCGTCGCTCCTGTCGGACGTGACGCGCGCGACGCCGGAGGTGCAGGCCGCGTTCGCACAGGGGCTGGAGGACCTGGTGGGCGAGGCCCAGGCCCAGCTCCCCGCGCGCGAGGGCGCGACGCCCCGGCAGCAGATGCTGGCGACGGTGGCGCTGTGCTTTGGCGCGATGACGCTCGCTCGAGCCACCGCGTCCCAGCCGTTGGCGGAGGAGATATTGGATGCGGCGCGCGCGCTGCTCATCGCGGGGGCACCCGTGGAGGAAGAGGTGAAGAAGACCTCGCGGAAGAAGACCCACTGATGCCGGACCGGGTGAGCAGGGTGGACGCAATGCAGACGCTGGTGGCTCGCGCGGGGCTTCTCTGCCTTGCGTTCATGCTGGGCGCGTGTGCCTCCGCGCCGGTGGCTCCCTGGGAGGACGAAGCCCCCCTCTACTACCGCATCACGTACACGCGCGACCCCACGCCGGGCCTGAACGTGGAGGTCTTCCCCTCGCGGTCGTTTCCAAAGGACTTCCTCTTCCGTCAGCCGGGGCGGGTGGAGTCCATGGTCGTCACGGACCTCAACGGCACCCAGTTCGAGTTCACCCCCAGGGCGGACGGACGGGTGTCCGTGCCGAGCAGAACGCGCGTCATCCGCTACCGCTACCCGCTGACCGCCTCCCCGAAGGGCGGCGGCCGCCACCTGTTCGGAGGCATGGGGGAAGGGGACACGTGGCACGTGGCCGGCAAGGCCTATCTGCTGACGCCTGCCCGCGTGACGCCCGGCATGCGCGCGGAGCTCACCGTGTCCGGCACGAACGAGCTCCTGCCCTGGAAGCCCGACGCCAACGGCGTCTACCTCCTGCGTGGCGCGGACCTCATCGACGCGGGCTTCCATGCTTTCGGCGGCAGGCGGTGCAAGGTGCGCAGCGGTGGGTCCGTGCTGGAGGTCGCGCTGCTGGGCCACTTCACGCACCTCTCCGACGAGGACCTCTGCCTGTGGCTCTCGCAGTCCGCGCATGAAGTGACGAAGGTGCGCAGGCGCTTCCCGTACCCGCGCGTCACCGTGCGCGTCGTGCCCGTGCCCGGCGACAGCACGCCCGGCGTCTTCGGCATGGTCCAGTGGAGCTCCCCGCCCAGCATCTCCATCCTCGTGGGGCAGGACGCCACCGCCGCGTCCTTCTCCCGTGACTGGGTCGCCATCCACGAGATGCTGCACCTCACGCACCCCACGTTGATGCCCCGGGTGGCCTGGCTCACCGAGGGCCTGGCCACCTACTACACGGAGCTCGCCCGCGTCCGCTCCCGGCGCCAGACGGCCGAGCGCGCCTGGCAGGAGCTGACGGCCGGCTTCGCGCGAGGCCAGGCCGCCGCAGGCTCCCGCACCATGGAAGCGGCCGTCGCCGAGGAGCGGAACTTCCAGGCCATCTACTGGTCCGGTGCGCTCTTCGCGCTCCACCTGGACGTGGAGCTGCGCCGCGTGACGGAAGGCCGCGCCCGTTTGGAGGACGTGCTGGAGTTGCTCGCCACGCGCGGCCCCACTGCGACGCTCGAAAGCTTCGGCGCCGCCGTGGACACGGTCGCGGGCCAGCCACTGTTCGATGCGCTGCTCGCCCGCCACCTGCCGAAGCCCGCCTTCGCGGAGCTGGACCCCTTGCTGGAATACCTGGGCGTCCGAATTGACCCGGGTGGCGTCAAGCTCCATGCTGCGCCGGGCAGTGTGGTGCGTGAGGCATTGGACCTCGGGCCGCCTCCGGGCGACGCGGGGTGAGCACCCGGAAGAGGGAAAGGGCTGTAACCGGCTTTTCGGGTGTCGCGTAACGCATGCATCCGCGAGGTCCGCGGCATCCGTAGATGAGGTCCGCCATGTTCCGCAGCGTCCTGATGCTCGCCGCCACCCTGTCGCTGTCCGCGTCCGCCGCCGAGCCCGCGCCTTCCGACAAGCGCTTCGTCTTCCATGATCCGAACAGCCGCGACACGGTGATGTTCGTGCTGGACGCGCCGCTGGAGGTCATCAACGGCCTGTCCAACCAGGTGACGGGCCGTGTGGAGGTGAAGGGGCAGAAGGTCAGCGGCCACTTCCAGGTGCCGGTCTCCTCCATCAAGACGGGCAACGAGACGCGCGACGGCCACCTGCAGAACGACCGCTGGCTGGACGCGGCGAAGTTCCCGGACATCGTCTTCGACTTCAAGGACGTGGCCCTGCCCGCGCCGCTCGCCAACGCGAAGCCCGTGGTGCTGAAGACGAAGGGCACGTTCACCATCCATGGCGTCACGCGCGAGGAGCCCGTCGAAGTGACGGCCACGTACCTCCAGGAGACGGCCGAGACGAAGAACCGCGCCGCGGGCGAGCTGCTGCGCGTGCGCGCGAAGTTCCAGATTCCCCTGGAGGCCTACGGCATCAAGCGCACCGAAGCGCTGCTGCTGAAGGTGGGCGAGCGGGCCGAGGTCACGGTCGACGCCTGGGGCTCCACGCAGTTCAAGCCGTAACCGTTGTCTGTCCCCCCGTAGTCACACCCCACGCGGTACGAAAGGAAGCAACACATGAACGTCAAGGCTCTTGCGGCGGTCGTCGGCACCCTGTCCCTCAGCGCGCTGGCCACCGGCTGCGCGTCCAACAAGGCGGCCGAGGGCAGCAAGGTGCACGCCGCGTCGCCGGGCGCGGCGGAAGGCGCCGAGGCCAGCTGCAGCAACAAGCCCGCCGACGCCGCTGCGCCCGCCGCCGCCCCCGCCGCGACCCCGGAGAAGGGCGCCGAGGGCAGCTGTGGCGCCGGCTCCTGCGGCTCCGGCTCCTGCAGCGGCAAGAAGTAGTCATCCCCCGGGAGGGCCTGTGTGACAGGTCTCCTCCCAGGCTCGCGGGCGGCGGGAAGAGTCCTTCCTGCCGCCCGTGTTGTTTCCACCCTTCGCAATCCGCAACAGGAGCGCCGCATGCCGTCCCCCCGCTATGCAGACCGCCATGGATTGAAGCCGCTGGGGGCGGGCATCGGGCTGCGCCGCGACTTCTACGAAGCGCTGCCGCGCACGCCTCGCGCGCTGGACTGGGTGGAGATCATCCCGGAGAACTTCCTCACGCTGGGCGGACGTTCCCAGCGCGCCCTGGACGCGTGCCGCGAGCGCTGGACGTTGTTGCCGCACGGCGTGGGCCTCAACATCGGCGGGCCGGATGCGCTGGATGACGACTACGTCACCCGCCTGGCCGCGCTGGTGAAGCGGCTGGACGCGCCGTTCTTCTCCGACCACCTGTGCTACTCGCGCCTGGGCGGCGTGCACCTGCACGACCTGCTGCCGCTGCCCTTCACGGAGGCCGCGGTGGAGCACGTGGTGCCGCGCGTGCGTGAGGTGATGGCGCGCGTGGAGCGCCCCTTCCTCCTGGAGAACCCCAGCTACTACGCGGCCATGCCGGGCGGCACGCTGAAGGAGGCGGACTTCCTGCGCCAGGTGGTGGAGGCGGCGGACTGCGGCCTGCTGCTGGACGTGAACAACGTCTGGGTCAACGCGAAGAACCACGGCTATGACCCGCGCGCCTTCGTGGACGCGCTGCCCCTGGAGCGCGTGGTGCAGGTGCACCTGGCCGGCCATGACGTGGGCGACACGGTGCTCATCGACACGCACGGCGACCGCGTCTGCGACGACGTGTGGTCGCTGTACCGCTACACCCTGGAGCGCACCGGCCCGGTGTCCACGTTGATTGAGTGGGATCAAGCCATCCCGTCCCTGGACGCTGTACTGGATGAAGCGGATCAGGCGCGCGCGGTGCTCGTGGAGGGTGCGCGATGAAGTCGTCGCTGAAGCACTTCTTCGACAGCATGGACACGTACCTCGCGGGGCCTCCCGGCGCGGAGGGGCTGTTGAAGCTGTCCGCGTCGCACCCGGGCTGGGACGTGGATCCGGAGCGCATGGCGCTCTACGGCCAGTTCGTGCGCGGCCACGTGCGCTCCACGCTGGAGAAGCTCTTCCCGCTGACGCGCAAGGCGCTGGCGCCCGAGGCGTGGGACGCGCTGGTGGAGGGCTACACCCGCACGCGGCCCGCGCGGCACTACGAGCTCAACCGCCTGGGCGAAGGCTTCGCGCCCTTTGTCGCGGATGCCATCGCCGCGAAGGGGCTGCCGCCGTTCCTGCCCGCGCTCGCGCGCTTCGAGTGGACGGACTTCGCGGTGTTCTCCTCCGAGGAGGACATTCCGGAGGCGGTGGAGCGGCTGACTCCCAACCCCACGCTCACGGTGCTGGAGCAGCCCTACCGGCTCTGCGCGTTCGTGCGGGCCCGCGGCGCGGAAGCAGCGCCCGTGGAAGGCGAGGAGCTGGCGCTGCTCTGGCGTCACCCGGAGCGGCTGATGACCTTCTACATGGAGGCCACACCGCCCGCGCTGCTGGTGCTGAAGATGGCCGTGGAGGGGCTGTCCGAGGAGGCCGTCGTCCAGGCCACCGGCATGGCCGCCGGGGAGGTCCACTCGGCGGTGGTGCGCTTCGCGACCGACGGCTTGGTGCTGCTGCCCGCCGTTCAGTGACGAACGTCGTCTTCCAGGCGCTTCGCCGCAGGACGTCAAACGCCGGAAGGCCTTCGTGGATCCATTCGTGAAGATGCGCGGCTAGGGTTGCGTCCAACATCGCGCAGGAAACCCACCCGGAGGATTTCCCATGAAGAAGACGCTGACCGCCGTGCTGCTGTCGCTGACCCTCGCCGCGCCCGTCATGGCCAAGGACATCGCAGGCGTGAAGTACCCGGACACCGCCACCGTGGCCGGCAAGGAGCTGAAGCTCAACGGGGTGGGCCTGCGCAAGAAGGCCATCTTCAAGGTCTACACCCTGGGCCTCTACGTGGAGAACCCCACGCAGGACGCCACCGCGCTGCTCAACGCGGATGAGGTCAAGCGCGTGCGCATGTTCATGAAGCGCGACCTCAAGAAGGAGCAGATCACCGAGGCCATCGAGAACGGCTTCAAGAAGAGCGCGGGCGCGAACATGCCCAAGCTCCAGGAGCGCCTGGACAAGTTCAAGGCCGCCATCCCCGCGGAGGTGAAGGAGGGCCAGGAGCTGAACCTCACCTACGTCCCCGGCAAGGGCACCACCGTGCAGGTGACGGGCGGGCAGTCCATCGACGTGGAGGGCAAGGACTTCGCGGACGCGCTCTTCTCCGTGTGGCTGGGCAAGGACCCCGTGGACGGCGGCCTCAAGGACGGCATCCTCGGCAAGGACGACTGACCCTCGCTTTCACCGGCGATCCTTCACGCGCCCCCGGAGCGTCCCTTCTTCACGGAAGGGGCGTTTCGCGGGGCGCTGTCGTTTCACGCGGAACGCCATTGCTTCAATGGTGGACAGCGCGGGACGCCCCTGCCACACGCGGATGCGTTGAAGCTGGAATGCCCCCACGCATCCGGCGTTGATGCGCGCCGGATTCTCACCCCTTGTCCGTGCTGGAGAACGCTGTGAAGCGACTGGCCCTGTTCGCCGCCACCTGTGTCCTTGGCGCCGCCTGCAAGACGGCGGAGCCCACCCCCGAAC
>NZ_RAWK01000089.1 GCF_003612165.1 Corallococcus aberystwythensis | reverse complement strand
GGACCGGAGGGGGCGCACGGGGCCCGGGCGCTCATCGCGGTGGGCCTGGCGGCCCTGGCGGTGGCCGCGTGGCGGTGGCGTTCGCGGCGCTGGAGCGTGGCGGTGATGCTGCTGGGCTGCGTGTCCGTGTACGGCTGGGTGCGGACGTTCCAGGCCTCCAACACGCGGGACTGGGCACCGGACCTGCTGCGGGCGCCGTGGGCGGAGGTGGCCGGTTCGAAGGTGACGCTGCACGAGGTGCGTGACTTCCGCTACCGCAGCACCACGGACTGGGACCCGGCCTGGTACACGGCCACCTACGACACGGACGCGCTCACGGGCGCATCGTTCATCGTGGAGCCCTTCTCCGGGGTCTACGGCGCCGCGCACACGATGGTGAGCTTCGGCTTCCAGGACGGCCGCCACGTGGTGTTCTCCGTGGAGGTGCGGCGCGAGAAGGGCGAGACGTTCTCCGCGCTGGGCGGGCTGTTCCGCCGCTTCGAAATCACCTACGTCGTGGGCGACGAGCGGGACCTGGTGCAGCTGCGGTCCAACTTCCGGCATGACGACGTTTATGTGTATCCGGTGACGGCGTCGAAGGAGCGCATCACCGCGTTCTTCATGGACATGGTGCAGCGGATGAACGGGCTGCACACGCAGCCGGAGTTCTACGACACGCTCACCAGCAACTGCACCACCAACCTGGTGCGCCACTTCGAGAAGGTGGCCACGAAGGACGTGCCGTACGACCACCGCACGCTGTTGCCGGCGTTCGCGGACGAGCTGGCCTACGCGCTGGGCATCATCGACACGGACGTGCCGCTGGCGCAGGTCCGCCAGCGCTACCACATCAACGCGCGGGCCCTGGCGGCGCAGGGGCGGGACGACTTCTCCGCCCGCATCCGCGCGCCGCTGGAGACCGCCGCCGCGCCGGTGCCCTGAGCCCTGGCGTTCAGCTGCCCGTCGCGGCCCAGGGCTCCGCGGGCGCAAGGCCGCTCTTGAGGTGCTTGTCGTAGTGGGCCTCCAGCGCGGTGAAGTAGCCGCGCTCCTCCCACAGCTCCTGGAGGAGCCGGTCGGTGAGGGACCTCACCTCCTCGCTCTCGCCCTTCGGGTCGGGCTCCCGGGCGCTGGCGCGCTTCGGCTCCAGGAAGGCGAGGGCGGCCTCGGCCATCAGCACGCGGCTGCTCCGGAAGATGCGGCGCAGGGCCTGGTTGATGGGGCGGGCGTCCATCTCCCCGCAGGCGGCGATGATGGCGGCCTGCACCTTCCGGGGCGTGTCCCCCTGGAGCGAGGCCGCGTCCAGGTCACCGCGCTCGAGCGCGTGGCGCAGCAGGTAGCCGTGGTGCAGGCACACGCTCGTCAGGTCCACGCAGTCCTTCACCCAGAGGACGAAGAAGACCTTGCGGAACACCTTGCGCACCGGGAAGAGGGCCACGGTCTTGAGATAGGACACCAGCCGTCCGCCCACGCTGCGCGCGTCGTAGGAGCCGGCGAGCACCGCCACGGCCTTGTCCGGCGCCTTGAGGCCCTTCTCCTTGAACTGGTCGCGCACGGCCTGCTCGCGCACCTGGCGCAGGGCGTAGTCGTCCAGGAAGGGCACGGGGATGAGCGGGGTGAGGCCGGCCGCCACGGCGTGGAAGGCCACGCGGGCGAGCGAGGGCGGCACGGCGTTGGGCGGAGGAGGGGTGGAATCAGCCATGGCGTGTTTCATAACGCCTTCCGCGCCCGCCGCCTTCCGCCGGTAGAGTGCGAATGTCCTGAACCCGGCGCGAAAGGCGTGTCCCCGAATGAAGGCGAAGCAGGAGCTCCCCGTCGTGCCGTTCGCGTCCGAGAAGGCGTGGGAGAAGTGGCTGGAGAAGCACCACACGGACGCGCCCGGTGTCTGGGTGAAGCTCGCGAAGCTGGAGTCCGGCATCCCGTCCGTGACGTATGCCCAGGCGCTGGAGGTGGCGCTCTGCTACGGCTGGATTGACGGGCAGAAGGACTCGTTCGACGCGGAGTACTGGCTCCAGCGCTTCACGCCGCGCAAGCCGCGCAGCAAGTGGTCGAAGATCAACTGCGGCAAGGTGGAGGCCCTGGTCGCCGCCGGGCGCATGAAGCCCGCGGGCCTGCGCGAGGTGGAGGCCGCGCGCGCGGATGGCCGCTGGGAGGCCGCGTACGCCGGGTCGAAGACCATCGAGGTTCCAGCGGACCTGACGGCCGCGCTGGAGAAGAACCCGAAGGCGAAGGCGTTCTTCGCCACGCTCAAGAGCGCCAACCGCTACGCCATCCTCTTCCGGCTCCACGACGCGAAGAAGCCGGAGACGCGCGTGCGGCGGCTGGAGAAGTTCGTCGCGATGCTGGAGGCCGGAGAAACCCTCCACGGCTGAAGCAGGAGGCCCGCGCTCACGTCCGCGGACTACTTCGGCCCGCCCATGACTTCCATCGTGTGCTTGAGCCGCTCCAGGCCCAGGCGCACCAGGGCGCCGCGCAGGTCGGGCTGGCCCAGGAAGGCCTTCTTGAACACGTCGCGCTCCAGCTTGAGGAGCGTGCAGGGCGTCACGGTGCGCACGGTGGCGGTGGCCAAGCGGCTGCGCAGGAGGGAGATCTCCCCGAACAGGGCGCCTTCCTCCAGCGTGGGGTAGGGGGACTGGCGGCCGTCGTCGTGCGTATGGAAGACCTCGCACTGGCCCCGGATGAGGACGTAGAGCGCGTCGCCGGGCTGGCCCCGGGTGAGCAGCGTCTCTCCGGCGGGGACGGTGCAGGGGACGAAGGCGTCCCCCAGCTCATGCTGCACCTCCGGGGGCAGGGCGGCGATGAGCGGGTTGCTGCGCAGCGCGTCCGCGAGCAGGCGCTCCCGGGCGGTGACCTGCATCTGTTCGCCCTTCACTCCGTAGTCCTTGCCCAGCTCCCGGACGCCGGCCTGGGTGAGCTCCAGCAGCACGGCGTCCTCCACCGTCACGATGGTGGCCGTGCGCTGCGTGCCGGTGAGCAGCGCCAGCTCGCCGAAGAACTCGCCGGCCCCCAGGCGGCCGACCTCCGTGTTGCCGCCGGGGTCGCCGCCGCGCAGCACCGCGACGCGGCCCTCCAGCACGACGAACATGGAGTTTCCCGGGTCGCCCTCGCGCACCACCACCTGGCCCGCGGGCAGGTAGCGCGTGCAGACAGGAGGCGGAGCGGGAGCGCCTTCCCCGTCCGCCGGGGCACCGGTCGCCGCCGTGGACACGGTGGAGGTCGCGGACGCCTGTCCGGCGGACGGCGCCGGGGCGGACGGGTGGGCGGACAGCAGGGCCTGCAGGCGCGCGAACAGGGACATGGTGCCCAAATGCTACCGGGGAGTCCGGACGGCGGACTGTGAAGCGCTTCACAGCCAGCGCCGAGGTGGGGCGAAAGACAACCGGGCAGGCGGGAGGCGTCCTTGAGCAGGGATTGACGGCGCCGGTCCCGTCTGTGTTTCGGCCTCCTTCCGAGGGGGGGCGAGTCCCTGGGGATGGCGTGGGCGGACCGGGACGCCCTACAGTCCCGGGCCCATGGGAGACACGCTGGACGTCGTGGTGGACCTGGGGGACGTGGGAGAGACGGCCGCGGATGCCGTGCTGCTGAAGTACGCGCAGGGCTTCCACGGGGCGGACGGCGCGGTGTCACGCCGGCTGGAGGCGGCGGGCGTCGCCATGGACGCCTTCGACCTGCTCCCCGGGGACCATCGCTTCATCGACACGCGCAAGAGCCTGAGCGCGCCCCTGGTGCTCTTCCTGGGCACGGTGCGGCTGCGGCAGTTCGGCTACCACGAGATCCGCCAGTTCTCCGTGCGCGCGCTCCAGCTCCTGGAGCCCCGGAACGAGGTGCGCCACCTCGCGTGCACCGTGCACGGCCCCAACTACGGCCTGGACGAGGACGAGGCCGTGCTGGCCCTGGTGGGCGGCTTCGTGGACGCGTTCCAGCGCGGCAGCGGGCCGCGTGGCCTGGAGCGCATCACGGTGGTGGAGCTGAACCCCAAGCGCGTGGAGCGGCTGCGCAAGGCCATGGCGCTGGGGTTGGGGCTCACGCCGGGGGTGGAGCCGCTGATGGGGGCCACGGGCTTCCGCGTCCTGCGGACGTCCCGCTTCGTCCAGGCGCTGCCCATGGCCTCCGCGGGCGCGAACTCCAACGAGAAGCCCCATGCCTTCGTGGCGATGCCCTTCGCGCCGGAGCTGGAGGACACCTACCACTACGGCATCCTGAACCCCGTGAAGGCGTCCGGTTTGCTGTGCGAGCGCGTGGACCAGGCCGTCTTCGACGGTCCCATCATCCAGCGCATCCGGGACCGCATCGACACCGCGAAGGTCGTCATCGCGGACCTGTCCCTGGCGAACCCCAATGTCTATCTGGAGGTGGGCTATGCCTGGGGACGCGGCAAGCCCACCCTGATGCTGGTGCGCGACGTGAAGGAATTGCGCTTCGACGTGTCCAGCTACCGGTGCCTCGTCTACCGGAACATCCGGCACCTGGAGGAGATGCTGACGCAGGAGTTGCAGCGCATCGTCTGAACACGCAGCGGGGTCAGAAGGGCGTGCAGGTGACGCCCTCGCACTGGCCCGCGCCGTTGTTCCTCGCGACGTTGCCGCCGCCGTCGTAGGCGGTGGGCGCATGGATGCCCCAGCCCGTGTTGCCCACGGCCAGGTTGCCAATCACCGTGGGTTTGCTGGGCGGCAGGACGCGGAGGCCGTCACCGGCGTTGTTCAGGAACCGGTTGGCGCGAACGATGCCGGTCTGCGGACCGCTCACGATGGGAGAGTCGGCCAGGGTCAGCCCTCCCGCGTTGTTCCAGAAGGTGTTGCCATGGGCATAGACCCGCCACGTTTCGGCCGTGAGCCCACTGCCATTGCCCACGACCAGGGTGTCGAGCATCGCGAAGCGGGCCAGTTTCCAGGCCGGCGCCTCCGTGGGGCCGAGCGCGGTGTTGCTCGAGATGATTGAGCCCTCGAAACGGATCTCATCGCAGATGTCACGGCTCTGGAACTGGTAGGCCGCGTTGACCACGGCCTGGTTCCTGGAGAGGGTGCTCGACCGGATGCGGGCACTGCCAGCGAAGCAGTAGACGACGACCTCGTTCGACGTGAAGGTCGAATTGAGGACGTCGGCCGTGTGGCTGTCCAGGTAGATGGCGAGGCGGTTGTTCTCGAAGTGGCTCGACCTCACGTCGAACGTCCCCGCGGACGCGTCAATCTCACTGGAGAACCCGGCGCCATTGCCGATGAAGCGCGAGTTCGTGACGAGGAAGTAGTTCCCAGCGAAGTTGTAGACTGCGGCGCCGTTGTCCGCGAACGTGAGTGCGTGCAGCCGCAGATAGGCCGCGCCTTGGGTCTGGACACCTCGCTGAAAGCCGCGAATCGTGCCGTTGCGCACCATGCTGTCGCTGGCGACCACGATGCCCAGGGTATCCCGCTGCACCGGACCCGAGCGGCTCACGGTGTGACCGCCCAGGTCGAGGACGATGCCGTCACCTTCAACGCGGAGCGCGGGCTCGTCCGTGCCAGGGCATGAGAGATCATGCGTGAGCTTCGTGTGCTGGGTGATGACGTCGCCACACTGGACGTCGCATTCAACGGTCTTCGCCTGCTGGAGCCGGGCGTCGAGCGATTCCCTGTCCGCCGCGAGCGCATCCGGCGATCCCAGGGCCAGTCCCGCGATGGCCATTGTGGCGAAGAAACCCTTTGCTTTGTGCATGCCGCCTCCCGGCCGGAAGTCCTTCCGGCGACCGGCGAAAGGCTAGACACGCAACCGTGAGCGGCATCCCCCCTGCCAGTGGCAGTGCGCCGACCAGAAGCTGACGGCCTGGAGACATGCAAGGGCTGTCACCAGCCGCGCGCCGCGACCTCCCACGTGGCCACGCTCGAGTCACCCCGCACGACGTGCAGCCGGGAATGCTGGGGGACGGAAACACAGACATGGTTGGGCACCACCCGCACGCGCTCGCCGATGCGCGGGCGCCATGACGTGCCGGACACGTCCAGCAGGCCGTGCTCCTCCGACAGGTTCTTCACCACGACCTCCGGGCGGTCCAGCAGGACGCCATACCCCGGCGCCAGCCCCTCCTCCTTCACCAGCGCCTTGGCCCCCGCATCGATGACCACCTGTCCCGGCACGGCGGTGCTCACCACCGTGGCCAGGACCGAATAAGCGCACTCCGTCCAATCACACGCACCGATGACCGCCGCGTTCCGGTCGTTCAGTACGTTGAGTCCGGGGCGGATCTCCGTGAGGCCCGTCACGGTATGGGATTGCCAGAGCGTCGGGGTGGAGCCGCCGCTGACCACTTCCGGCGCCAAGCCCGCGCGGCTCAGGGCGTCCACGAACGTCGCCAGCGCTTCGGACTGGGCATTCATCGCCGAGGGCAGCTCCGCCTGGGGAACGCGGATGTGGCCTGCGTAGAACGTCAGCCCGCGAAACGCCACGCCGGGTGTGGACGCCGCCGCGCGCGCCAGCGCCACGGCCTCCTCCGTCGTGCGCAGCCCCACACGGCGCATGCCCAGGTCCACCTCCACGAGCACGCCCACGGTGCGCCCCGCGTCCCGGGCCGCACGCGCCAGACCCTCCAGCACCTCATGCGAGTCGAGCGCCACGCTGAGCCGCACGCGCGAGGGCAGAGCCATCAGCCGCGCCAGCTTGTGCGAGCCCACGGGCGGATACGCGAGCAGCACGTCGTCGGACACGGACGCCATGACTTCGGCCTCCAACACCGTCGCCACCGTGACGCCAGTAGCCCCCGCCGCGACCTGCATCGCGGTCAGCTCCGCGGTCTTGTGGGTCTTCGTATGGGGGCGCCAGCGCAGCCCATGCTCGCGGGCGTAGGCCGCGACGCGCTGGAGGTTCCGCTCCACGCGGTCCAGGTCCACGATGGCGGCGGGCGTGTCGAGCGTGTCGAGGAAGGTCGAGGACATGCGGCGCATGCTGGCACCGCGTCTCTCGACCCGTCACCTGAATCCCGCCGGGCGTGCGGCAGGCAACGCCGCGCTACCGGGCCGTCGCCGGCTCGAAGGCCACGGTGGGCCGCTGCCAGCTCCAGCCGCCGGACTTCAGGGCCTCCGTCGCCTGCGCATCCAGCGCGCGCAGCGCCGCGAGCACGTCCGCGGGCGGGCGGGGGGCTCCTGGCGCGCTCTCCACCTCGAAGCGCGTCGGAATGGTGCTGGCATCCTGGCCGCCCATCACCACGCGCACGCGGCAGTTCTGCGGGGACAGCTCTGTGTCCCCGGACCAGGACACGTCCTGGACGAACAGGTCCACCGCGCCCAGCACCTTCTGCCCGCGCAGCTTCTCCACCACCGCGTCCAGCGAACCCTTGGCGCGTGCGTTCCGCTTCTTGCCAAGACGGGTGAGCGTCCACCAGGCCAGGCCGCCCGCGATCACGGGCGAAAGGATGAAGTAGGGGATGAGCGGGCTCATGGGACGGCAGGCTGCCACGAAATCCGGAAGAAGAAACGCCCGTCTCCCAAGCGCCAGGGCTCGCCTGGGCTCGGAAGACGGGCGTGGGGAGAAGCCCGGCTACTGCGGCGCGGGCGCGGCGACCTTCTTCGTCGCGTTGGGCTTGTACGTCATGCCCAGCTCGTTGAAGACGAAGGAGTAGACGTCCACCTCCTCCTCGATGCGCGCGGACAGCGGCGTGCCCATGCCGTGGCCCGTCTCCGCGTTGGCGCGCAGCAGGATGGGCTTGGGGGACGCCGTCGCCGCCTGCATCCGGGCCACCATCTTGCGCGAGTGGAACGGATCCACGCGCGGGTCATTGGCCCCGGACGTGAAGAGCACCGACGGGTACTTCGTCCCGTCCTTCACCCGGTGCACCGGGGAATAGCCAAGCAGCGCCTTGAACTGCTCCGGGTCCTTCACGGAGCCGTACTCCGTCACGTTGAACTGGCCGTTGGGCGTCAGCTCCGTGCGCAGCATGTCGTAGATGCCCACGCGCGCCACCACCGCGCCGTACTGCTCCGGGTGCTGCGTCACGGCCGCGCCCATCAAGAGGCCGCCGTTGCTGCCGCCCTGGATGGCCAGCTTCTTCGGCTGCGTGTACTTCTGGTCCACCAGCAGCTTCGCGCACGCGTAGAAGTCGTCGAACACGTTCTGCTTGTTCGTGAGCGACCCGGCCTTGTGCCACTCCTCGCCGAACTCCGAACCGCCGCGCAGGTTGGCCACTGCGAACACGCCGCCCTGCTCCAGCCACATGCCCGCCAGCGCGCTGTAGCCCGGGTTGATGGAGACGTTGAAGCCGCCGTAGCCCGTCAGCCACGCGGGGTTGTTCCCGTTCAGCTTCGTGCCCTTCTTCTTCAGGATGGTGAGCGGCACCTTGGTGCCGTCCTTGGACGTGGCCTCCGTGCGCACCACCTCCACGTCGCTCATGTCGATGGGCGCCGTGCGCGCCAGCGCCGTCTTCGTCACCTTGTTGTCCGCCGCCGTGTAGCGGAACCACGCGCCCGGCTGGGTGAAGCTGCCGTTGACGAAGAGCACGTCATCCGCGCCCTGGCGCACCGCGCCGCCTACCGCCGACACCGGCAGCGTGGGCACCAGCCCCAGCGCCTTCCCCGTCAGGTCCACCATGCGCAGCTGCGACGGGCCACCCAGCTGCTCCACCAGGTACAGGCGGCTCTTCGTCGCCACCACGGCCTGCACCGTCGCCTCGCCCTCCGGGACGACCACGGTCGCCTTGTCCAGCGTGGGCGTGGCCAGCGGCAGGCGCAGCACCTTGCCCTTCGGGGCGTCCTTACGGCTGAGCAGGTACGCCGCGCCGTCGCTGCCGAAGCGCGCGGACACCACCTTGTCCGCGTACTTCGCCACCTGCGTCCACGTGCCCTTGGGGCCGTGCAGGTACAGGTCGAACTCGCCGCCGTCCCCGTTGGCCACGCGCGCGAAGGTGTACTGGCCGTCGTCGCTGGACTCCAGGTCCGTCATCGCGATGCGCGGGAAGTCCTTGCCCAGCGCGTACGTGTCCTTCTCCGTGGGCGTGCCCAGCGTGTGGAAGTACACCTGCTGGTAGACCTCGCGGTCCACGGGCGGGCGCTCCTCGCCGCGCGGGTAGCGCGTGTAGAAGAAGCCCGTGCCCTTCGCGTTCCACGCGAGGCTGCCGCCCGCCGTGCCGCCGTTGACGCGGGGCACCAGCTCGTTGGGCATCGCCTTCGCCGTGGCCACGTCCCACACCGACACGTCACCGCTCTCCGTGCCGCCCTTGGACATGGAGACGGCGACCTTCTTGCCGTCGTGCGACAGCTGGAACCAGTCGATGGTCGTCTTGCCGGAGGTGTCCACCTGCGTGGGGTCCACCAGCACGCGCTCCTTCGACGTGTCGTCCAGCGAGCCCACCACGATGAGCGTGGGCTGCTGCTTGGGCGGCTGGAACTTCAGCCCCAGGAGCGTGCCGCCCCGTTCATCCAGGCCGCCGTAGGCGGGCGACTTCCAGGACAGCAGCTCCGTGATGCGCTGGCGCAGCGGCTCGCGGCCTGGGAGCTTGTCCAGGTACGCGCGCGTGAAGGCATTCTGCGCGTCGGTCCACTGCTGCACCTTCGGCTCCGTCGCGGACTCCATCCACTGGTACGGGTCCGCCACGGTGGTGCCGTGGTAGGCCGTCTCCACGGGCTGCTTCTCCGCGGCGGCGGGCTTCGCGGGCGCCTTGCCCGCCGCTCCGGCCACGAGCGGCAGGAGCAGCGCGGCGGTCGTCACTGCGATTCTGGACTTCATGGTTCACCTCGCATGCGGGTGGACCCCTGCGGGACGCTCATCGCAGGGGCAGCTCCACCAGGGCGGTGGAGAAGGTGTCGAAGGTTTCGTTGGCGTTGGGCTTCGTGCCCTCGTCCATGTTGCCGAGCATCAGCGCGAAGACGACGCGCGGGTGCTCCGTGTCGTGGGGCCGTTCCGCCACGCCCACGAAGCACTTCTGGCCCGTGAGCGTTCCCGTCTTGGCGCGGATGCGGCCCGCGGTGGACTGCGTCGTCTTGCGGCCCGCCAGCGTCCCGTCCACGCCCAGCACCGGCAGGCTGTCCACCAGCGCGGCGCCGTAGGGCTCCTGGAGGCTGGTGAGCAGCACGCGCGCCATGCCCCGGGGGGACGCCAGGTTGTAGCGGGACAGGCCGCTGCCATCCACGGGACGCAGGTCCTTGGTGGGCACGCCCCGGCGCGTCAGCTCCGCGACCAGCGCGGTGCGCAGCGCGGCGTAGCCCTCCTGGCCGGTGCGCTCGCGCGCGAAGCGCATGCCCAGCCGCTCCGCGTAGAGGTTGAGGCTCTCCTTGTTCGTCGCGCGCACCAGCTCCGACAGGGGCGGGCTGGTCAGCTCCACCAGCGGCACCGGCATGGGCGGCATGGGCGGGGTGGGGGCCTCCAGCGACAGCGGCAGCCGCGTCACCCCGTGCCGCGCCAGCGCGTCGTCCACGCACGCGGCGAAGAGGGCCTCCGGCGCGTCCACGGACAGCTTCACCGCGGCGGACTGGGGACACGGCCCGCCGGTGGGCGAGCGCCACGTACAGCGCACGCCGCCGCCTCCACGCACGCAGGCCAGGTTCGAGCGCTCGGCGTTGACGTCCACGTTCACCACCGCGGACAGCGTGGCGAAGGTGGGCGTCCACTGGACGGAAGGGGCGTCCGCGCAGGTGGCGCCCGGGGCGCGGGTGAGCGCCAGGTCCACCACGTTCTCGCGGAAGACGAAGGGGGTGGGCGCCGCGCTGTAGGCATACGCCGCGTCGTCCCAGGCCCAGCCGGGGCCCATGCCACCGTCCACGCCGTCCGTGCCGGAGATGCGCACGCTGCCACGCCACTGGTGGATGCCGTGCGCCTGGAAGGCCTCCGCGATGCGGTCGCACGCGAGCGCCGTCTCCGGGAAGCGCCACGAGCCCAGCGACGGGTCCCCGGACGCCTGCGCCACCACGTCGCCCAGGAACAGGCCCCCCGTCTGCGAGCCCTCCAGGAACACCGGCGTCACGAAGCGGAAGTCCGCCCCCAGCGCGGACAGCACGGCGGAGGTGGACACCACCTTCATCGTGGACGCGGGCAGCAGCCGCACGTTCTCGCGGTGGGTGAAGAGGGGCTCGCCGGTGCGCGCGTCCACCACGTACGCGCCTGTGAGTGCGCCGTCCGCCTCCAGGGTCTCCAGCAGGGCCTTCGTCACCCCGGGCAGGGTGTCGCGCGGGGCGCCCCCTGGCGTGGCGGCCGTGTGGGTGCAGGCGGACAGGAAAAGGGCAACGACGCTGGCGGGCAGGAGGGCGCGGCGCATGGCGGCGGCCACCGTATGTCGCGTGCCTGGGAGTGTCATGGTTTCCCGCCAGCGGGGTGGGGCGGAGGCGTGCACGGTTGGACGGAGCACGGGCAAACGATTTTGCACGGGGGCTATTCCCGGAGCTTCACGTCCAGCCACACCGAGTGCCTTGACGCGGCGTCACATGCCCCCCATCCTGCCGCGCCCCATGCCTGTCCTACGTGGTGCAGTGACCTTTTCGCGCTTCCGGACCGAGCCGGCCAAGGATGCGCCGTCCGACGTCAAGCGCTGGCTGACCAAGGGACTCAAGTCCCATGCGTTCGAGCCCATCGACCGCCGCTCCGAGGAGGAGCGCGCCGCCGGTTTCGTGGAGCTGGAGAACCCGGAGGCCTCCGAGTTCGCCACCGGAAACCTCTTCTATGGCGAGTACGCCCTGTTCGCCTTCCGCATCGACACGCTCAAAGTCCCCGCGTCGATGATGAAGTCGGAGCTGGACAAGTGGTCCGCCGCCTTCGCCAACGAGAACGGCCGCCCGCCTGCCCGCGCGGAGAAGAACAAGCAGCGCGCGGAGCTCAAGCAGCTGTTGCGTCAGCGCGCGGTGCCGCGCACCAGCACGCTGGACGTGACGTGGAACCTGAAGACGCAGCAGGTGCAGATCTGGGCCGCGTCCCGCAAGACGGTGGATGAGATCGCCGTGGCGCTGGAAGGCGCCCTGGCGGTGAAGATGATTGGCATCACGCCCGCGTCCATGGCGCAGCGCGCGGGCATCGACGAGAAGGCCCTGGGCCCCACGGCGGAGCTCATTGGTCTGGACCTGCCGGCGACGGCTTCGGTGGAGGGCACCCATGGCGAAGCGTGAGCAGGCGAGGGAAGAGGCGGCGTTCGCCCGGGGCGACGTGGGCATCGACGGCGTCGCCACGGAGGAGGAGAAGGACGAAGCCGAAGTCGAAAAGGGCAAGGCGCGCGAACAGCTGCTGCGCGGCCGGGCCTACCTGGGGCGCGAGTTCCTGACGTGGCTGTTGTGGCGCTCGGAGTCGGGCGACCCCCTGGTGGAGCATGACGGCGCGGGCGTCGTCGTCCTCTACCTGGGCAAGGTGGTGCTGCGCGGCGTGGCCGGTGACGTCACGGAGATGAGCGCCAAGGGCACGCTGGCGCCCTATTCGGAGAACGTGCGCCACTCGCTGGACCGAGGCCTGCTGGTGTCCCAGGCGCGGCTGCGCGTGTCACACAGCGAGCGCGAATACGAAGTCACCCTGGATGCCGAGTTCCTGGACATCCGCGCCGCCAAGCTGCCCGCGCTCATGACAGAGGAAGAGGATGATCAGCTCACGGAGCGGCTGGAGCTGACCGAACAGCTCTCCGCCCTGGTAGACGCGCTGGTGCAGGAGTTCCTCAACGTGCGCGCCAGCCGCGCCTGGAGCAAGCAGGTGGTGCCCGCGATGAAGGCGTGGATGAAGGGCGAGGAGAAGGGCAGCGACCTGCTCTCCAAGGCCGCCCGCGCGAAGGGCCGCGACGCCCGCGCCGCCCGCGGCTGAAACATCCGGATTAAAACAAGCAAGAGCAGAAAAACGTGGGAAAGCTCCGAGGCTGGTGACACACTGCGTGGTGACGTGTGTCTCCAACCCCCTCGGAGCCTCCCCACATGAAGTCAGTGTCCCTGTTGTTCGCGGCCCTCGTGGCCGTGCTTCTTCCTCTGCACGCGAACGCGCAGAGCAGCGTCATCGCCTTTGGCGACAGCCTGAGTGACAACGGCAAGTACAGCACCGCCACCAGCGGTCCGAACACGAATCCCTCCAGCCAGATCTCCGGACCGTGGGTGGAGCAACTCGCGGAGCAGTTGGGCCTGACGCTGGTGGCCTCCGACGAGGGCGGGACGAACTACGCCCAGGGCGGTTCCGTGACGGCTGACATGACGAACCAGGTGAACGCCTACCTGAAGGCACACCCGGTGGCGTCTCCCACGGCGCTCTATGTCCTGTGGGGCGGCGGCAACGACATCAACCACAAGGCGCAGGACAACCCGTTCGACTCCGCGGCCATCAAGGCGTCCGCCACCAAGGCCGCGGCCAACATCGACGGGCAGATCCGCAAGCTGGTGGCCGCGGGCGCGAAGTACGTCCTGTGGGTGAACATGCCGCCGCTGCACAAGACACCCGTGGCCCTGTCCATTCCCTTCGGCCTGGGGGCCACCGTGCTCTCTCCGCCCACCACCGAGTTCAACTCGCGCTGGACGGCTGCGCTGACGAAGCTGCGCACGGACTTCCCGGCCGTGAAGTTCATTGGCATGAACGCCAACACCAAGTTCAACGCCATCATCGCGGCGCCGTCCTCGTATGGCCTGACGAACGTCACCGGCACGTGCAAGGGCAAGAACGTGGACCCGGATGATTACCTGTTCTGGGATCAGCTTCACCCGACCAGCTATGCCCACAGCATCTTCGCGGACTACGGCTACGACCTGGTCTCCGCCGCGTACGGCTTCAGCGCAGGACTGAGCGCTGACGCGCGGTAGCAGCCATGAAAGAGCCTCCGAGTCATTGGACTCGGAGGCTCATCGTGATCGCTACCTGCTCATCAGTCGCGGATCCAGCGGAACGTCACGCGGTCGCCGCCGGTGAGGTGGTCGCCCAGGCCGCCCAGCGAATACATCTCCGTGTGGATTCCGAACCACTTGGCCTTGCTGAAGATGAAGCGCGAGCTCGGGTCCTGCACGATGTGCGTCCACTGCGAGTTGGTGTCGCAGTTGTTCGTGGAGGGATTGGGCCAGTTGCACCAGGAGCTGCCGTCCTGGTTCCACACGCGCCAGTTGTCCCCGCCGCCCACGAGGTTCACTTCCTTCCACCACGTGACGTCGGAACCGGACTGAAGCCGGAACTCGATGACGTCCGACGCCACGATGTTGTGGTCGATCTCCGCGAGGATGACGTCGCCGTCGGGCAGCTCGGCGTAGACCGTCTTGGCGTGGACCTCTCGGTCACACGTGAGGCAGGAGTTCTGGATGTCGCCAATCGAAGTGCAGTCGCTCAGGCTGTACTCCGCGGAGTAGAGCGAGTTGGTCCCGCAGAAGAAGCACGAGTGGTAGTAGGCCCCGGTCACGCACTCGGCCACGTACTGCACCGTCGTCTTCCCGAAGTCGTTCCAGGCGATGGCCGTCGTGGACATGGCGGTGACGGCGCGGTCTTCGTCCTCCGACGGAGCGACGGGCGCCTGCTCCTGGGGAGCGGCTTCGGGAACGGGCGTCTCCTCCAGGGCAGGGCCGCAGCCCACGCCTCCCATGAGTCCAAGCACGAGGAATGACGACGCAAGCCGCGAGGGGTGATGCATGGGGATGTCTCCGGGTGGGGCAGGGCGGGCGCCGTCATGGCGCCCCGCGTGCCTGTCTGGAGCAAATACGGAGAAACCCCGGCGCTCTGGTCGTTCCAATCTGGAACGGCGCACGCACCGGAATGGAGCGAGCGTCCGCGCCAGTCCGGCGCAGCGCCTGACTGTTCCGGGGCGGAACGGTCACGGCATGGGGCTGGCAATGACTCACGGCCAAACCCTCCCGCCCGAGCAGGTGTCCCGTGCCGTCCGCCCCCAGCACCGAAGCCATCCAGCGCATCTCCCTGAAGAACCGCGAGTACGCATACATCGAGGACGCCAACCGCGGCGTCGTGCTGATGGAGGTGGGCCCGCGCGTGCTGACGCTGGAGGCGCACCTCACGCTCGTCGCGAAGGAGCGGATGGTGGAGGTGGGCGCAGGCAGCTGGTGCGTGGTGCGCAACCCCGTGGTGCGCGTGGATGGCCAGGTGGCGCTGGACGACTTCGGTCAGGCCCGCGTCGCGGTGGGCGACCGCGAGGTCCGCGTGGGGCCGAAAGTGTTTCCGCTGTACCCCGGCGAGGAGCTGGAGGGCGACATCGTCCCGGAATACGTCCTGGGCGTGTCGGAGGCGCTGCGGCTGCGCGCGCTCACCGCCTTCATGGACACCAGTGTTCCCGATGCCCCTCGCCGCCGTGAGGCCGGTGACGAGTGGCTGGTGCGCGGCCCCGGCCGCTACGTGCCGGGCGAGTCCGTCACCGTCGTGTCGCTGGAGAAGGCCCGCGTCCTCAAGGAGACCGAGTACTGCGTCATCCTCAATCCCGTGGACCGCGCCACCGGCCGCGTCCAGGAGGGCCGCCGCAAGGTCGTCTCCGGCCCGGATGTCTTCTTCCTGGAGCCCGGCGAAGCGCTGGAAGGGGACGTGCGCCGCAAGCACGTCCTGTCGGAGCTGCAGGGGCTGAAGCTCCAGGCGCTGGACGACCTCTCCGAGAACGAGGGCGGCGAGCCGCGCGCTCGCAAGGCCGGTGACACGTGGATCGTCCGGGGTCCGCGCACCTACGTGCCCAGCGAGAAGGTCCTCATCCACCGCGAGATCTCCGCGCTGTCATTGGGGCAGGGGGAAGGCCTGTACGTGCGCGACCTGCGCTCGGGCAAGGTGTCGCTCATCCAGGGGCCGTGCCAGTTCATGCCGGAGGCGCACCAGGAGCTGCATGAGAAGCGCCTGTCTCCGGACGCGGAGGCCCTGCTGGGCCTCACTCCGCCGCTGCCTCCGCCCGCCGACGCGAAGGAGGTCCGCGCGCCGCGTCTCATGATTGCGACGGAGAAGGGGGACCGCACGCGCGCCATCGTGCTGCGCATCGAGGACAACACCGCGGTCCTCATCAACGACTTCGAAACCAATCATGCGCGCGTGGAGTTCGGGCCCGCGAAGGTGATGCTGCGCCCGTACGAGGACGTGACGGTCCTGGATTTGTCCGGCAGCACGCCCAAGCGTCCGCGCCAGCTCAAGGTGCTGATGCTGCGGCTGGGGCCGGACTTCGCCACGGACCTCTTCGAAGTGGCCACTCGCGACCACGCGCGGCTGCGCATCAAGCTTTCGTACAAATGGCAGTTCGACGTGCAGGGCGACCCGGAGAAGGACAAGGCCATCTTCCGGGTGAACGACTTCATCGGGTACGTGTGTGAGAACCTCGCGTCGCGCATCCGCCAGGTCGCCGCGGAGAACGAGTTCGAGACCTTCCACAAGAACGCCAGCGTGCTCATCCGCCGCGCCATCTTCGGCATGGACGACGCGGGCCGCGCTCGCAAGGACCGCCTCTTCTCCGAGAACCAGCTGCGCATCATCGACATCGACATCAAGGACATCGCCCCCGTCGATGAGAAGACGGCCCTGAAGCTACGCGAGGCCATCGACACCAACATCCAGATCCAGCTGGACGCCTCGCGCCAGGAGGCCCAGGCCGCCGCGGAGCTCAAGCGCATCCGCAGCGAGGAGGAGAGGCAGCTCGCGGACATCGCCAGCCACCGCAAGTCGGAGGCCGAGCGCCAGTCCCTGATTGAACTCCAGAACCGCAACCACCAGCTGGAGACGCTCAGCCGCGCCAAGGTGGAGGCGGAGGCCCAGCTGGAGCGCGCCCGCGTGGAGAGTGAGGAGGCCCTGGCCCGCGCCGAGTCCGATGCCCGCGCCTCCCGCATCCGCTCCGAAGCGGAGGCCGAGCGTGAACGGCTCACCACCCAGGTGACCCTGGAGCGCCAGCAGCGCCTCAACGACCTGGAGGCGGAGCGTCAGTCGCGGCTGGCGGAAGTGGAGGCCACCCAGTTCCGCCAGCGCGTGGAGTCCCTGGGAGGCGGGGAGAACTTCGTGAAGGCCGTGGCAGCGCAGGCCCAGGCCGCCGTCGTGGGTGGCCTGGACAAGGTCGTCTTCCTCCCCAGCGGCGCCAACCTGAACCTCTTCGACGCCATGCAGGGCCTGCTGGGCCCCGGAGTCCAGCCCCGCCTGTCCGCCCACAACGCACCGAAGCCGCCCGGCGACACCTCCGCCTGAAAATTGGGTGGGCGATATTGAAAATGATAATCGTTATCGATTAGAGATCGTCACCGTTCGATGAACGCGGGGCTCCGCGGCGAAAGGTGACGGCGAATGAGCAACCCTGGAGGGGTGGTCCGGAAGAGCGGCGCGCGGTGGTTCGGCATGGGGGCCCTGGCGGCCCTCGCGCTGGCCGCGGTGGTGTCGGGGTGCAGCAGCGACGAGTGCGTGGACGCATTCGACTGCCGCGAAAATGGCGTGGCCCCGGCGGGCCAGGCCTGGGCCTGCAACGCGGACAACAAGTGCGAGCTGCACACCCTGACGCCGGACGAGCCCGAGACGGACGCGGGCACGGAGACCGATGCGGGCACGCCCACCGACGCGGGCACGACCGCGGACGCTGGCGCGCAGCTGTGCCGTAACGCCGTGGCCTGCACGGAGCAGAGCATCGACAAGCTCCGGCTCCGCTCGGCCGTCTCCGACGGTGGCGTGGTGGAGGAAGGCACGACGCAGGGCGAGTACCTCACGTTCCTGGACGGCCGCGGAGGTGGCACCAGCGTGCCGGATTCGTATACCTACGCGCGCTTCACTGCGACGGGGCTCGAGAAGGTCTACATCGATGACCAGGCTTCGCTGGATTCGACGGCGTGGGATGTCGCGGTGCGCCGGTACGTCGTTCGCTTCAACAGCGGCGTGTCCGGGCCGTCGTGCGTGACGGTGTCGCAGACGCCTGACGGCACGACGTTCGAAGCGGTGACGGCCGTGCCCTCGGAGGCGCAGTTCCAGGCGGAGAACTACTACACCCCCGACACCTGCACGTTCACCGGGGACTCGTTTGGCCTCCAGAGCCCGGCGACCCAGACCCTCTCGTATTGGGACTACGCCAGCTGCTTGCAGATGACGAACAAGGTCTACCTCGTCCAACTGGCGGACGGCCGTCACGTGAAGCTGCAGGTCAGGGACTTCTACGAGCCCGCGGTGCAGGAGGAGTGCAACACGACGGGCATGGTGAGCTCGACGGCCAGCGCGGGGTCGATCCGCCTGCGGTGGGCCTGGCTGCCGTGATGACCGCCGGGGTTCCCACGCTGCTCCTGCTGCTGGCCGGCGCGGGAACCCCGCGAGGCCTGCCGCACGAGCGAGAGGCCGTGGTGGGGCTGGCCGCCGGGTCCGGGCGGCCCACCTCGCCCGCCGCGCCCGCGCCGCGCTACCAGCCCGAGGACACGGTGGAGTCCGTCGTGTCGCCGGGCGAGCGCTTCCGCATCCACTTCACCCGCCAGGGTCCCCACGCCGTGCCCGCGGCGGACGCGGATGGCAGCGGCGTGCCCGACTTCGTGGAGCGCGTCGCCAGCACCTACGAACGCGTGGCGACGTTCTACGCGGGCCTGGGCTTCCGCCTGCCACCTGACGACACGAACCCAACCGGGGACGACGGCGGCGACGGCCGCTTCGACGTGTACCTGGTGGACTTCGCGAGGATTGGCGACGGCGCCTTCCGGCAGGAGACCTGTCTGGACGGCGTCACGCGCTGCACGGGCTTCATGCTCCAGGAGAACGACTTCGCGGGCTACGGTTACCCGTCCGACGCCGAGGCCGTGGACACCCTGGCCAGCCACGAGTTCTTCCACGCGGTGCAGGCCGCCTACCGGCCCGGCCTGGGCAGCATCGCCTCCGAGGGCACCGCCGTCTGGGCCACCGAGCGCTTCGAGCCCGCGCTCGACGACCTGGAGGGCTTCACTCGCGGCTACATGCTCACCCCGGACAGCACGCTGGCGCTGGACCCGGCGGGGCCGGGCGTGGCCTTCAGCTACGGCGCGGGGCTCTTCTTCCAGTTCCTCGGCGAGCGCTACGGCGACGGCGTGCTCCTCGCGCTGCTGGAGGAGTCCGTGCGGCAGCCGGAGGCCCGCTGGCCGGTGTTGCTGGACACCTGCCTGCGCCGCGACTTCGCCTCCAGCTTCGACGCGGCCTTCGCCCTGTTCGCCACCTGGAACCTGGGCACCGGCCCCCGCGCGACGACAGGGTTCGGCTACGCGCGAGGCGAGGGCTATGCACCGGTGACGACGACATCGGTAGGGCTGCCCCATGCGCAGGAGCGAGTGCGCGTCGCGGCGGCGGCCTCGCGGCTCTTCGAGGTCCCCGGTGGCGCGTCCTTCGTGGGCGCGTCCTTCGAGCCCGAGCCGGGCACCGACCCGGCCGCGCTGCACCTGGTCCTCGCGGCCGTCACGGACACCGCCGTGCTGCGGGTGGTGACCGCGGACGGGCCGGACGCGCTGCGAGCCCAGGTGGCAGCGGGCGGCGCCACGCGCGTGGTGGTCGCGGTCGTGGATGGCCGGATGGAAGGCCTGGGGCGCTATGGCCGGCTGTGCATCGCGGCCACGGGTCAGGCCGCCTCCTGCGCGCCACTTGAAGCGCAGGACGCGGGCACCGTCGACGCGGGCAGGCCTGTGGATCCGATTGATGATCCACGGACGCCCGCCGATGACGGGGGCTGCCAGGCGGCGGGAGGCCCCCTGGCCGGTGCGCTCGTCGCGCTGCTGCTCGGCGGGTGCTTACGGGCCCGGCGGCGTTCACGGGCGCGTTAACGCCAGGATCAGTTGAGTGAAGGATGGAGAGGCAGTGGCGGAACCCGCAGGGTCCAGGTCCTTCGTGGCCCGGGCGACCTGACGCTCCACGTTCATCTTCGACAAGCCCGGCAACCGTGAGGGCTTGCCGGGCTTCGTCATGCAGCGCCTTCGCGCCGCTCAGCAACCGCTGAGCCAGATGCGCAACGCCTCGATGCGACGATTCTGGCCCGTCGTGCCCGACACCTGACCATCCGAACGCGTGCCCTGCCAGCCCGAACCCGCGAGGTGGGCGTCATAATTGACGTGGCAGCCCGAGGGCACCGCCCCCGTCAACCAGATCTTGATTGCCTCCATCTGGCGCTGCTGCCCCGTCGTTCCTGCGGCCTGACCGTCGTAGTACTCGCCCGTCCAGCCCACATCGCCCAGGTGCACCGAATACCGGACAGACACGCCTGGCAGGCTGAGCAGGTACATCTGCACTGCCTCCATTCGGCGGTTCTGCCCGGTGGTGCCCGACTGCTGCCCATCCAGAGTCCAGCCCGTCCACCCGTAGCTCGCCACGTGGGACTGGTAGCGGATGCCCCCGTAGCAGTTCATGTCGATCTGGTAGTTCCCTGTCTGGGCGGAGTTGAAGCCTCGCACCGTCGCGTAATAGGTGCCCGGCTGCAGGTACGCCTCGATGCGTGAGGCAAGCCCCACGCCGCTGTCGTCATCCACGGCGAGCAGGTTCGTCGAGCTGTTCGGTCCGAAAAGTGAGAGGTACGTGTCCGGCAGCGTCCCTAACGTCGTCTCGAACACGCACCGGCCGCCCGAGGCGTAGTAGGGGTGCGTGTATCGGTCACCTCCTGTGAGGATCTGACCCGGCTCGGTCAGTGCACTCCGGGACGTCTCGAGCACCGGCTCGTCGAGAGGCGCGGACGGCCCCTCTTCCATTTCGGGACCGCATGCCGTGAGGACGAGGCTCAAGGAAACAACAGACATCCAGGCGTGCCGCGCCAGGGCATTCCAACCAGTCATGGGAAGCTCCACGGGAAGAAGACGGCCTCACGACCAGGCACGGTGCACGGAATGCATCGCATCCTGGCGTCGAGACATGTCGCGGCATGGACATCACGGTGTCCGCGACAAGGTGAACTTCCGAAAAAAGTGATCACTGCGTCAATCCGGGTGCTATTTCACCCCGGGTGACAAATGATTCACTGTTGGTCGGTATGTCTCTGAGCCCTGCCCACACGGCTTCACCCGCGTGCGCTTGCCGTGGAGGTAGCGCTCCAGGAAGCATCAAGCGCTATCGCCGCGAGGACGACCCTGGCGCCCTCGGGCCCTGGGTTAGCGCTCGTATTCGTCGCACCCCGTCTCCTGCTTGGACGGGAACGCGGACTGCTTCTCCTGGCGCACGTAGTCGTGGCTCTGGGAGAAGAGGTCCGGGCTCGTCACGGTCACGGTGCCCTTCGCGGCGTCGGCCGTCTTCCACTGGAGCGCCTCCGGCTTGCCGTCCGAAGCCGTGAGCCCCAGCACCCAGGCCCCGGCGCCCTTGCCGGGCTCCACGGACGTCACCTTCACCGTCGTGGCCTCCTGGCCCAGCTGCACCTCCACCTCGCCCGTCGCGGGCTTGACGGTGAAGCTGCGCGTCGCTGCCGAACAGGGCTTGAGGACCACGAAGCCCTTGCCCTGCTTCGTCAGCTCCACCCACGTCCCCGCGAAGGGCTGGAGCTTGTCCGCGGCCACCGGGGCCTTGGCGGCCGTGGGGCTTGCCTCCGCGGCGCAGTCCAGGTCCGTGCGCTTGAGCAGCCCCGCAGTGGCCTTCTGCGGCCCCTGGAAGCGCGCGGCGAGGAAGTCCGGCTCCAGCGGGTCGACGTAGGCCTCCACCGCGTCGCCAGACACCACGAACGCCTTGCGCGCGGTGTTGGCCGCGTCCGATGCGTGGAAGCCCGCCTTGGACGCCTTCACCTTGCAGATGCCCAGCGGCTGGGACGTGCTCCGGGCGAACGTGTCCTTGCCCGGGTAGCCCGCGCCGCAGCACTGGGGCGTAGGCCCTGACTCCAGCACGAACTGCTTGGGATTGACGCGCAGCGTCCAGGGGTTTGGCTCGTCCGCGTGGCTCAGCGTCCAGGCGGTGGCTGTCTTCTTCTGGACAACCCAGGCGCAATCACAGGTGCCCGCGCTGTTGCCCTGCGGGAACGACCCCGAGAAGTGCACGAGCGTCTCGTTGCTCCCCTCGACGATGGCGAGCCGGCCCTGCTTGCTCGAATAGACCCCCGTGAGTCCCTCGGGCCCCTGGGCCGAGGCGTCCGGGACCGCGCCCGTGACGCAAATGGCAAACAGCAATGCCACACTTTTGAAATCCGGTTGGATCCTGGACATCCGATTGACCCTCCTGAGCGGCTTCTTCAGTTTCAGCGGAACGATCCGCTGAAACTGAAGTTGCTGGAATCACTGGTTTGACACGATTGTGGCTGGGAATGCGAAACTGATCGCATTGGCTTTCGATAATCCCGCCAATCCATGCACGACCGCGGCGCCTGTGTTCGCGGCCCGACACGAGGGGGCTTCCCATGACCGTCTCCAACATCCGCATCAAATCGGGCGACACGCTCACCGGGCTCGCGAAGCGCTACAACACGTCCGTCGCTGAGCTGGCCAAGGCCAACAACATCAAGGATCCGAACAAGATCCTCGCCGGCCAGTCGCTCAAGGTGCAGCAGGACGGGTTCGAAGCGAAGGGCACGGGCAACAAGTCGAGCTCGGGGACGAAGACGTCGGGCGACACCTTCACGCAGTCCACCGGCGGCACGCAGAAGACGACGCCCTCCACGGAGGGAGGCTCCACCAGCACGGCCGGCGGGGAGCTGGGCGGGCTGAGCCGCAAGTACGAGGCGCGCGGCCCCGGCACGGTGTCCACGGGCAAGGGCGACAAGGGCGGCGTGTCGTACGGCTCCTACCAGTTCGCGTCCGCGAACGGCTCCGCGCAGTCCTTCGTCAACTCGCTGAAGAAGACGAACCCCGAGTTCCACAAGGCGCTGTCGGGCAGCAAGCCGGGCTCCCCGCAGTTCTCCGCCGCGTGGAAGGACCTGGCGGCGAAGGACCCGAAGGGCTTCGACAAGGCGCAGCACGACTACATCAAGGCCACGCACTACGACCCGGGCGCCGCCAACATCAAGAAGGCGACGGGCATCGACCTGGACAAGCGCTCCGCGGCGCTGCGTGACGTGGCCTGGTCCACCTCCGTGCAGCACGGCCCGGGTGGGGCGGACGACATCTTCAAGAAGGCGCTGGCCGGCCGCGACCCCGCGAAGGTGAGCGACGAGCAGCTCATCAAGGACATCTACGCCGAGCGCGGCCGCACCAACGCCAGCGGCACCCTGGTGCACTTCTCCGGCAACTCCAAGGACGTGCAGAAGGGCGTGGCCAACCGCTTCAAGGCGGAGTCGAAGGACGCGCTCGCCATGCTCAAGAAGGAGCAGGCGGGCGGCGGCACGACGACGAAGCCGGCCAACACCAACACGGGCGTGGTTCCCCCGTCCGTGAACGGCGACTCCAAGCCGGGCCGCACGGACGGAAAGCCCACGACGCAGGGTGCGAACACCTCCAAGCCCACCACGGAGGCGGCCCCCGCGAACACGGAGCAGGTGGCCCCGTCCAAGGACAAGCCGGCGGTGCACGTGAAGGTGCCGTACTACAGCCAGTTCGAGAACGGCCACGGCTACACCGCGAGCGACACGGCGTGCTTCAAGGCCGCGACGGCGATGGCGCGTGACTCCGGCGCGACGGTGCTGGGCCCCGACCGCCGCATCCAGGTGGGCAAGAGCGAGAACGGCGTCGGCGCGCTCAACGTGGACTCGAAGAAGGCCGCCGAGGGCCGCAGCTACATCGACAAGCAGCTGGAGGCCGGCAAGCCGGTGGTCGTGGGCGTGAGCCACAAGGACGCGAGCTACAACGCGGACGGCCTCACGGACCACTTCGTGACCATCACGGGCCGCGGCGTCGACGACAAGGGCCGCACCTACTACACGTTCCACGACCCGGGCACGAAGAACGCCAGCACGGGCAAGGACACGAACCCGAACAACCGCTTCTACGTGGATGACAAGACCGGGAACATGTACCGCCCCGGCAAGGCCGCGAACGGCTACGTGACGGAGCGCCACTACGACGTCGCGATGGTGCGCATCAACAAGTAGTCCCGGCGGCGAAAGCCCCTGGAAGCGATTCGGCCCGGCGACCTCATCAAGAGGTCGACCGGGCCGTTTCACGTCATCCGTCTGTCGTTGAGGAAGGCGGGGCCGCTACGCGTGCGCCGTCTCGCGCCGCGAGGGCACCTCACCGCGCAGCTCCGCCACTTCCGCGCGCAGGAGCCAGTCGGTGGGGAAGTCCGTGGACGCGCGGGCAATCTGCTCCAGCCGCTCGGGGGCCAGCTGCCCCGTCTCGCGGATGCGGCGCACCTCCGTGTAGAGGGCGGCCAGCGACGGGTGCAGGGCCTGCGCCTTGCGCTCGCGCGCCTGGGCCTCGCCGTCGCCCGCGGTGAAGGCGTCCATCTCCCCGAACCACTTGTCCCACGTGCCCGGGTCCGCGGGCCCGCCCGCCACGGACGGCAGCCGCTCCGTCAGGTACAGGCGCGCCATGGACGGCAGCGTCAGCTCACGTCCCCCGAGCGTGCCGCTCAGGTCAATCACCTCACCGCCGCCCACCGCGAAGCCCTCCAGCACCAGGTCGCTGTCGAGCGTCAGCTTGAAGCGTCCGCGCTCCGGCAGGGTGCCCTGTCCAAACGCGACCAGCGCCGCGCCGCTGAAGGGCTTGTCCAGCGCCTGTCCGCTCCGCGACGTGAGGATGGGGCCCTCCAGCCGGGCCAGCGCGGAGGACAGGCCCGGGGCCACGTCCTTCCCGGCCGGCAGCAACTCCACGACTTTGCCCGTCACCTCGCGGCCATCCGCGAGCACCAGGTGGTTCACCGTGCGCGCGCGCAGCGCTTCCTGGAGGCCCAGGTCCCCGCCGCGCTTCCACGCGAGCGTGGACTCGAACTCGGCCAGCACCTCGAAGAGGTGTTCAAAGTCGCGCGCCACGAAGAGCTGCGGCTGCATGCGGGTGATGTCGTAGTCCGTGTCCGCGCACGCCACGCCCAGGGGCCGCTTGTGCACGGCGGAGGTCAGGCAGTGCTTCGCCTCGCCGATGCTGGACAGCAGGCCCGCGCCGTAGATGCGCGGGTGCTTCAGGTCGCCAATGAGCCCGTACTCCGCGGTCCACCAGTACAGGCGGCTCGCGCGGGTGCTCTCGCTGATGTAGCGGTGGCTGGCGTTGGCGGCCTCCAGGCGGGCCTGGGCGTGGGCAATCTCCTCCTCGGTGGCGGTGGGGTCCTCCTTCACCACGGAGAGGTTGCGGATGGCCTCGAAGACGGCCTGGTCTTCCACGCTGGCGATGGCCTTGAACCCCACCAGCCCCACGGCCTTGAGGTATTGGGCGTACCGCGCGTTCGCGATGATGGGCGCGTGGCCCGCGCTCTCATGGACGATGTCCGGCGCGGGCGTGTACTGGATGTGCTCGTGCGTACGGATGTCCGCCGCGATGGCCAGCACCCCCAGCGCCTGCAACTCAGTGAAGACGGCCGGCGGGATGAAGCCGCGCACCGCCACGCAGGCCCAGCCCAGCTTCGACAGCTTCTCGTTCATCTCGTCCAGGCTGGGGATGGCCTCCGCGCCGATGCCCGTGGCCTCCAGGCCCTCCAGGTAGACGGGGTGCGCCTTGTCGCTCAGGTGCTCCCGCAGCTGCCCCAGGATGTGCCGCCACACCGCCTGGTCCCGAGGCGTGTACGCCGCGTAGTCCTGGGCCACCACGTAGCGGCGCAGGTGGGCGGGAAGGCGGGCAATGGTCCGTTCCGTGGGGGTCATCGGGGCGGCTCCTTCTGAAGAACCAGGACTGCTGAAGGATACGCATCGCACCGCAAGACGGAAATCCGGCAGAATCCGACGTCTTCGTCGGATTATCGCCGTTTGTTCAGGCGACGACGCACCCCGTCGAGGATGGCCCGGACGGCGGGACTGAGGCCTCCGGAGGGCCACAGGGCGACCACCTCCACGAGCTGGGGCTCCTGTTCGCGCAGGGGCCAGACGTGGAGGTCGGCGGGGAACGGCTGGGCGGGGCGCACGTCCGGGGCGATGGTGCAGGCCCGGTAGGCGCGCAGCAGCTCATAGAGGTGGAGGAAGCTCTCCACCCGGCCGACCTCCGTGACGGAGACGCCGTGCGCGGCGAAGCGCGCGCTGTTGGCGCCGCCGTAGGGGTCGTCCCGCAGCCAGTCCACGAAGCGCTGGCCCTGGAGGTCCTTCACGTCCAGGGAGCGGCGGGAAGGGTGGGCATGGGCGAGCGCGGAGTCCGGGCCCGCGATGACGACGAAGGACATGCGCAGCAGGGATTCGGTGTCCACGCCGTCATGTGGAGGCAGGGGGGTGAAGTCGAGCACCAGGTCCTGCTGCCGGGTCTGCACCTGGCGCATGAGCTCGTGCGAGCCGCCGAAGCCCACCACCAGCTTGAGGTCGGTGGCGGCGGCGTCCTGCGCGATGCCGCCCAACAGCGACATGGAGAGGGTGGGGTTGAGGCCCAGGCGCAGGGTGGGCTCCACGCGGGCCAGGTCCATCAGCCGCTTCACGTCCAGCTGGTGCAGCGGCGTCTGGGTGCCCGCGTAGAGGCGCTCTCCGCGCGCGGACAGTTGCAGGCGCCGGCCCGGCCCCCGCTCCAGCAGGACGGCGCCGTCCGCGAGCACTTCTTCCAGGGCGCGGATGTGCTCGCTCACGACGGAGCGGGCGACGCCCAGGTGCTCCGCGGCGGCGTCGATGCTGCCGGCCTCCACGGCGGCGGTGAAGGACTCGAGCCAGACCAGGTGTCGCTGGAGCTTGCGCGGGGGCATGGGGCCGGAGGCCGTGCGTTCCTAGAGGAAGAAGTCGGGCAGCAATTCCGCGCCGGGGACGGACTGGTACTTGTCCAGGTTGGTGATGCCGGCGGCGCGCAGCACTTCATCGTCGATGCAGAAGTTGCCGGTGAAGGAGCGGCTGGGCTTGGTGAGGATGGCGTAGGCGGCGTCCGCCATGATCTCCGGCGTGCGGCTGCCCTTGATGGTGTCGTCGCCGCCCAGCAGGTTCTGCACGGCGGCGGTGGCGATGACGGTGCGGGGCCACAGCGTGTTGACGGCGATGCCGTCGTCCTTGAGCTCCTCCGCCATGCCCAGCGCGCACAGGCTCATGCCGTACTTCGCGATGGTGTAGGCCACATGCGGGCCGAACCAGCGCGGCTCCATGTTGAGCGGCGGCGAGTTGTTGAGGATGTGCGGGTTGGAGGACTTCTTGAGGTACGGGATGCACGCCTGCGAGCACGCGAAGGTGCCGCGCGTGTTGATGCCGTGCATGAGGTCGAAGCGCTTGAGCGGCGTCTCCAGGGTGCCGGTGAGGCTGATGGCGCTGGCGTTGTTCACCAGGATGTCGATGCCGCCGAAGGTCTCCACGGCCTTGGCGACGGCGGCGTGGATCTGCGCCTCGTCGCGGATGTCCACCACGCAGGGGAGGGCCTTGCCACCGGCCTCTTCAATCTCCTTCGCCGCCGTGTAGATGGTGCCGGGCAGCTTGGGGTGCGGGTCCGTCGTCTTGGCCGCGATGACGATGTTGGCGCCGTCGCGGGCCGCGCGCAGCGCGATGGCCTTGCCGATGCCGCGGCTGGCGCCGGTGATGAAGAGGGTCTTGCCTTGGAGGTTGGACATGGGGCGCATCCTGGCCCAGTCCACCGCCGCGTGCATCTGGAAGGCATCAGGGCGAAGGTGCGGGCCGTCCGCCAATCACCGGGAAGCGTTCGTAGGCTTGTTTCAGCGCGTCCAGGTGCTCAGGGATGTCCAGGTCGAGAGGTGCGTCCGTGAGTTGCACGACCCACCCGCCCGTCGCGGTGCGCCGCGAGCGTGAGAGCAGGTCCGCGTCGCGAGCGGGATCTGGGAACCCCACGGCTTGTGCAGCAGCGGCAGACCAGTAATTCAGCCAGCCGAGGCAATAAGGAATCTCCGGCGAGCGGATCTTCTCGGGGAGTTTTAGCGCAGGCAGCCCTCTCGGCGGAACCCCCGGTTTGTGCACGGGATCAACCGTTTGGCGTGCGATTTCCACTCCCGCCGGGAGCGGTGTCGCATACCCCCAGAATGCACCTGCGCCCGCTGCCACACCTTCCAGCACATCCGCTGCAGTCCCAATCACAGTTGCGTCGAGTGGTAGCCCTGCGTGGACGTCCAGCAGTTGTCGGCCACCCGGCGCCTGCCGCGCGGGCGTCTGAAGCCCATAGATCGTGATGGGATGCCCCTCGTCTCCATTGCACACCAAAGGGAACTTCCCCTTCCGGGTTCCTTCCATGAGCCATGCATCACGCTGTGGCAATGCGATGGTTTTCCCCTCCTTGGAGACCTTCCACGCGAGGTGTAAGCCGGGAAGTGCCCGCTCCATCCCTTCGACAATGGCGAGGGCGCGGCCATCGCTGTCCATCAGCGCGGGCGCGTAGACGATGATGTTGAGGGTCCTTCGCTGGGTCATCGAGTGCACCCTGTGACTACGACCTTGAGTTCGCGCGCCTGGGACTCCAGCGCTTTTTTGTGCTTTTCGGTGCTCACTCCCACCACGAAGCCATATCCACATGAAGCCGCGATGTCCCGCTCTTCCCTCATCTCCTCCACCTGATCGGCGACTACCTGCTCCTGCAGAAAGTCACTGTACGTATCAAACCGGTCGGTCTTGATCTCCCACAGCACGGGCAGCTTGATTTGCAGTGCATCGAAGTGCTTGCCGTCTACCAGCACGTCCTTGCCGGGATAGCGGTTGGGTGGAAACGTGTCGGCGCACTTGTTGTGCGCGTCATCACCGCCCCGGTGTTTTACCGGGATGGGTTCGCACCTGGCGGGGCGTGTCCGGTCCTGGGGACCGGGCGGCATGGGGGGCTGCCAGTCCTGCCCTGCGGGTTTCGGCTCCAGCTTGGGCTTCCGGTTCGCTGTGGCCTCCCGGGGAGTCGCCTTCGTTCCTCGCGCTGTTCCTGCTTCCTCGGGATAGAGGTGGCGTAGCTCATACGCATCCAGCTCTTCCTTGATGGCCACCGCGACCACCACCACGCCAATGATGATGACGGCACCAACGACGATCTCAGGGGCCGCCAGGACGCAGACTCCAAGGCCCAGGGTCGCCGCGCCTGCGGAGGCGACCGTGCAGCGTCCCGTCGGGTCGTGAAACCGGACCTTGTCGTGGTCGAGGGCCCGAAAGCAGCGCTCCGCCACCACGGACCAGGGCTGGGACGCCTCTTGGATGACACAGCGTCCCTCTTCACTCCACGGCAGCTCCGCTGCTCTCTGGAGGTTGGCGATCCGCGGGTTCCGGGACGTGCGCTCTCTTGGGGCCGGACCTGACGTAGCGCAGGCCGACACAAGGAGGAGAACTGCGAGGCAGGCGCAAAGACGCATGGTCACGTCCGTTCGATTCAGCCGGAGCTTCACGAGGGCAAGCGGGTCAGCCCTGGAGTATGGCGGCACGCACCGCCAGCAAGGATGACCGACGCGCCGGAGTCACCACACCCTTGCGCAACCCGCGCTTGGTCTAGGCTCCGGCCCCATGCGACTGCTCCCACTCTTCATCCTGGTGGTGTTGACCGTCCGCTGTGCCCACGCGCCGGACGCCGCACCGCCCGCGTCCCTACCGGCCACTGTCTCGTGGCCGGAGGCACTGCCGCCCGCGCTGCGGCTGCCGGACACCGTGCGGCCCGTGCACTACGCGCTGGACCTGAAGCTCGTGCCCACGGAGGACACGTACCCGGGCAGCGTCACCATCGACGTGGAGGTCCGTGAGCCGGTGCGCCAGGTGTGGCTGCACGCGCAGGACCTGGACGTGACGCGGGCGCGCGTCACCGTGGGCGGTCGCACGTTCGACGCGAAGCCCGTCACCGCGAACGAGGGACGTCTGGGATTGCTGCTGCCGGAGGAACTGCCTGCCGGCAAGGCCCAGCTCCTGCTGGACTTCACCGGCAAGGTGGACCGTGAGCGCAGCCAGGGTCTCTACGGCGTGGCGGAGGGCGGGGAGTCCTACCTCTACACGTTCTTCGAACCCATCGACGCGCGCCGCGCCTTCCCTTGCTTCGACGAGCCGACCTTCAAGGTGCCGTGGCGCCTGCGCTTCACCGTGAAGGCTGGCCAGGTGGCGCTCGCCAACCATCCCGTCGTGTCTCGCGAGCCGCTGGCGGACGGGCTGGAGCGCGTCACCTTCGCGGAGAGCAAGCCGATGCCCAGCTACCTCGTGGCCTTCATGGTGGGGCCGTTCGACGTGGTGGAGGCCGGCACCGTGGGCCGCACGAACGTGCCGCTGCGCTTCATCGTCCCCAAGGGCCGGGGCGCGGAGACGCGCTACGCCGCCAGCATCACGCCGCGCATCGTGAAGGGACTGGAGGACTTCTTCGACCAGCCCTATCCGTACGAGAAGCTGGATGTGGCGGTCGTGCCCCGGTACTGGGGCACCATGGAACACCCGGGCATCGTCGCGCTCGGGCAGCCGCTCACGCTCATCCCGCCCGGTGAAGAGACGCTGGTCCGCCGCAAGTCCTACGCGGTCATCGCCAACCATGAGCTGGGCCACTACTGGTTCGGAGACGTCGTCACCTGCTCGTGGTGGAACGACATCTGGCTGAACGAGTCGTTCACCGCGTGGCTGGACCGGCAGACGGTGGATCGGCTGGAGCCGTCCTGGGACTACCAGCAGATGCGCGCCATGTCCGCGACGCGTTCCGCGCTGGAATCGGATGCGCTGGAGGCAGCACTGCCCGTGCGCAAGCCGGTGGCCAGCAATGACGACATCGTGGGGGCGTTCGACAACGGGACGACGTATGACAAGGGTTCCTCCGTCATCGCCATGTACGAGGCCTGGCTGGGGCCTGAGCGCTTCCGCGACATGCTCCGGGGCTATGTCCGCAAGCACGCCTGGAAGGTCGCGACGATGGAGGACTTCCTCGCGGACCTGTCCCAGGCGGCGGGCCCGGAGGTCGCGCAATCCTTCGGCGGGTTCATCACGCAGCGGGGCGCGCCGCGAATCACCGCACAGCTGTCGTGCCCGGCGGGCGGTGCTCCGACGGTGAAGCTGTCTCAGGAACGCTACCTGCCCGTCGGGTCCAAGGCGGACGCAAAGCAGGAATGGCAGGTACCCGTGTGTCTGCGCGTGGGGACGGGCACGCAATCATCGCGGGTGTGCTCGATGTTGCAGGGCCCCACTGCGGAGGTGGCGCTGCCCACGAAGCAGTGCCCGGCGTGGGTGCTGCTCAACGCGGGCGGTACGGGGTACTACCGCGGCGGGTACACGCGCGAACAGCTGACGAAGCTGCTCGCGACCCCGGTGGCTGCCTTCACCCCGGCGGAGCAGGTGTCGCTCTGGGCGGACGTGGACGCGGCGGTGTCTCGCGGAGACCTGCCGCTGGGTGAGGCGCTGAAGGCGGTGCCGGCCTCCGCGAAATCGACGAACCGCCTCGTGGTGGCGAGTGGCGCCTCGCTGCTCGAAGGAGTGCGCGTGGATCAACTCACGCCGGAGGAGCGCAAGCGCTTCCGCGCGTGGGTGGCATCCCTCTACTCCGCACGCGCTCGGGCCATGGGGTGGGTGCCCAAGCCGGGCGAGGACGACTCCGTGAAGGAGTCACGGTCGATGTTCCTCCGGTTGGCGGGTGGCATTGGCGACGACCCGCAGCTGGTGAAGGAAGCGCTGCCCCTGGTGCGTGCGTGGCTGGCGGACCGGAAGTCGGTGGACCCGGAGGCGTTCAGCAGCGCGCTGCCCCGGGCCGCGACGCATGGTGACGCGGCGCTGTTCGACGCGTTGCTGGAGGCCGCGAAGAAGGAGCAGGACCGCACCGAGCGTTCCAGGCTGCTGATGTCCCTGGCGTACTTCCGGAACTCGGACCTGCTGTGGCGGGCGCTGGGGCTCGTGGTGTCACCGGACTTCGACGTGCGGGACTCGCAGGTCATCCTCACGATGGCGCTGATGTCGCCGGAGTCGCAGTCGCTGGCGTGGAACTTCTACCAGACGCACTTCGATGCGCTGACGCAGCGGCTGCGCTCGGATGAGCTGGGCCGGCTGATTGGCCAGACAGGGAACCTCTGCGACGAAATCAACCTTGCACAGGTGGAAACGTTCCTCACGCCGCGCGTGGACAAAATCGAAGGCGGTCCGCGCGCGCTGGCCCGCGCCCTGGAGTCCATCCGGTTGTGCATCGAGTCCCAGAAGGTCCAGGCCCCGAGCGTCAAGGCGTTCCTCCGGACCCGGTGAGCCCGCGGAGGGGGGAGGTTCAGGGACCGTAGGGACACAGATTCTGTATCTCCGCGAGGGGTGGGCGGCAGAGCTGCAAGATCTGTGGCTCGTCCAGGAACGAGGACGTCCGCGCCTTGAGGAAACAGGCCGCGGGATCGTCCGAGGGCTCGGCGTACTGGCAGAGCTGGAGCGCTTGCGGTTCCGCGAGGAATCCTCCCTCCCGGGCCCGGAGGAAGCACCGCGCAGGGGCGTCGGAACTGGCACCCTGGCAGAGCTGGGCCGCGAGGCTCTCGCTCACCCCGCTGCCCTCGCGCGCCGCTTCGAAGCAGGAGTATTGCGGCGCGCCCCGGGGCGGTTCCTCGAGCTGCCCCAGCGCTGGAAGCCCCAGCAGCACGGCAGCCAGCCCCCAGGTTCCTCTCCAACGGCCTCGCTTCATCGTGCACCCCCAGAAGAAGGTGGGGGAGTCATGGCCCGCATGGGAG
>NZ_RAWK01000088.1 GCF_003612165.1 Corallococcus aberystwythensis | reverse complement strand
CCCCCACCCCCAGCCCGACAATCCACTTCTTGTTCATGGCGCCGCTCCGCTCTCCTTCCGGAAAGGCAGGACCCGCCCGCCGCCGGAGCCCCTTTGCTACCTGGGCCGTCCCGCCAGGGCAAGCGCGCGCCGGGAAAGCGGCACGTCAGTCCTGGGGAGGAGGCCGGCGTGGCAGCTGCACGAGGAAGGTCGTGCCGTCCTGGACGGTGGAGCGCACGCGCAGCCGGCCGGCGTGCGCATCCACGATGTGCTTCACGATGAACAGCCCCAGCCCCAGCCCGTGGGCGGTGCGGTTGCCTTCGCGGGCCTCCGCGCGCTTGAGGGGTTCGAACAGGTACGGCAGCAGGTCCCGCGGAATCGGGGGCCCCTGGTTCTTCACCGCGAGCGTCACCGTGCCCGGCTGGCCGCGCAGCCGCACGCGCACCGGGCAGAGGGCGTCCCCGTAGGCGAGCGCGTTGTTCACCAGGTTGGTGATGACCTGCGCCAGCCGGTCCGGGTCGCACCACAGCCGCGCCCCGCCCCGCCCGTCCACCTCCAGGCGCCGGTCCGGGTGGGCCTGCTGCACCTCGTCCACCACCTGGCGCACCAGCTCCAGGAGGTCCACGTCGCGCGGGGCCATGGGGATGCCGCCGCCCAGCCGGGCCTGGGTGAAGTCCAGCACGTCGCGCAGCATGCGGTGCGCGCGCTCGGCGCTGGAGAGGATGCGGGTCACGGCCTTCTGGTCGCGCGGGTCGGCGTCCTCGCGCTTCGCCAGGGTGGTGGCCGCCATGGTGATGGCGGAGATGGGGTTGCGCAGGTCGTGGCCGACGATGCCGATGAGCAGCTGTTCGAACTCCGCGCGGCGCTTCGCCTCGGCCTCGGCCTCGTGCCGGCCGGTGACGTCCTGCATGGCGCCCACCATGCGCACCGGCCGGCCCTGGAGGTCCTTCACCACGCGGCCCCGGTCCTCGACGAAGGCCCAGGTCCCGTCGCCCCGCTGAAGCCGGTACTCGGCCAGCCAGTGGCCCTCGGGGCTGTCGAGCGCCTCCTGTAGTTCCCGCGTCACCCGCTCGCGCTCGTCGGGGTGCAGGCTGGCCGTCCACCACGCCATGTCCATGAGGGGCGGCCCCCGGGACGTGTCCAGCCGGAGGATGCGCGGTGCCAGGTCGCTCCAGCGGATTTCATCCGTCACCAGGTCCCAGTCCCAGATGATGTCGCGGGTGGCCTGGGTGGCCAGCCGGTAGCGCGTCTCCGACGCCCGCAGCTCCTGCTCGGCCCGGCGCCGCTCGGTGATGTCCAGCGACACGCCCGACACGCTCACCACCCGACCGCCCGGGTCGAACACGGGCATGAAACGGACCTCGAACCAGACGCCCATGAGGTACAGCTCCGTGGACAGCTGCTCCCCGGCCAGCGCGCGCAGGACGACCTCCACCACGTCCCGCCGGTCCCGGAACACCTCGAAGACGGAGCGCCCGTGCATCACCCGGGAGGACACGGCCGCGGACGTCACGCCCTCACCCTCGAAGAGGGTGAACACGCCCTGCGCGTCGAAGGCCCACAGAACGACGGGCAGCTGGGTGAGCACGCGTTGGAGCTGCTCGCGAGCCTCGTCGCGCTCCTGGCGCAGCGTGCGCGTGGTGGTGATGTCCGTGGACACGCCACAGAGGGCCCAGGGTTCACCCTCCGCGATGCTGGGCAGGGGGAACTTCATCGTGTGGTAGAGGTGCGGCCCGTCGGGCTGGAGCACCTCCTCGTCGAACACCAGCGGCGTCTTCGCCGCCAGCACCCGGCGGTCATTGTGCCGGAAGCGCTCCGCCGTCTCCCGGGGGAACAGCTCCAGGTCCGAGCGCCCCAGCACCGCCGCGCGCTCGTGGCCGGAGATGGCCTCGAAGGGACGGTTGATGAAGAGGTACCGCCCCAAGGCGTCCTTCGCGTAGATGGCGGCCGGGGCGTGGTCGAGGATGTCCTGCAGCCGCCGCTCCCGGGAGCGCAGCGCCTGTTCGTGTTCGTGGACGAAGTGGGCCACGGCCTCCGTCAGGCTCCGGTCCAGCGCGCGCCACAGCGAGCGCAGCTCGGCCGTGCCCAGCGGCCGGTGGTACGCATCCAGCACCTCCAGGAGGGCCTCGCGCAGCAGGCCGTACTCCTCCACCAGCGACTCCACACGCGCACCGGCCTGGAAGCGCCGCAGCCCGATTTCCCGGGCATGGGCCGAGACCACCCCCGAGGCCCGGCTCTCCACGCCGCCCTGGCGGAGGACGAGCACGAGCGCGTCCACCAGGTTGAGCATTCCCTGTAACCGGTCCTGGAGCTCCATGGGCATGCCCTCCGGAGAGGGCTCCAGCCGGGCGCTCCAGCGCCGGATGATCTCCTCGCGCCGCTCCGCCACGAGATCCGCGAGCGAGTCCGCCGCAGACACGACCGGGTTCATTCCGGCACCCCGGAGACACCGGTCGGACAAGGCAGGCCGCCTGCTGTCAGAAGAGTGTGTGTCACCGTGCTCCTGCTCCCTGGACGTGCCCGGAGTGGAGGGAAGATGCGCATCACGCACCCCGGCATGGATGGGGCCTGCGGGAGGAGGTGGGGTGGACTGCCCACCTCTGGCATGCACCCCGAGGGGGCGGCAGGCGGCCATGGGAGGCCTTCTCGAACCGCTGGGTCCCGTCGGAGAGCTGAGAGAGACTGTTTCCCAAGCACACGGGAGGCAGCAGGGCATGGCATTCGCGGAACACGGGACCAGCGGACAGGGCGTGGACACGCTGACGACGGGGCGGCTGCCCCTGGGGACCTGTACCTGGGGACACGTCCTGGCGACGGAGGACCGGTCATGAGCACGACCCAGCCGGTGGATCCGCTGGAGTCGCTGGCCCGGGGCCACGTGCGCAGCGTCTGGGAGGTGCTGGAGGCGATGAGCATCCTCATGCGCCGCCGCAACGAGGGCCTGCCGCTGAACCTGCCGCAGGTGACGGTGTTCCTGCGCAGCGGGCGCGAGGTGACGGGGATTGTCCGGGAGTACGGCGAGTTCCGCCAGGGCCGCGGCGTGCTGCTCATCACCTCCGGCGGCTACAACTCGCGCGGGGAAGGCCTGGACGTGACGTTCGTCCCGGACGGGGTCATCGAGGCGCTCACGCTGCATGACGCCACGGTGCTGGACACGCCCGCGAAGTCGATGCCCGAGTCCTCGCCCATGCACCTGCGGCGGCACCTGCCCGCGATGGCTGACAAGCTGTCCAGCGCCTGGGGCACGCCGGTGACGGCGGAGTTCGGCCCCGGGGCGCTGGAGCAGGAAATCAACATCCAGCCGCTGGCGTGGCTCATCGAGCGCGGCATCGAGGTGCTGGGCACACTCGCCCGGACTCCCGACGTGGGTGACGTGCTGCGGGAGCAGGTGCGCAAGGTGCGGCTGTCCGTGGGAGACGCCTTCGGGGCGAAGCTCACGGGCGACACGCTGGACCTCACCACGTCGCGCCGCCCGGCGGCCTGGCCGGTGGACTCGGAGCTGGCCCAGGCGGTGACGGACACGCTGCCGTAGGGTGGACGCCGCCGTGCGCCGGCCCCTGGGACACGGCGCAGGGCAGCGGCCCCACAGGCCCCGGCGGGCACGCCGGGCCTCCAGTTCCAGGGCTTCGAACTCGCCGCGCCGGGAGGCTCCGGCCGGCGGGACGAACAGCGTGCAGGCGTAGCCGCGTTGCACGAGCAGCGCGTTCACGTCCTGCCCGTCCACGGACACGTAGGCGAGCCGCCGTCCAAAGCGGTCCGTGCACGCCTCCGCGTCCCGCAGCCGCACCGTGCGGTTCTCCACGAGCGAACGGTTGAACGCCGCGGCCTCCTCGCCGAAGCAGTCCTCGTGGCCCTGCGTCGTCTCCGGGGTGTCGGCCAGCAGGTAGCGGATCCGCTCGCCGTCCTGGAGCACCACGGTGTCTCCGTCGATGACCTTCGTCACCACGCCCGTGGCCGGTCCGCACTCCCCTTCCCCGCCGCCACAGGCGGACAGGACGGTGAGCAGCAGCAGCCACCCCAACGCCTGCGGCCTCATCGCGCGCACGTCCGGTTCTCCCGGCCAGGGGTGCCCCGGTCGCCCGCGCCGTAGGTCACACCGGCCAGCGTGGGACAGAAGGCCCCGGCCGCGTCGTTGCCGGCGGCGTCCCGCACGCGCGCATCCAACTGCGACGACACGCCAGGACTCGCGGCCCACGTGAAGGCCACCGAGTCCAGGACGGTGCCCTGCGCCGACAGCTTGAGGACATGGGCCCCCGCACCGTTGGTCAGGCCGAACCCGAAGGTGCCGAGCACAGAGGGCAGCCCGCCATTGAGCGAAGCGTCGTCACCGTGAGCGAGGACCGCGAAGCCCCCGGCCTTCATGGACAGGCACAGCGGAGACTCCAGGGCGGAGCTGCTCGATTCATTGGCGAGCGTCACGCCGTTGAGGTCCACCTCGCGCAGCGCGAGCACCTCCACCCATTCGCCCACTGCATCCGGGACGGCGCTGGGGTCCGCCATGAACTCGGTGATCACCAGCGAGCCCACGGAAGGAGCGCGGAGCGCGCGGGGCTGTCCCGTCGCCCGGTCGATGCAACCCGCCTGCGTGACTCCCGCGTCCGTGCCCGTGCAGGTGCGGTTGGTCCGTCCCGGTGTGCCCAGGTTGCCCTTGTCGCCATAGGCCTCCGTGGCCGAGCACCACTTCGCATCGGCGGTGAGCGGCATGGAGACCTGGGTGGCCACACCGTCCTGGGCCGGGCCATACAGAGCGCTGTCGATGAGCACGCCTCCCGCGCGCACGGCGACCACCCCGCCCGCGTTGCGCAGGTCCACGGAGAACGTGGCCCGCGGCTCCGGCAGGCCGCCGTTCACCTCCGGCTCCCTCCTGCGCGCGAGCAGCGCGGACTCTCCTGCGGCGAGCGACAGACAGCGCTCTGATTCCAGGCGTGTGCCGGAGGTGTCCGTCCCCACCGTCAGCCCGTTGAGATCCACGGGCACGGTGGCGCGGACCTCCAGCCATTCCCCCACGGTGTCGTCGCCGCGCGGGTTGGCCATCACCTCGGTGATGATCAGGTCGCCTGGACGCGGAGCCTGGACATCCCGAGGACTGATGGCGCCCGGCGGCAGGCACGTCGCGACATGGCCTCCGTCCCCTGAAGGCACTCCGCCGTCCGCCGATTCCGGACATGCGGTGTTCGCGCTTCCAGGGCTGCCCCGGGTTTCTCCCGGTGCATCACACCAGCGCGACAGGTCGTCATTGCCCTCAGAGTCGGGCACGAGCCGGCCGTCATAGGTCCGGGCCGCGCCGGACTTCGCTGGCGCGGTGAGCACCACCGAGTCCAGCAAGCGCGTCCCGCACCGCAGGCCCAGCAGCCCCGTGCTGTTCCCCATCGCGCCGAGCGCGTCGCCATAGGTCCCATCGACATGCTCGGGCAGTGCTCCTTCGCGCACGTCCCCCAGCACGACGAAGGCCCCCGCATCCACCGGCAGGCCCGTGGTGAACGTAAAGACCCGCTCCTGGGCCTCCTCGTCGCGCGCGGTGAAGAGCGTGACGCCCAGCAGGTCCACGGTTTCACGGGTGGGGTTGTGGAGCTCCACGTACTCCTTCCCCGTGTCCGCGCCCGCGGGGTCGTTGAGGTACTCGGTGATGACCAGGTCCCCCGGCAACAGCGCTGCACAGGCCGCTGGCTCCTCCTCCCACGCGGGCAGTCCGCACGCCCCCACCCATCCCAGCAGCCATCCCAATCCAAACCTCACGCCCCATCCCCGCACTGCCCAAGCCGCCACACTCCGCTCCCTTCAGAACCGCGTCTCCACTTCCAGCGCGAACAGGTGCCGGGGCGCATCCGGCGGCGTCCGGGCACCTCGCGCGTCCTTCAAGTCGACGACCCACGCGTACCGGGCCCGCGTCGTCACGGCGTCCGCCGCCGCCCAGCTCGCATCGAGCGTGGCCCGGAAGGACTGCTCCAGCCGGTTGCGCGTCGACAGGTCCTCGTCCTTCCACACGGCGCGGCCTCGCAGCCTCACGGTCTCGCTCGGCCGGACCTGCGCCTCCACGACCGCGTGCGCGTCCTCACGCACACCCTGATTCACGCGGTCATCCACGCGTGCATGCGCGTACTGCGCGGCCACGGACACGGCGTCGTGAAGATCCGCCTTCACCCGGGCCGTGATGCGCAACAGAGAGCCCGAACAGGGCTCCTCCGCCGAACCGTCGAAGCAGTCCCCCGCCACGCCGACGTCCTTGTCCCGGTACTCGGCCCACAGTGCCGGCTGGAAGAGCGCATGCGCCCGCCAGTCCACCCGGGCGGAAGCGCGCAGGTTCACCGTGCCGGCGCTGCCCACCGCCGCGCCGTCCGAGGGCAGCGTCCACGCATCCACCTCCCCGCGCAGCCGCAGGGTGCGCTCCAGGCGATGCAGGTAGCGCACGCGTGCGCCCACCTCGTTCCGGGCCCGTGAGCCTTCCAGTTCGTCCGGGCCGGACGTCGCGCCCGTGTAGGGATTGGCGAAGCCGCGGCCGTAGGCACGCAGCGACAGCTCCAGTTCCTTCGATGTACCCGCCACCACCGTGCGCTGGAGCACGCCGTATCCACCGCCTCCGCCCGGTGCCGCATCGAACGTGCGCGCCGCCTCCACGAAGAGGTCCACGGGTCCCAGGCCCCACGCGCCATCCATGCCCACCGCGCCGAAAGCGCCGCTCGCCGGGTAGCCCGCCGTGGAGCGGAAATCGAGCGTCGCGCCCTCCACGCTCCACACCGGCCTCGCCCCCCAGGCAGTCACGCCCAGCTGCACTCGCGAGGTCCAGGCGAGCGCCGCGTGGCCTCCACCGGCCCACTCATGGAACACGCCGGGCAGCGTGCGCGACACCACGCGCCCGGCGGGTGCGTCCGTCCCCGCGAGCCACACCGCCGGCGCCTTGCAGGCCGTGCCCTCGCAAGACGTCCGTTCCATCAGCGCATGCGAGAGCAGGGAACGGGACTGGTACGAACCGAAGCCCGTCACGGACACTCCAGAGGAGGTCCCCACCGTGCCCACCACTCCCCGGAAGGCTTCGTCCCACTGGAAGTCCGGCGTCACGTCCGCGGCGCGCTCCTCGGGTGTGCAGGCGCCTTCTCCCAGGAAGCACCAGCGCTCCACGTCGCCCGGGACTCGCACGGCGTCGTCGGGCAGGAAGCCGTCCGGCGTGGGCAGCCCGGTGGTGTCCAACGTCAGCCGCTGCCCGAAGCCCAGCCGGTACGAGCCCACCAGCACCGAAGCCCGCTCGCCCGTCCATTGCCCGTGGAACTTGGGCACGACCACCGACACACCGGGCGCCTCTGCCACCAGCCTCCGTTGACTCGCATCCCGGTGCACCGCGCCCAACCGCCGCCGCGTCAGCGACGTGAGCAGCCCCACGCGCCATCCCTCCGGCCCCGCGACGCGCACCTGGAGCGCCATGGGAGGCAGCACCGGATCCGACGCCGCGAACGCCGTCAGCAGCCGCGCATCGCCAGACACCCGATCCGGCGTCGAGGACACGAGGAATGGCGCCAGCCGGCGCCGCTCCTCCGGCGTCAGCCTGCCGGAAGCCGTGAGCCCATCCACGCGCGCGTACGTCAGCCCCGGCAGCGCATAGAGCCCGGCGCGCGACGCATGCGCTGGATCCACGCCCGTGCGCCGCAGCACCAGCAGCGCCGACAGCGTCTCCGCCGTGATGGCGCCGTCCTCCCTCAGCGCGAACAGCGCCTGTTCCCCCGTGTCCTCGGGGTCGACCTCGTACGACGCGGCGAGCGCCACGAAGGGCAGACCCAACAGGAACAACCACACGCAGACGAGGACGGAACGCACGCGGCGGGCCCTCTGCACGGATGGGACCACCCTTCCCTACAGCGAAAGCCTGACGCGGGGTCCATCCCTTCCCCGGACCCGGCGTCCAGGCCAGGGACGGCGGTCCAATCCCTTCCACGTGGGTGTGGGGCGGTGCGGCTATGCTGCGGCCACATCTTCGCGAGGGCCGGTCCCGTCCGGCCCCAAGAACAGCGCATGGGCCACGTCCACATCCTTCGCCACTTCCCCTCTCCCCAAGAGGGGTTCAACCGCACCGTCCGCATCTACACGCCGGACAATTACGACGCCTCGCGGGACCACCGCTTCCCGGTGCTCTACATGCACGACGGGCAGAACGTCTTCGCGCATCCGGAGTCCGCCGTCTTCGACACGTGGTGCGCCAACCGCGTCGCGGAGGAGAACGTGAGCGCGGGGCGGATGGAGCCGTGGATCATCGTCGCCGTGGATTCCGGCCCCGGCCGCTTCCAGGAGTACTCGCCGTGGGACGAGCCGCGCAACGGCGTGTCCGCGCGCGGCGAGGCCTACGGGCGCTTCCTCGTGGAGGAGCTGAAGCCATACATCGACCGAACGTACCGCACGCGCCAGGGCAGCGAGTGGACCGGCACGATGGGCTCGTCCCTGGGCGGCCTCATCTCGCTGTACCTGGGGTGGAAGTTCCCGCGGGTGTTCGGGCGCATCGGCGCGCTGTCGCCCACGGTGATGTGGAGCGAGGGCCGTCTGTTCGACGCGTGGCGCGAGCACAGCCAGCGCTGGACGCGCATCTACCTGGACGCGGGCGCCACGGAGTTCATCCACGCGGGCGGCATCCCCCTGGACTACGGCCAGGGCACGCGCGACTTCTTCCACCACCTCAAGGGCCTGGGCTACGGCGACCACGAGGTGTCACTCGTGCTGGAGCCCGGCGGCGAGCACCACGAGAAGGACTGGCAGCGCCGGCTGCCGGGCGCCATGCAGTGGTTGCTCGGCTGAGTCCCCGCCCGTGACCCGCCGGCCCCGCTCGGTGCCGCCCGAACAGCGGCAGGTCTATGTGCAGGTCGTGGAAGGCCTGCTCCAGCACGGCCTGAAGGGCCAGGTGTCCCCCCGCCTGCGTGAACGGCTGCGCCAGGCGGGCGTGGACCTGGACCGGCCCCTGTTGCCGCTCTACCCCCTGTCGCTCTGGGGGCGGTGCCTGGAGATCATCGTGGAAGAGGTGTACCCGGGCCTGCCCCGAGCGGAGGGCTACGCTCGGCTGGCCCGGGCGCACGTGGAGGGCTACGGGGCCACCCTGCTGGGCCGCGCGGTGATGGGCGTGATGCGCGTGCTGGGCCCCCGGCGCATGGTGCAGCGGCTGCCGGAGGTGATGCGCGGCACGGACAACTACACGGAGGCGACGCTCACGGAGCGCGGCCCCGCGCACTTCGAGCTGCACTTCAACTCGAGCCTCGGTGGGCCCGGCTACGTGGAGGCCCTCCTCGAGTCCCTGCTGGCCGCGGGCGGTGCGAAGTCGCCGCGCGTGACGAAGCTGCACGACGACGGGGACAGCACCGTGTACGCGCTCACCTGGGCGACGGAGCCCTGAGGCTCACGTCGCCTGGATGAAGCGCACCGCGTCCTGCATGGATTCGCGGTCCACGTGGCGCGTGAGGTACATCTCCTCGCCCAGCAGCGAGTGGTAGATGGGCGGCAGCTCGCGGTGCACGAGCAGCGAGCTGCCCAGCCGCTCGACGATCTGCAAGTGGCTGTGCTTGTAGCGGCGGCCGTGACGGCGGGCGCTGTGGCAGACATGGTGGCGCGGCGTGTATTGGAAGTCCGCCACCGGGTCGCCCGTCACGACGCGGGCATAGAGCCGGTACACGTCGATGTCGCACGTGTAGTTCATCATGTCCGTCATGAAGCCGCCGGGCGGGCGCAGGTTGGCCTCCAGCACGACGAAGCGGCCATCCGGCAGGCGGAAGAACTCCAGGTGGAACCAGCGCTCGCGCAGACCGAACGCGGCGACGACCTGGCGGCCCAGCACGTCGAGCGCGGCGGGGATGTGCTGGAGGCTCCAGAAGGAGATGTCGCGCCGCTCGGTGACGGTCTCCATGCCGCCGTCGCTGTATTCGTGACTGAGGTTGAAGACGATGACGCCGTGGCGGTCCACGATGCCGTCGTAGGTGACGATGGTGCCGCGCACGAAGGGCTGGGCCACGTAGGACGTGGGCAGCGGGTGGGCGAGCGCGGCATCCACCTCCGCGTCGCTGGCGACCTTGAAGGTGTGGGCGGCGCCCACGCCCACGTCGGGCTTGAGCACGAGCGGGTAGCCCACGCGCGCGGCGAACTCCTTCACCTGGTCCGCGTCGCGCACGCGCAGCAGGTCCGGGTGGGGGACGCCGGAGGCGTGGAAGACCTCCGCCATGCCGGACTTGGAGCGCAGCTTGAGGATGTCCGACGGCTGGAGGCCGGGGACGTGGAAGTCCTCGCGCAGGCGGGCTTCGACTTCGAGCCAGGACTCGTTGAGGGACTCGATGCGGTCGATGCGGCCGTGGCGCCAGGTGAGGTAGCCGGTGGCGCGCAGGAGGGCGTCGGAGTCGGTGAGGCTGGGGACGAAGAAGTATTCGCGCAGCGACTCCCGCAGCTCCGGGCGCAGGGACTCGTAGGGCGTGTCACCGATGCCCAGCACGGACACCCCGCGCTCGCGCAGCGCGGCGGCGAAGTGGAAGTACTGGGAGGGGAAGTGGGGGGAGATGAAGACGAAGTTCATGGCTCCTGGCGGGCGAGTCCTCCGCTGGGAACGGACCATAGCGGCCCCGCCCGCGCCCTAGAAGCCCGGTGGGGAACAGTGTCCACCAGCGGGGCTCGCGCCGGGGGCCTGGCCTGGGAACACTTGCGCCATGGCGGAGGATTCCAAGGGGTTCACACAGGCGCGGGAGGCGATGGGACGGCGCACCATCCCGGAGCTCATCGACCTGCTGGAGAGCGACGACGTCCGCACAAGGTTCCTGGCGGAGATGTGCCTGAGGGACGCGACGTCCACCTGACTCCACTTCCAGCCCGCGGGTCCGCGGGAAGAGAGGGAGGCCGCGGTGAAGGAGTGGCGCGACTGGTGGGCCGCGAGGAGGGACACGTTCAAGAAGCGCTGGGGCTCACGGAGCGGGTGAGGTGCCGCTCACCACGGGCACCAAGCGCTGACGCACTTCTTCCAGGAACTTTGAGAGGCCGACCTTCGAGCCTTGGGCTTGGAGGGAGGCCAAAGGGGTGTCGCGCAGACATTCACGCTCACGCTCTGGGTCCTCGGACATGAGTTCTTTCAGCGCCCTCTTGGCGTCGTTCTTCGCGCCGTGCTCACTCGCTGTCAGCCGGTGTGCGTCTCGAACGGGATGGAACGAGAGCCGCTGTTCGAGTTCGTCGAGTGCTTTTTCTTCGTGGGCTCTCGCCTCGAAGCCAGTGAGGACCCAGCACTCCCGCTTGGGCTCAGCGACGCCAATGACAACCTGAAACGGCCAGCGTCCGTCATCCCGTGCCTGCTCCAGACCAAGCCGTCGTCGCGGGTCCGCATCGCTGTCCCGAATGAGCACGACGGCATCCGGAGCTTTGTCCGCCTTCATGAACAGCATGAGCGCACGCCGGGCAACGAGTGCATCGGGCTCGCCGGGCTTGCTGCCGAAATGGCCAAAGAGCCCCTTGAGTCCTGCTTTGTCGGCCTCACTCCTCACGGAGGCCCACCGCAGGAACGACTCATTCGGGGTCCGCCCCTGCCAACGACGCTGTGTGTCCAACGTCCCGTCGTCGAGCCAGTCGATGGCACCCACCAGGACACGATCCGCCAGCAGGCAGGCCGTCTCCCGGTCAGCAGGTGCCTCACATACCACCCCCAGTGCGTATGCGGGCTCACTCATGTGAAGCGGAAGCCGACACCTTGCCAATCCAACTCTCGCCCACGGTGCTCCAAAACTCACCGGGACTCATCAATTCCTTCCACTTCTCGAACTCGGGATGCGCCGTGAGCTTCTCACAGCGAGCGAACCCGTTCTCCGTGAGAAAGGTCATCCGGACCTCCTCTGGCTTCAGATAGTTCAGGATGAATGGTGAGTGACTGGTTGCAACGATCTGCAACTCAGGATCCTTAGCCTGGATGACACGCAGAGCCGCAATCAACCTTTCCTGCGCAGTAGGGTGTAGCGCCAGCTCAATGTCATCGAGTAGCACCAGTCGCGGCTTCTGAGGCCCCATTAGCACAGTCAGAAGCCCGAGGACCATCAACGTTCCTTCGCCTGCCGCGTTAGCCGGAACGCCCTTCGCCCCCTGCATATCCAGGACGATTCGATTACCCCAAAGCGTGCGTTTTTCAGGCACAAGAGCTTTCTGCTCATCAAGCGCAATAGTACGCAAGCTATTCTGTTCAACCATAGCGCGCTCAATGCGAATCCTCCGAACGGAGGGAACAATCCGTTTCAGAGACAGCTCAATCTCAGAGAAAGTCTCATCATGGCTTAGCTTGAGATACGCCAGCACTGACGCCAAGCCTGAGCCATTCCCCTCGACTCTAGGGATTTCGGCCTCGCTGTAAGAGGCCTCAGCCAACCTCATCAACTCAAAACGAAGAACCTCCGTTGCAAGGAGCTTCAATCCAAAATCAAACAACGACTCACTTTCACCAATAGGTTTTGCGCTTCCCTCAACCTGCCCTAAACCAAAGTTGAGTTCCCCCCATTGGCCAGAAACTGGATGATCCAAACCATCTATTTCAGGCTCATGACCCACATATCGGAGCAATCCTGGCGTCTTGTTCCAACGGCCAGAGAGGGTCAATTCGATTGGTCTGGATACTCCAAATGAGCGGAGCTTCGGATCAGCCCAGTCCGCATCGTATGGGTCAATGAAAGCGGAAGCTGCATGGTCAGAAATCAGCCGCAGCCCCTCCAACAACGTGGTCTTCCCCGAAGCATTCGGCCCCACCAGCACCGTGAAGGGCTCCAGGTCCAGGTCGAGTGAGCGGTACGCCTTGAAGTTGCGGAACTGCACCTTCTCAATCACGCGTGCACCCTCCTCCCGACGACACCTCCGCCCCGGAATCACTCACAGGGCGGAGCACTGCGCCACCGTGTCTCAGTTCTTCGTCAGCGGGCGGTACCGGATGCGGTGCGGCTCCAGCGCGTCCGGGCCCAGGCGCTTCTTCTTGTCCGCTTCGTAGTCCTCGAAGTTGCCCTCGAAGAAGAACGCCTTGCTGTCGCCTTCGAACGCCAGGATGTGCGTGACGATGCGGTCCAGGAACCAGCGGTCGTGGCTGATGACCACCGCGCAGCCCGCGAAGCTCAACAGCGCGTCCTCCAGGCTCCGCAGCGTCTCCACGTCCAGGTCGTTCGTGGGCTCGTCCAACAGCAGCAGGTTGCCGCCGGCCTTGAGCATCTTCGCCAGGTGCAGCCGGTTGCGCTCGCCGCCGGACAGGTCCTTCACCCGCTTCTGCTGATCCGTGCCCTTGAACGCGAAGCCCGACAGGTACGCGCGGCTGGGCACCGTGCCCGCCTTGCCCAGGTCGATGAGGTCCAACCCGCCGCTCACCTCCTGGAACACCGTCTGCTCACCGTTCAGCGCGTCGCGGCTCTGGTCCACGTAGGCCATCACCACCGACTCGCCCACCCGCAGCTCGCCCGCGTCCGGCTTCTCCGTGCCCGTCATCATCCGGAACAGCGTCGTCTTGCCCGCGCCGTTCGGCCCAATCACGCCCACGATGCCGCCCGGCGGCAGCTTGAAGTTCAGCTCGTCGATGAGCAGCCGGTCGCCGTACGCCTTGCGCAGCCCCTTCGCCTCCACCACCAACCCACCCAGCGGCGGACCCGGGGGAATCATCACCTCGCCCGTCGGCTCGCGCTTCTGCTGCGACTGGTTGAACAGCTCCTCGTACGCGGCGATGCGCGCCTTGCTCTTCGCCTGACGCGCCTTCGGAGACGCCCGCACCCACTCCAGCTCGCGCTTGAGCGTCTTCTGACGGTGGCTCTCCGACTTCTCCTCCAGCTCCAGCCGCTTCTGCTTCTGGTCCAGCCAGCTGGAGTAGTTCCCCTTCCAGGGCACTCCCTCGCCGCGGTCCAGCTCCAAAATCCACTCCGCCACGTTGTCCAGGAAGTACCGGTCGTGCGTGATGCACACGATGGTCCCCGTGTATGCCTTCAGCGCCTGCTCCAGCCACGCGACGCTCTCCGCGTCCAGGTGGTTGGTGGGCTCGTCCAGGAGCAGCAGGTCCGGCTTCTCCAGCAGGATGCGGCAGAGCGCCACGCGGCGCTTCTCACCGCCGGACAGCTTCGTCACGTCTGCGTCGCCCGGGGGCAGGCGCAGGGCGTCCATCGCCATGTCCAGCGTGCGGTCCAGCTCCCAGCCGTTCGTGGAGTCGATGAAGTCCTGCAGCTTGCCCTGCTCGGCGAGCAGCTTCTCCATCTGCGCGTCGTCCAGGGGCTCGCCGAACTTCGCGCTGACTTCGTTGAAGCGGTCCAGCGCGTTGCGGATCTCCTTCAGGCCCAGCTCCACGTTCCCCTTCACGTCCAGGGTCGGGTCCAGCTGCGGCTCCTGCGCCAGGTAGCCCACCTTCACCGTGGGGTCCGGCTTCGCGATGCCGAAGAACTCCGTGTCCACCCCCGCCATGATGCGCAGGAGCGTGGACTTGCCGGAGCCGTTGGGGCCAATCACGCCGATCTTCGCGCCCGGGAAGAAGGACAGGTAGATGCCCTTGAGGATGTCCTTGCCGTTCTTGACCTTGCGCAGGTCCTGCATCGTGAAGATGAAATTCTGGGCCATGGCGGCCTCCTGGGATTCGCGAAGAGACGTGAGCGGGCCAGCGGATAGCAGGGAGCCCCATCCGGCTCAAGGCGCCTGCATCCGTCCCGTGTCCGGTTGGACGGGACGCGTCACGCGTTCAGGAGCGAAAACGCCTGCTCGCTGACCAGCGAACCCATTTCGAAGGTGTTAGAGGAAGCGCCCCATGTCCGAGCCCACGCCCCCCGCCCTGGAGCTGAAAGGCCTCTCCAAGGCCTACGGAAAGTTCACCGCCCTGCACGCGGTGGACCTCACCATCCGCCCCGGTGAAATCTTCGCCCTCCTGGGCCCCAACGGCGCCGGCAAGACGACCCTCATTGGCAGTGTGTGCGGATTGGTGAAGAAGTCCGCTGGCACCATGAAGGTCTTCGGCAAGGACCTGGACCAGGACCCCACCGGGCCCCGCTACCAGGTGGGCCTGGTGCCGCAGGAGATCAACTTCGACCCGTTCTTCTCCGTCGCGGAGTCCCTGCGCATCCAGCAGGGCTACTACGGCCAGCCCCGCGACGACGCGCGCATCGACGAAGTGCTCACCGCCCTGAACCTCCAGGCCAAGAAGGACTCGCTCACGCGCGCCCTGTCCGGCGGCATGAAGCGCCGGCTGCTCATCGCCAAGGCGCTGGTGCACAAGCCGAAGCTGGTGTTCCTGGACGAGCCCACCGCGGGCGTGGACGTGGAGCTGCGCCGCGACCTGTGGACGTACGTGAAGAAGATCGCCAGCGAGGGCACCACCATCGTCCTCACCACGCACTACCTGGAAGAGGCGGAGGAGCTGGCGGACCGCGTGGGCATCATCAACGAGGGCAAGCTCCTCATGACCGAGGACAAGGCCGCGCTCCTGCGCCGCTTCGGGGAGAAGCGCCTGGTCGTCACCTTCTCCGAACCGCAGGCCGCCATGCCCGCCGCGGGCGTCCGCTTCGCCGCGAGCCTGTCCTCCGACGGCCGCACGCTCACCTACGTGGAGCGCGACAACTGCGCGCCTTCCGGTGAGCTGCTCCGCTCGCTCTACGCGGACGGGCTGCCCATCTCCGAGGTGGAGACGCGGCGCTCGCGCCTGGAAGACGTGCTCATCGAAATCCTCCGCGGCCGCCCCTCGCAGGCCGCCTGAACCCCGCTCGCTCCTTCGAAAAACACCCCATGAACGTCCTCGGGATGCAGACGCTGTTCGGGAAGGAGGTCCGGCGCTTCATGCGCGTGCCGGGCCAGACCGTCCTGTCGCCCCTCATCAGCACCACGCTGTACTTCATCGTCTTCGGCTATTCGATTTCGGGCCGCATCCACGAGGTGGAGGGCCACCCGTACCTGCACTTCATCGTGCCGGGCCTCGTGTTCCTGGGCATCGCCAACAACGCGTTCCTCAACAGCTCCTCGTCGCTATTCATCACCAAGATTCAAGGCACGGTGGTGGACCTGCTGGTGGCGCCGCTGGGGCCCGGCGAATTGATGGTGGGCTTCATCGGCGGCGCCATGGTGCGCGGTCTGGTGGTGGGCCTGCTGACGTGGATTGTCGCGGCGCTGTTCTCCGGCTTCAGCCTGGAGCACCCGCTGGCGACGCTCTACTTCCTCCTGCTCTCCAGCTACGTGTTCAGCGTGCTGGGCATGCTCGCCGCCGTGTGGGCGGAGAAGTTCGAGCAGATCAACTTCTTCCCCACCTTCGTCATGCTGCCGCTCACGTTCCTGGGCGGCGTCTTCTACTCGGTGCGCGAGCTGCCCTCGCCGTGGAACCACATCAGCCTCTTCAACCCCATGGTCTACATGGTGGAGGGGCTGCGCTACGGCATGCTCGGCAGCAGCCTGTTTTCACCGCTGGTGGGGGGCGCCATCCTCGCGCTCACCGCCGCGGTCGCTACGGGCGTCACGTACGCGGTGCTGCGCTCCGGATACAAGATGAAGGCCTAGGCCTCAGTAGCCTGCCTGCCTCCTCCACGGGTAGGAAGGCGGGCTCCTCCCTGCTGGACAGGACCTCTGTCTTTTTGGAGGTCGGCTGTTTCCCGCCCGGTGAGAAAGCGCGGTATCCTCCCGGACACCCATGGCGGTCGTTTTCGGGAAATACGAGCTGCTTCGAAAAATCGCGTCGGGCGGAATGGGACAGGTGTTCCTCGCCCGGGAGCACGGCACGGGCTTCGAGCGCCTGGTCGTCCTCAAGCTCATCCTGCCGCACCTCGCCGAGGACGAAGAGTTCCTGGAGATGTTCCTGGAGGAGGCGCGGCTGGTGGCGCGGCTCACCCACCCGAACCTCATCACCATCCTGGACCTCACGGAGATCGAGGGCCGGCACTGCCTGGCCATGGAGTACGTGCAGGGCGAGGACGTGCGCCGGTTGGATCGCTTCGCGCGCAAGCAGGAGCGCCCGCTGCCGGTGGGACTGGTGGTGCGCATCATCGCGGACGCGGCGGCGGGGCTGTCCTACGCGCACGGTGCGCGGGACGGACACGGCCAGCCGCTGATGCTGGTGCACCGGGACGTGTCTCCGCAGAACGTGCTCGTTGGGTTCGACGGCGGCGTGAAGGTCATCGACTTCGGCGTGGCGAAGGCGGCCACCAGCGGACAGCAGACGGCGACGGGCGTGCTCAAGGGCAAGTACCCGTACATGTCGCCGGAGCAGGCCAACGGGATGGCGGTGGACGGCCGGAGCGACCAGTTCGCGCTCGGCGTCGTGATGTGGGAGCTGCTCACCGGCAAGCGCCTCTTCAAGGGCGACACGGACCTGATGACGCTGCGGCTGGTGCGCGACTGCCAGGTGCCGCCGCCGTCGCAGCTCAACCCGAAGCTGCCGCCGGGTCTGGACGAAGTGGTGCTCAAGGCATTGGCCCCCACGCCGGAGGGCCGCTACACGGACTGCGCCGCGTTCCGGCTGGCGCTGGAGGACTGGGCGCTCAACCTGCGGCTGCCCTCCAGCAGCGCGCACCTGGCCGCGTACCTCCGCGAGCTGTACGCGGACCGCATCGCCACGGAGGCGGATCCCTCGAAGCTGGATCAGCTGGCCGAGGACGTGGACCTGGACTCGCAGTCCAACTCCTCGCGCGACGGGATGCCCACGTCGGGTGCGCGAGGGCAGGCCGCGTCGCGCGCGTCGAAGCTGGTGGGCCCGCCGTCCCGTCCGCCCACGCGCGTGGGGCCGGAGAAGACGCGGAACACCGCGGCCCTGGCGCCGGAGCCTCCGAAGCGGCGCGCGTGGGTGCCGTTCGTGGTGGGCGGTGTGGCGATGGTGATGGGTGGCGCCGCGGTGCTGGCGGTGCGCGGTGGCTCCGGGACGGTGACGCAGCCCCCGGTCGTGGCCACGCGGCCCTCGGAGGAAGTGCAGGGCCGCACGCCGGAGACGCCCACGCGTCCCACGCCACCGGAGAACACCGCGCCCCAGCCGGTGCGCCTGATGGTGACGAGCGAACCGCCCGGCGCCACGGTGCAGGTGGCGGGCGAGGAGCGCGGCACCACGCCGGTAGCCCTGCCGCTGATGCCCGGGGAGCCGTCGGTGGCGTTGACGCTGGCGCTCAATGGCTACGAGCCGGTGACGCGGCAGGTGTCCGCGGCGGACGCGCCCGGGGTGGAGGTAGCGCTCCAGAAGCGGGCGGCACGGCCTGCGACGCAGCCGAAGAAGACGCCGCCCGCGTCATCGCTGGGCATCAAGACAGGGCGCTAGTCCGCAGGCCTTGCGGCGCGGCCTCACGGCCGGCAGGACTTGCCCATGATGGTGATTGAGCCGGCCCGGTTCCCGGATGACCTGCCCCTGGTGCGGACGCTGTGGCGCGAGTACGCCGAGGGCCTGGGCATCGACCTGGGGTTCCAGGACTTCGAGGCCGAGCTCGCGGGCCTCCCCGGCAAGTACGCGCCTCCCAAGGGACGGCTGCTGCTCGCACGTCGCGGCGTCGAGGAGCTGGGGTGCGTGGCGCTGCGGCCGCTCAGCGACGGGGCCTGCGAGATGAAGCGGCTCTACGTCCGGCCCGCGGCCCGGGGCGAACAACTGGGCCGCAAGTTCGCGGAGCGCATCTGCGAGGAAGCTCGCGCCGCCGGCTACTCGCGCATCTGCCTGGACACGCTGTCCACCATGAGCGCGGCCATCGGCCTCTACACGTCGCTGGGGTTCCGGCCCATTGAACCCTACGTGTTCAACCCCATCCCGGGCGCGCTGTTCCTCGGGCGGGAGCTGAGTCAGGAGCGCTTCGCTCGCGACTCCGCCGACACGACGACGACATAGCCGTCCGGGTCCTTCGCCCAGAACTCCCAGCGGCGCGAGTTCGGGTTCACGTGCGGCGCCTCCACCCACTCCACCTTCAGCGCCTCGGCCGCCTCCACGCACGCGTCGAAGTCCGTGGTCTCGAACCACAGCAGCACGCCGTGGCCTCGCGGCGCCGAGTCCGGCCCCATCAGGTTCGCATGCTCATCCAGGTCCCACGCGTGGAGCTGGAGCACGAGCTCGCCGTTGTTCACCAGCATCTCGTACTCAGGCCCGCCGTGCCCGCTCTCACAGCCGAGCACCGCCTGGTACCACCGGCTGCTCGCTTCGACGTCGCGCACCGCGAGGAGGGGCTGCGCGCGGACGTGGCCGGTGCGGCGGGGCTTGCTCGGCATGGGACGCTCCGGAGGACAGGCTCGGAGAAGGACGGGGCGCGTGCGCGGCCCCGTCCTCCGGTGAGGCACTACCGCTTGAAGTGATCCGCGACGACGCTCGCCACGGCGGCGGTCAGCTTCTTGCCCGTGGGGATGTGCAGGAACTCGTTGGGCCCGTGCGCGTTGCTGCCCGGCCCCAGCAGGCCCGTGATGAGGAACTGCGCCTCCGGGAAGCGCTCGCCCAGCATGCCCATGAACGGGATGGTGCCACCCTCGCCCATCGCCATGGCGGGCTTGCCGAAGCAGGACTTGGACGCGGACTCCACCGCGCGCGACAGCCAGCCGGCCAGGGGCGGCGCGTCCCAGCCCACCGACGCCTTGTCCCCGTCGAACGACACCTTCGCGCCGTACGGCGGATCCTTCTCCAGCGTCTCCTTCAGCGCCTTCGAGGCCACCTTCGGATCCACGCGCGGCGGGATGCGCATGGACAGCTTCCACGTCGTGAAGGGGCGCAGCACGTTGCCCGCGCTCGCCAGCCCCGGCACGCCATCCACGCCCGTCAGCGCCAGCGCCGGCCGCCAGGTGCGGTTGAGCACCAGCTCCGCGCCGTCCGTCGTCACCGGGCGCGCGCCCTCCACCCAGGGGAACTTCGAGGACAGCTCGTCGCCCAGCGTCTGGGCCGCGGCCTTCGCCTGCTCGCGCCGGCCCTCCGGAATCTCCGTGTGCAGCGCCTGGACCTTGATGTAGCCCGTCTCCTCATCCTCCACGCGCGACAGCAGCTGCCGCATGATGCGCATGGAGGATGCCACCACGCCCGTGGCGTCGCCGGAGTGCACGCCCTCCGTGAGGATGTCCACGCGCAGGTTGCCGGCCACCATGCCGCGCAGGCTGGTGGTCATCCACAGCTGGTCATAGTTCGCGCAGCCCGAGTCCAGGCACACCACCAGCGACGGCTTGCCGATGCGCGGCGCCAGCGCTTCGATGTACGCGGGCAGGTCGTAGCTGCCGCTCTCCTCGCACGCCTCGATGACGATGGCGCAGCGGGCGTGCGGCACGCCCTGCTCCTTGAGCAGCCGCAGCGCGGACAGCGACGCGAACGCGGAGTAGCCGTCATCCGCGCCGCCGCGCCCGTAGAGCTTGTCGCCCTCGCGCACGGGGGTCCACGGCGTCAGGCCCTCACGCCAGCCGGTCATCTCCGGCTGCTTGTCCAGGTGTCCGTACAAGAGCACGGTGTCCTCACCGCGCGTGCCGGGCACCTCCATGTAGATGACCGGCGTGCGGTCCTTGCCGTCCGCCGTCTTCAGCCGGACCACCTCCACCGTCAGCCCCGGCAGGTGCGCGGTCTGCGCGCGGCACCAGTCCGAGATGAGCTGCACGGCCTGCTCCATGTGGCCGGTCTTCACCCAGTCCGGATCGAACGAGGGCGACTTGTTGGGGATGCGGATGTAGCGCTCCAGCGCCGGGAGGATTTCCTGCTCCCAGATGCGCTCGGACGAGGCGAGGGCTTGGTCGACGTTCATGGCGGCGCCATGCTGCCCACCCCGGCGCTCCCTGTCGATGGAAAGCCCCGGCCCGGGCCTCCCCGCCCGCCCGGCGCGCGGCCTGCCGTCCTGCGTCAGGCCGCGTGCGGGAGGGATTTCACGCGGGGTTCAGGGCTGGATTTCGCGGACGCTCAGCCACTTGAAGTCCACGTCCGTGGCGTTGTCCCAGCGGAACACCGCGATGGGGCCGCCCCACGTAATCGGCATGCCCGCCACGGCGCCGCCGCAGTGCCCGGCGTCGCCGCCCCACTTGCCCGCGTCGGTGGTGTCGGAGGCCTTCTTCCACGTCACCCGGTCCGCGTTCTCGTTGACGTACAGCTCCAGCTTCACGGCCGGCTGGCCGCTGACCGTGACGTTGCGCATGACGGCCTTGAAGCCCACCCAGCGGCCCTTGAGCGCGGAGGTGGCCGTGACGTAGGGCGTCTGCTCGTAGGAGACATGCCAGGTCTCCTTCTCCCAGCGCGCGCGGCCGTCATAGTGCAGGCCCGCCTTGTAGCTGCTGCCCTCGCAGCCGGAGTGGTCGTCGTTGTGCTTCCCGCCTCGCGCGTACCAGGCGAAGTTGTCCTTCACGTCGGACGTGGCGTTGACCTTCACGAAGCCGGTCATCTCGATGTTCTTCCAGTCGTTCGGCGCCTGCATGTAGCCGCGGCTCGCGAGCACGTCCCGGTCGTAGGTGGGAATCTTCCGGTCGTCGTAGCCCGTGGACGTGAAGACGCTCATCCGCACCTGCGAGTCCTTCATCTTCCAGGAGCCGTCGCTGTTGCGAGTGATGGGGTTCTGCGGGTCGAAGCGCGTGTCCGTCAGCGCGTTGTCCGCCAGCGTCCACGCCTCGCCCCCGGACTTCGAGGGGTAGAGCTGCGTGACGCCAAAGCGGTCCTTGCCCGCCGTCGGCGTGGGGGTGCCGGTGATGGCGGCCCACTCCGCGATGCTGGCCCAGGCGTTGACGGAGTTCCCGTTGACGGTGACGCGCACGTAGCGGGCGTTGCGCGCGGTGAAGCTGTAGCGCTCGAGGTTGGCGGTGGTGCCGGACGACGTCCTGGAGACGGCGGTGGACCAGGTGCTGCCATCCGTGGACGTGGCGATGACGAACGTGTTGGTGCGCTCGTTGCCCCGGTGCCAGGCGATGTCCACGGCGGACAGCGACTTCACGCTGCCCAGATCGCCCCGCAGCCACTGCCCCACGCCGTCGCTGGACCAGCGCGTGGTGAGGTTGCCGTCAACGGTGGCGGACGGCGGGTTGCCGTCATTCCCACTGGCGGTGACGGCGGTGAAGCCCGACGCGGCGAACGCCGGTGCGGCGGCTCCGAGCAGCAGGAGCGTGCTCGTGGTGGTGAGGTGCCGCTTCCACGGCGATGGATGGGATGGGGACAAGGTGTTTCCTCCAAGAAGGCCGTGTACCGGCCTGTCCCCGAGGGCATTCCCTGTCGTTGCATGTTTCACTGTCCGGAAACATCGCGGCCCGCCTCCCCTGCTTCCGGGGTGACGGGCCGCGCGTGAAACACTGTCTGCCTTTGCGTGCGGGCTACTCGCGCAGCTTCACCACCGCCGCGGAGGGGCCCTCCAGGCGCAGGACGTTGCCGGTGAGCGGCGAGCCCTCCACGGTGCCGCCGTAGCGCGGGTTCTCACTCCACGCGACGATGCCCACGCTCGCGCGCGGGGGCAGCGTGTGCACCAGCGAGCCCTTCAGGTTCACGAAGATGAGCAGCGTGTCCCCTTGCGCGCGGCGCTCCAGCACGAACGCGTCCGGGCCCAGCGCACGCGCGTCGTGCGTGCCCTCACGGCTGGTGAGCACGGGCTCCGTGGCGCGCAGGCGCAGCAGTTCCTTGTAGAGCAGGTGCACGCCCGCGGCGTCCGCGCCGTCCAGCTCGCCCCAGTCCAGCGTGGAGCGGGTGAAGGTGTCGCGGGCCTGCGGGTCCGGCACCTCCTCGCCCTTGAAGCGGGAGAAGCCGGCGAACTCCTTGCGGCGCCCCTCCGTGACGAGCTTGCCCAGCTCCGCGTTGTGGTCCGTGAAGTAGAGGAACGGCGTGCGCGCGTTCCACTCCTGGCCCATGAAGAGCAGCGGCGTGAAGGGCGACAGGAGCAGCAGCGTGCTCATGGCGCGGTAGGCGGCCGGGGACACGTCCTCCGACAGGCGGTTGCCGAAGGGCCGGTTGCCCACCTGGTCGTGGTTCTGGATGCAGTGGACGAAGTGCCACGGCCCCAGCCCCTTCGGGTCCGTGCCGCGCGCGTGGCCCAGGTTCTTGGACTTCTGGCCCGTGTAGAACCAGCCCTGACGCAGCGTCGCGGCCAGGTCCTCCGCGCTGCCGGTGTAGTCCTGGTAGTAGCCCTCGTGGTCGCCCGCGAAGGCGCGCCGCAGCTGGTGGTGCAGGTCATCCGCCCAGACGCCGTCCAGGCCGTAGCCGCCTTCAGCGGCGGGGGTGACGAGCTTGCGTTCGTTGCGCTCGTCCTCCGCGATGACGACGACGCGGCGGCCGGACGCGGCGGCGTGGGCGCGCTCGACGATCTCCGCGAGCAGGTGCGGCTGGCCGTCATCCACGAGGGCGTGCGCGGCGTCCAGGCGCAGGCCGTCCGCGTGGTAGTCGCGGATCCACATCTCCACGTTGGAGAGCACCAGCGAGCGCACGAAGCGGCTGCCCTCGCTGTCGTAGTTCACCGCGTCGCCCCAGGGCGTGTGGTGCTTGCCGGTGAAGTAGTGCGGCGAGTACGCGCGCAGGTAGTTCCCGTCCGGTCCGAAGTGGTTGTAGACGGCGTCGATGAGCACCGCGAGCCCGTGCGCGTGCGCCGCGTCGATGAGCTTGCGCAGCCCCTTGGGCCCGCCGTAGGTGGCCTGCGGCGCGAAGAGGTCCACGCCGTCGTAGCCCCAGTTGCGGGCGCCCGGGAAGCTGGCCAGGGGCAGGAGCTCCAGCGTGTTCACGCCCAGCTCGCGCAGGTGGGCCAGCTTCGGGATGAACGCCTCGAAGGTGCCCTCCGGCGTGGCGGTGCCCACGTGCACCTCGTAGATGACCATCGCCCGCGGATCCGGTCCCTTCCATTGCGAGTCCGTCCAGCCGTGGTCGGAGCTGACGACCTCCGACGGGCCGTGCACGCCCTTGGGCTGCGAGCGGGACCAGGGGTCGGGGAACGGGTCTCCGCCGTCCACGCTGAGCTTGTAGCGCGCGCCCTCGCCCAGGTCCGGCAGCGCGGCGCCAAAGCAGCCGTCCGCTTCGGCCGTGAGCGGCACCTTGCGCAGGACGCGGTCCTCCGCGTCGTACAGGACCACGTCCACGCCCTTGTGGCCCGGCGCCCAGACGCGCCAGCGCACCGTGGAACCACCCTCCAACCACGCGCCCAGCCGCGGCGCCTGGGAACGTCCTTCAGTCAGTTGAGCCATGTCGTGTCCCTGTTAATGCGCCAACGTGGACACGGGGAGCACCCCTCGCACCCGCGCCCCACCGCTGTTCACGGGCCGACCTCTGGGCCCACACGAGTGCGGACCGGCGGACGGAGGGCCGCACGCCGGGCGCCGCGAGGGGATGGCTTGTGGCGCCCCGGGTCGTCCCGGATGATGGGGCGCCCCGCCGCGCCCGCCCTCTTGGAGTCCCTCCGCGATGTCTCCCCGTTCCGGCGTCGAACAACCCTCCGCCTTCCCCGAAGGCCCGCCCATCCAGGAGCGCGTGGCCGCGCTGGAGGTGCTGTCGCCGCAGGACATCGACGCGCGCCTGGGGGACCTGGGCTACCGGGGCCAGCCCGAGGCCCGCCGCGCGGCTTCCGTGCTCGCGTACCGGCACCTGCGCCGCATCCGCCGGCTGTACCTGGAGGGGCTGGAGCCAGAGCCCGGCACCCGCGAGAACGCCCTCTTCCTGGGGCCCACCGGCTCCGGCAAGACGTTCCTCGTGGAGCTGATGTTCCGCGAAATCCTGGGCGTGCCCACCGTGCTCGCGGACGCAACCCAGTTCTCCGAAACGGGCTACGTGGGCGACGACGTCAGCACGCTCCTGTCCCGCCTCTACGAAGCCGCCGAGCGCGACGTGGAGTGGGCGTCCTGTGGCGTCATCTGCATGGACGAGTTCGACAAGCTCGCCACCAGCCGCTCCGACAGCCGCTTCTCCGGCCAGCAGACCACCAAGGACGTGAGCGGCTTTGGCGTGCAGCGCAGCCTGCTGCACCTGCTCTCCGCGCCCCAGGCCACCTTCCCGCCGGACTTCGGCTTCACCAGCCGCATCCGCTCCGAGTCCCTGGAGATGGGCTGCGTCACCTTCATCGCCTGTGGCGCCTTCAGCGGCTTCCGGGGCACCGCGGAGAACATGTCCCACGTGGAGCGCGTGGGCTTCGGCCGCGAGCCGGGCAAGGGCGGCCAGAAGGACCTGGACTCCATCGCCACGCGCATCACCGAGGAGCACCTGGAGAACACCACCGCGTTCTCCCGCTACGGCTTCATCCCGGAGCTCATCGGCCGCTTCAACCGGCTGGTGTCCTTCAACCCGCTGGACGCCGCCACGCTGGGGGACATCCTCCAGGACACCGTGCTGCGCACCTGGGAGCGCGAGTTCGCGCACGAAGGCCTGCAGCTCGCCGTGGACCCCGCCGTGCGTGAATGGATTGTCGCCCGCGCCCTCAAGCGCGAGACGGGCGCCCGCGGCCTGCGCACCGCCCTGGCCCCCGTGCTGGAGCAGGCCGCCTACGAGCACTTCGGCCACGGGAAGGCCGCCACGGTGCGCCTGGTGCTGAAGGACGACGCCGTGCACACCGTGCGCGACTGACGTGAGGGCAGCCGACGTGCCGGGGCCCGGTCCGCGGGGTCCCCGGAGCGTCGTTCAGCCGGGCCCGTCCTTCACCCGCGAGTCAGACGCCTTACGGTTGAGGCACACGACAGGCGCGCGGAGGCGGCCCATGGCACACATCACCGAGACCATTCCAAGGGAGCAGTGGGCGAGCTACCTCGCCGGCATCAGCAAGCAGGACGCCACCCAATGGGTGCGCGTGGAGTCCATTGACGCGGACTCGGGCGACCAGCCGCTCGCGGACCGCCTGCCCCTGGTGGAAATCTCCCTGGAGACCAAGGGCAGCGACTCCGGCGCGGTGCAGATCATCGTGGGCCGCGAGAACGAGCGCATCACCCACCGCATCCTCGAACCGGACCACCTCGCCGCGGAGCTGGACGGCGACAGCCGGGTGCTGGAGTGCCTGGAGATTGGCGAGCGCGGAGGCAAGACGCTCATCTTCTTCGAGCGGCTGGGCGAGGCCGAGGGCGTGTCCGCCCGCTTCTAGTCCTCCAGAAACGGCACGGGGCCCGCGGGAGCGTGACGACGCTCCCACCGGCCCCTGCCCCCTCAAGGCGGTGCTTCAGCTCACGGGTACAGCGAGCGGGCGCCCTGCTTGTCCAGGCTGGTCAGCACGAGGTCGCCCGTCTGGGTGCCGTTGCACTGCGGGTAGTGCATGACCGACGCGCGGTCGTAGGTGGAGGTCAGCGCGCGCCACTGGTTGTCCTCGTAGCAGCCGCTCGCGGTGGAGCGGGTGTGCTCGTGACGGAAGCCCAGCGTGTGGCCCAGCTCGTGGCGGATGACGCCCGTGAGCGTCCAGGCGCCCGTGGCGCCGAAGGCGCTGCTGTCCACCAGGACGTTGCGGCCGGAGCGGCTGGAGTTCGGGAAGAACGCGCGCGCCACGTAGGACTGGCCCGACACCGGACGCACGTCGAACAGCACGCCCGTCTGGGACGCGGTGCAGGACGCGTCGTACTGGGACAGGTAGGTGAAGTTGACGTTCGCGGTGGCCTCCCAGGCCGCCGTCGCGCTCGCCATCGCGTTCACCATCTTCGTCTTGTTGGTGCCGAAGTTGTTGCTGATGCAGTAGGTCAGGTTCAGCTTCTGGGTGCTGCTCCACTTGATGTCGCCGCCGATGTAATACACGGCGAGACCGTCCTGCGACTGGCCCAGCTGCGCCTCGACGACGTTGTGGAAGTAGGCCTTGAGCTCCTCCTCGGACTCCAGCGCCTCGTCACCGTTGACGATGATCTTCCCGCCCTCCCACGGCTCACGGTAGGCGTTCGCCTGGAACTCCTCCCACGTGGGCTTGACCTCGGACTCCGGCGCGGACTCGGGACCACCGCACGCGGCACCGAGCAGCGAGACACCGGCCAGCATCGCAACAGAGCGGAACTTGAGCATTGGGAACTCTTCCTGTCCTTCGAGGGATGCGCGGCCACCGTCTGGCCTTCCCGCCAGCCGCTGTCAGCCGCGCGCCGGGCCATTGAGCAACTGTCGGGCCAACGGGGCTTCACAGGAGAAAAACAGGAAACGCGAGGATAGCTGGAGCGCTTCCGCTCCAGCCCTCCCCACGTCAACCGTCACTTCACGTGACGTTTACAAAGCCAAACCCCTTAAAAGACAGAGGTTTTCACTGGGAGCTATCGCTGTCTGAGAAAGGGACAGCGAGGTGTCCTGATTCCGGTCAGGTTTTCAGCGCTTTGATTGGAGCCCCTACAGGATGGCGCGGCGCATCTTCCAGTAGGTCTCCTTGGCCATGCGGAAGGTGTTGGAGCCCGGGGGCAGCAGGGTGCGCAGCAGCTCCGCGGACTGAATCTGGAGGGGGCGCACGCAGTGGGCATCCAGCTGGTGGCGCAGGTAGCCCACCATGTCGCGGCTCCGGTACTCGTTGAAGTAGTTGCGCAGCTGCGCCGCCGTGCGGGCCTTGCCGTTGTCCGCGTACTTGGCCACGTAGGGGCTGAAGTCCGGGTAGAGGCTGCCCTTGCCGAAGCCGCCGTGCACGGTGGTCTTCATGAAGTTGCCGATGAGCAGGTCGTCGAACACCTGGTACTTCACGGCGGTCATCAGCGAGCCGCGGGGCGCCTCGAAGGTGATGCCCTTGTCGAAGCGGCGCTTGTTGAACTCGATGACGTGCTCCTGGCCGCCCACGCGGAAGCGCAGGAAGTCCAGCACGCCGCCCAGGTGCTCGACGGCGCGGAAGTACTGCTCCAGCTGCTTCACCTCGTCCGCCTCCAGCCGCTCGCTCCAGTCATCCCCGTACTCCTTGGGGTCCACCGGCTTGATGGTGCGCTCCTTGGGGTTGATGCGGACGGAGGAGTCGTTGGTGAAGTCGCGGCGCAGGAAGGCCGGGAGCATCTCGCAGGTGTTGGAGGCGAAGCCCCGCGCGTAGTCCGGCAGCGTGGTGGTGTACTCGGAGCACCAGACGCTGTCGGCGCGCTGGTACTTGTGCATGGAGCTGAAGGGGACGAAGTAGCGGACGCCGTACGTGTCCGCCATGCGCGCAATCGTTTGTCCCACGGGCGTCTTCGCCGCCGCGTACGGGAGGATGCGGTTCCCGTCCTCGGTGAAGAAGTTCATCATGTCCGCGTCGCCGTAGCCGGACAGGGCCAGGAGGTACGTCTCGCTGTATTCCTTGATGACCCGGCGCACGAAGCGGCCCTGGCCGCGGTCCCCGGAGTCGTTGAGGTTGACGATGAGCCGGCCGCCCACCTCCACCAGGAGCACCGCGTCCTGGTTCACGTCCGGGATGCACAGCACGCGGATGCGCGGCGACAGGCGCGTCCACTCGCGGTCCTGGAGCACCTGGACCTTGAAGCCCGCCTCGCGCAGGTCGTCCCGGATGCGGCCGCCCACGTGGTTGGGGATGAGCACGGTGCGCGTGCGCAGCTTCTCCAGCGACGCCATGCTCAAGTGGTCCGGGTGGCCGTGGGACAGCCACACGTAGGGGCAGTCCAGGATGGCCTGACGCTGCTCGTCCGGAATCTCGTGGGACAGCGTCCAGCTGCCGAAGTAGGCGTCCCCGTCCGTCCAGGGGTCGGTCACCAGCACCGGGCCGTTGTCGTGACAGATGAGTGTGGCGTTGCCAATCGTCTCGAAACCCAGCTCCATCTTGCGCGCCCCCTTGAACCCCCACGCCGCTCCCAATGCGCGTGTGGACGAGAAGGTGGCACCCGGACTTTTGCCTACAAGCTTGGGTAACAAGCTTCACGCCCGGCTGGTTGCCCTCCGCGCCTGCGGCCCAGGAAAGGGCTTTCCCTTGTCAGGCGGTTCACGGCGGTCCGGAGGGCCCCTGGCGGATCCACGCTGACGCCGGACGTTCGCGTCCCGGGGCACGGCGCCGCCCCGGGGTGCGGATCCGCCCGCCCCTGTCCACCGCGCAACACGTGGATCAGCGTCTGCGGGACACGAGCGAGAGGATCTGCGGGCCGTAGCGCTCCGTGAGGGCGGGGCCCACGCCGTGGATGGACATCAGCTCCGCGCCGCTGGAGGGCCGGGCGCTGGCGATGGCGTCCAGCACGCGGTCGGTGAGGATGCGGAAGGCGGGCACCTTGCGCTTGCGGGCCTCGGTGAGGCGCCACTCCTTGAGGGTCTCCACCAGGGCGGGGGACGCCGGTGGCGCCGCGAAGTCCGGCTCCGCGGTGCGGGACGCGTTCCACGACGCCCGGGGCCCCGGGCCCGGTGAGGACTCCGGCGTGGCGCGCGCCTTCCAGCCCCGAGCGGGTGCGTCCGGGGGGAACGCCCGCTGGTCGAAGTCCGCGTCGCCGGAAGCTCCGCGCGTCGTCCAGGAATCAGCGGCGCTCCGGCTCTTGCCGCGTCCCCGGGGTGCGGCGGCCGTGCTGGCCGCGCGCTTGCGGGACGACGCGCGCTTGGTGCTACCGGCGGCCGTGCGGCCCTTGCGCTTCTTGGAGGGCACCTCGCGCGCCTGCGGCAGCACCACCTGTCCGGGGGCGATGACGCGCGCGCGGCGGCCGGTGTCCGTCAGGGACAGCCGCTGGAAGAGGATGACCTGGCCATCTTTGTCGAAGGAGTCCGAGTCCAGGCGCAGGAGCCCCGCGCGCACCAGCCCGCCCACGAGCCGTTCGAAGTCGCGGCGGTGGAGCTGCTCTCCAAAGAGCTCCCGGTGCAGCCGTCCGGTGGCCTGGCCGTCGCGGGCGTGCAGCGCTTCCAGGATGCGGCCCAGCGCGTGCGCCTCCAGGGCGGAGGGCTCCTCGAAGCGGACCACCTCGCAGGACTCGGGGGCGCAGACGTCGCACAGGCCGCAGGCGGCGCCGGAGTCCTGCACGTCGCCGAAGTGCGCGACGAGGTGCCGCATGCGGCAGTCGTGCGCTTCCGCGTACCGGCCCATCTGTTCCAGGTGCAGCTGCTTGCGCTCGCGCTGCGCGATGTACGCCACGGCCCAGGCTGCGCGGCCCCGGCGCACGTCCTCGTCGGGCGTCATCTCCACGCCGCCGTGGATCCACAGCTGCTCCAACGCCTTGTCGAAGAGCTCCGGGTCCCCCCGCACGCGGGCCTGGATGGAGGCCTTGGGCTCCAGCTCGTTGGAGGTGGCCTGGTAGATGCGTTCCAGGACGGAGGGGTCCGGGTAGTCGCGGCGGTGGAAGAACTCGTGGGTGCGCCGGTCCACGAAGGCGTGGAGCAGCACCGCGCGAGAGTTCTTGCCGTCGCGGCCCGCGCGCCCCAGCTCCTGGTAGTAGCCCTCCAGGCTGGCCGGCAGCGCCGCGTGGATGACGGTGCGCACGTCCGCCTTGTCGATGCCCATGCCGAACGCCGTCGTCGCGACGATGACCTCCAGGTGGCCCTTGAGGAAGGCGGCCTGGATGCGGTCGCGCTCCTGGGGCTGGAGGCCCGCGTGGTACGGCGCCGAGTGGAAGTCGTGCGCGAGCAGGTCCGCGTACTGCTCCGCGTGCTTGCGCGTGGACGCGTAGACGATGGCGGGCCGGTGCTCGGGGTTGCGCAGCAGCGACAGGATGGCGTCGCCGCGAGCGCCCGGGTTCAGCTCGCGCACCTCGATGGCGATGTTGGTGCGGCGGAAGCCGTGGATGAAGGTGTGCGCGGCGCCGCCCCGTGAGCCGCGCAGGCCCAGCTGCTGGACGATGTCCTTCTGCACGTCCGGCGTGGCGGTGGCAGTGAGGGCCACCACGGGCGCGGGACGCAGCAGCGGAAGGCGCGAGCCCAGGAGCCGGTAGTCCGGACGGAAGTCGTGGCCCCACTGCGAGATGCAGTGCGCCTCGTCGATGGCGATGAGCGAGGGCGTGCGGCGGGCCAGCAGCTCCACGAAGCCGGGGACGCCCAGGCGCTCCGGCGCGATGAAGAGGAAGTCCAGGCGGCCTTCGAGGTACTCGGCGCAGACCTGCCGGGAGGTGGCCCGGTCGCGGCCGGAGTGGATGCGGTCCGCGGCGAAGCCCAGCGACTGGAGCCGCAGCACCTGGTCCTCCATCAGCGCGATGAGCGGGCTGACGACCACGGTGGTGCCCGCGCGCGCGAGGCCCGGCAGCTGGTAGCAGAGGGACTTGCCCGCGCCCGTGGGCATCACCAGCAGCAGGTCCTCGCCGGACGTGGCCGCGCGGCAGACCTCTTCCTGGTACGGGCGGAAGTCGGAGAAGCCGAAGGCCTCCTTGAGCAGGCCCCGCAGCTTGTCTGGAGGCGTGGGCGCGCGATGCACGCGCTCCGGCCGCCCGCTGCCCATGTTCACGGCCTGGGGCTGACGTTTGGCCCGGCCGAAGCCCTCGGTGGAGGCCTGGACGAAGGCGGTGCGCACCTCCGCGGAGGGAATCCTGGGAGGGGGTTCCGGGGCACGCAGCGGCGCGGCCCGGGCCGTGTTCCCGGCGGCCGCGCCTGTCCAGCCGCTCCCGTCCCCATGGGGGCCGTGAGCCGGAGCGCCCGTCGCGAACCGTGAGGGCCCGTGGACGTCAGCGCCACCGGCAGCACCGTGGGCGGAAGGCCCCGCCGGGTGATGTGCATCCGCGAGGGGGGCTGCGCCACGGGACGCACCGCTGGCGGAGGCGCCCACCCCATGACGTGCGTCGCCTGCTGCTCCGAGGCCGAACGCGCCACCCGTGCGAGGGCCTCCTCCTGCCATGCTCGCGGAGGCACCGACCTCGTTGCGCGCGGTGTTGGCGCGGGCCGCGCCCTGCACGGTGGCCGTCGCGGCCTCGCGGGTCCGGAAGAGTTCCTCGGCGGGCCCCTGCGCGGGATGGGGCCGGGAGGATTCAAAGCGTCCGCTCGCGGGCACAGGTCCGCTCCGGCTCCCGGCCCCGGGCGTGGGCGGCAGCGACGTAGGCGCCTGGCCCACGACCTCCCGCACATACGTCTCGATGCCGCTCATGAACGAGTCGAGCGCGCCCTGGCCGCGCTCGATGCGCTGGAGCCACGCCTCCCACTGGCCCGTCATCACGGGGGACTTCACGTCCGGGTGCACCACCCCGATGAGGTGGATGCCCTTCTCCGTGGCCACCAGGCGCTTGCCCTCGCGGGTCAGGTACTCGCGCTCGAGCAGCAGCTCGATGGTCGCGGCGCGCGTGGCGGGCGTGCCCAGCCCCGTGTCGCGCATGGCGTCCACCAGCTCCTTCTCATCCAGCGTGCGCCCGGCGGACTCCATCGCGGTCAGGAGCGTGGCCTCCGTGAAGCGCGGCGGCGGACGGGTGCGCTTCTTCATCGCCGCCACGTCCTCCACCGTCTGCGCCTGCCCGCGCGCGAGCCCCGGCGGCAGGTCCTGCGGCTCGTCGTCCGGCTCGTCCTCCTTGTCCTTGTCCGCGCCCTTCTTGCCCTCCGGCTTGAGGCGCGGCGCCTTCTGTCCGCCCCCCACGTCCAGGACCTTCCAGCCCACCTTTTCCACCTGAGTGCCCGCGCTGTGGAAGCGGTCCACCACGGAGCCCGCGGCGCCCTTCGACGTCACCGCGGTGATGACCGTGGTCACCTTCCAGACGTGGTCCTCGTGCCACGCCTGGAGCAGGCGCCGGCACACCAGGTCGTAGAGGCGCTGCTCGTCCGGTGAAAGCCGCACGCCGGACGCCGGTATGGGCGTGGGGATGATGGCGTGGTGGTCCGTGACCTTCGCGTCGTCCACGTAGCGCTTGCCCAGCGGACGCTCGCCCGTGCCCGGCGCCAGGTCCTCCTGGTACGGGGCCTGGATGGCGCGCACCACCTCCGGCAGGGTGTCCGCCACCGTCGCGGACAGGTGCCGGCTCGCCGTGCGCGGGTAGCTCAGGAGCTTGTGCTTCTCATAGAGCGCCTGCGCGACCTCCAGGGTGTGCTTCGCGCTGAAGCCGAACAGCCGGTTCGCGTGGCGCTGCAACTCCGTCAGGTCGTAGAGCAGCGGCGGCGGCATCCGCTTCGTCTCTGCGTCCAGCGACTCCACCACCGCGCTGCCGCCGCGCACGCGGTCGATGACGCGGCCTGCCTCCACGCCGTCCGCGTCCAGCCGGCGCGCCTCGCGCACGGAGTCATAGCCCGGCGGAATCACCGGCTTGCCGTCCGGCCCCGAGCGGAACCACGTGCCCTGGTAGCGCGCGCCCTGCGGCACGCCCTTGCCGCGCGGCGCGAAGGTGGCCACGACCTCCAGGTAGTCCCGGGGCACGAAGTCGCGGATGGCCAGCTCGCGCTCCACCACCATGGCCAGCGTGGGCGTCTGCACGCGTCCCACGGACAGCATGCTGCCGTAGGTGCCGCTCGCCAGCGTGTAGAGCCGCGACAGGTTCATGCCCACGAGCCAGTCCGCGCGGCTGCGTCCCATGGCGGCGTCCGCCAGCGGTGCGTAGGCCTTGCCGTCCTTGAGCTGCTGGAAGCCGTCGCGGATGGCGCGCTCGGTGAGCGACGACACCCACAGCCGGCGCACCGGCTTGCGGCACCCGGCGGCGTCGTAGATGTACCGGAAGATGAGCTCGCCCTCGCGGCCGGCGTCCGTGGCGCACACCACGGAGGAGACCTCCGGCGCGTTCATCACCCGGCGGACGACCTCGAACTGGTCCTTCGTGGAGTCCGACACCACCAGGGGCCAGTCCGCCGGAAGCATGGGCAGGTGCGAGCGGTGCCACTTCTTCCATTCCGGGCGAATCTCATGAGGTTGGGCCAGGCCCACCAGGTGGCCAATGGCCCACGTGACGACGTAGCCGTTGCCGCGCAGGCAGCCCTCGCCGCGCTCGGTGGCGCCCAGCACCCGGGCGATGTCGCGCGCCACGGCGGGCTTCTCCGCCACGACAGCGACGACGGATCCCCGCCCACCGCGAGCCGGCCCACCGTCCACGTTCCCGTCCCGCGACACCGACCTGTCCCATCCGGGCGACTCGCCCATCTCATCCCACCTCATGGCCTGTCCCCTCCC
>NZ_RAWK01000087.1 GCF_003612165.1 Corallococcus aberystwythensis | reverse complement strand
GGGCGGGACAGTGGGTGGTGGGAGGCGCTGTCGGTGGAAGCGCGCGGGGCCTACGGGCTGTTGGACCGGGCTCCCCGTTCGTTCGACGAGGTGCTCGCCGCAAGCCCGCTGTCGCCCGCGGCGCTCACCAGCGCCCTGGTGGAGTTGGAATTGTCGGGGCTGGTGGTCCAGCACCCGGGTAAACGGTACGAGAAGGTTTAGAGGCAGTTCGAGGTAGGAGAGCCATGGCCACGCGGAAGAAGACACAGGCGGCGCAGACGGACGCGACGGCGGAGGAGACGCCCAAGAAGGCGGCCTCGAAGAAGCCGGCGGCCAAGAAGGCGGCCAAGAAGAAGACGGCGGCGAAGAAGACCACCGCCAAGAAGAAGACGGCCGCCCGCCGCCGGGGCGCGGACGGCGAGGATTTGCCCACTGTTGACGCGGACGCGGACGCCGAAGAGGAAGTGCCCGAGCGCCGTGGCAAGGGCCCGCACTACCTCGTGGTGGTGGAGTCTCCCGCCAAGGCCAAGACCATCAAGAAGTACCTGGGCACCGGCTACACGGTGAAGGCGTCCGTGGGGCACGTGAAGGACCTGCCCAAGAGCAAGATTGGCGTCGACGTGGAGGACGACTTCAAGCCCGAGTACACGGTCATCAAGGGCAAGGAGAAGGTCCTCAACGAGCTGAAGAAGACGGCCAGGACGGTGGACCGCGTGTTCCTCGCGACGGACCCCGACCGCGAGGGCGAGGCCATCGCCTGGCACATCAAGGAGGAGCTGGCCCACCCGGACTCCCTCCGGGTGACCTTCAACGAGATCACCAAGAAGGCGGTGCAGGAAGCCATCGCCAATCCGCGCGAACTCAACCAGGACAACTACGACTCGCAGCAGACCCGGCGCATCCTGGACCGGCTCGTCGGCTATCAAATCTCGCCGCTGCTCTGGAAGAAGATCCGCCGCGGCCTGTCCGCCGGCCGCGTGCAGTCCGTCGCGGTGCGCCTGATTGTCGAGCGCGAGTCGGAGATCAAGGCCTTCAATCCAGAGGAGTACTGGACGCTGGACGCGCTGGTGCAGGGCCCGCAGGGGCCGCCGCCCTTCAAGGCGAAGCTGTCCCGCGTGGACGGCAAGAAGGTGGAGCTCAAGGACCGCGCCACCACGGACGGACTCGTCGCGGAGCTGAAGGACGCCCCCTTCACCGTGACCAAGGTGGACCGCAAGGAGCGCCGCCGCAACGCGCCCGCGCCCTTCATCACCTCCAAGCTCCAGCAGGAGGCGGCGAACCGGCTGCACTTCACCGCCAAGAAGACGATGACGCTGGCGCAGAAGCTGTACGAAGGCGTGCCGCTGGGTGAGGAGGGCCAGACGGCGCTCATCACGTACATGCGTACGGACTCCACGCGTCTGTCGGACGACGCCGTGACGCAGGTGCGCGAGTTCATCGGGCAGAAGTACGGCGCGGACTACCTCCCGCCGGAGCCCATGGTCTACAAGAGCCGCAAGAGCGCCCAGGACGCGCACGAGGCCATCCGCCCCACGTCCCTGGAGTACCCGCCCGAGCGCGTGCGTCCCTTCTTCGACGCCATGGACGAGCTGGACATGTTCCGGCTCTACGAGCTCATCTGGAACCGCTTCGTCGCGTGCCAGATGAAGCCCGCCGTCTATGATCAGACGGCCGCGGACATCACCGCGGGCCGCGCCACCTTCCGCGCGTCCGGCAGCACCCTGAAGTTCCCCGGCTACCTGGGCGTCTACGGCGCCGGCCTCACGCCGGAAGAGGAGTCCGAGCGCGACAAGGCCAAGGCCGCCGGTGAAGAGGGCGCCGAGGACGTGGTGGGCGAGCTGCCCCCGCTCAACGAGGGCGAGGTCCTCCGCCTGGACAAGCTCCTCAACGAACAGCACTTCACCCAGCCGCCCCCGCGCTTCAGCGAGGCCACGCTGGTGAAGGAGCTGGAGGAGCGCGGCATCGGGCGTCCGTCCACGTACGCGGCCATCCTCTCCAACATCCAGGACAAGAAGTACGTGGAGAAGCTGGAGAGCCGCTTCCGGCCCACGGACCTGGGCCAGATGACCAACGAGCTCCTGGTGAAGCACTTCCCCCATGAGCTGGACGTGTCGTTCACGGCCAGCATGGAGGAGAAGCTGGACCAGATCTCCGACGGCGGCGCGTCCTGGAAGACGGTGCTGCACGACTTCTACGGGCCCTTCAAGGAGACCCTGGAGAAGGCCGAAGCGGAGATGCGCGACGTCAAGCGCGAGGAGATCAAGACCGACATCGCCTGCGAGAAGTGCGGCAACCCGTTCGTCATCAAGTTCGGGAAGATGGGCCACTTCCTCGCCTGCTCGAACTACCCCGACTGCAAGAACACCAAGGACTTCAAGCGGGACGCCGAGGGCAAGATCGTCATCGTGGAGGAAGAGACCACGGACGAGAAGTGCGAGAAGTGCGGCAAGCCCATGGTGATCAAGCGCGGCCGGTTCGGGCGCTTCATGGCGTGCTCGGGCTACCCGGACTGCAAGACGTCCAAGCCCATCTCCATCGGCGTGAACTGCCCGGAGTGCAAGGTGGGCTACCTCACCGAGCGCCGCAGCGGACGCGGGAAGATCTTCTTCGGCTGCAACCGGTATCCGGAGTGCAAGTTCGCCGCGTGGGACCGGCCGCTGGCGGAGGCCTGCCCGCAGTGCGCGTCGCCCTACCTCCTACAGAAGTTCTCCAAGCGGGACGGTGCCTACATCGCCTGCCCGAACAAGGAATGCGACTACCGCCGCGAGGTGGTGGAGCCAGCCATTCCGGGGGCTTCCGTGGAGGCCGCGCCTGCCCCCACGCCCACCGTGGAAGCCTGAGCGCAAAAGCCCAGTCATTCCAGGGGGGTACGCTCGGCCCCCTGGCTTGACACCCTCGCGGGCGAAGTCCTAGAAGTCCTGATTGCTCCCGGCCCGTGATCGCAGCCTCCTGCCCTTTTGAACGGCAGGGGTGCGCGCGGGGGGCAGCGAAAGGACGCACTCCGCGATGATTCCCTCTGTCAGTGAGTTGCTGCGTGTGGTGGTGGCCGAGGCCGCCCCCGCCGCGGCGGGCCATGCTTCTTCTGGAGGCCTGGGGGACTTCATCGTCGGCGCGTTCAAGGCTGGCGGCCCGTTCATGTTCGTGAACCTGTTCTGGCTGGCCGCCTCGGTGGCCGTCATCGGCGAGCGCGCGGTGACGCTGCTCTTCCGCTACCGCCTGAACGCGACGGCGTTCATCGAACAGGTCCACAAGATGGTGCGCGGCGGCAACCTGGACCGCGCGGTGAAGTTCTGCGGCATGGCGCCGCGCTCGCCCCTGGCCCGCGTCATCCGCGCGGGGCTCATCAACGCGAACCGCGGTGAGCTGGAGGTGGCCAAGGCGGTGGAGGAGGCGCTGGCGGAGTACACGCCGCACGTCTCGCGCCGCGTGCAGTGGCTGTGGTCGCTCGCGAACATCGCGACGCTGGTGGGCCTGGTGGGCACCATCGTGGGCCTCATCGGCACCTTCCGCGCGCTGGGCAACGTGCCGGCGGAGCAGAAGCAGGCGCTGCTCTCCAACGGCATCTCGGAGGCCATGTACAACACGGGCTTCGGCCTCTCCATCGCGGTGCTCTGCATCGTGGCGCACCTGTTCTTCAGCAACTACGCCAAGAACATGGTGGAGCTGGTGGAGCTCAACGCGCTGAAGCTGGAAAATCTCCTGTCGCGCCGGGGCTCGCTGGAAGTCGTCCCCTCGGACTCCGACGTCCGCGCCGCGTCTTGAGCCGCCCTTCCGGGCACTAGGCACGCCATGGCGTTCCACTATTCGCGCCGCAAGCTGAAGCCGAGGGAAGAGGAAGAGGGGGGCGAGCTGAACATCGTCCCGTACCTCGACATCCTCATGAACCTCATCATCTTCATGCTGCTCTCCATCACGGGGCTCACCGCCTTTGGCGCGCTCAACGTGAACGCGCCCAGCTACGGCGCCACCGCGGGCGCGGGGCAGGGGGACGCGGACGCGCCCAAGCTGAACCTGTCCGTGCTCATCTCCCAGAAGGGGCTCTTCGTGCGGGGCAACAGCCCGGAGGCCGCGCCCGCGGAAGGGGGCGCCCCCTCGGTGCCCCTGCGCGCGGACGGCACGCAGGACTTCGCGGCCCTGAACGCGCGGATGGTGAAGCTCAAGGCGGCCTTCCCGCAGGAGACGAAGGTCATTGTCGCGGCGGATCCGGACATCCCGTACGAAGCGCTGATCCAGACGATGGACGCCCTGCGTGAGACGACGGGCACCGTCGCCGAGCGCAAGCTGCTCTTCCCCGACGTCACCCTGGGCGTTCTCTAGCCATGTCCGAACCCGCGCCCATGTCCGCCGAGGAAGCCGACCAGCTCGCGCGCATGCGCTACCGCCGGGCCCTCGCGCGCAAGAAGCGCAAGGAGCGCGAGGCCGCCAGCGAGGTGAAGGAGCTCAACATCACCGCGATGATGGACATGATGACCATCATCCTGGTGTTCCTCCTGAAGTCCTTCGCGTCGTCGTCCGCGGCCATCACCGCGTCGGAGGACGTCCGGCCGCCGGTGTCCTCCACGCGCGCCACGCCCAAGGACACGGTGGCCATCACCATCACCCCCAAGAACATCCTGGTGGGGGACCGTGAAGTGGTGCGGCTGAAGGACGGCCGCATCCCGGAGGCCCAGCTCCAGGGGCGCCTGGTGCTGGGGCTGGACGCGCAGCTGAAGAAGGAAGTGACGAAGCTCAAGTACATCGCCGATCACAACCCGGCGGCACCGTTCAGCCATGAGCTGTCGGTCATCGCGGACAAGATGGTCCCGTACGACCTGCTGCTCACGGTGCTCTACACGGCGGGCGAGAACGAGCTGCAGAACTACCGCTTCATCGTGCTCCAGCGCGACTCCGAATAGCCGCCGGACACACGACTCCCCCGCGCGGGATGGACGCACGGGGGAGCGCAGGCACGGCCTGGCTAGAGGGACAGGCTGCCCGTGTGGCGCGCGGCCTCCCGCGTCTCCTGCTCGTGGATGGCGGCGTCCTCCTCACAGCGGATGGCGAAGGGCATGGCCTCCAGCCGGTCCAGTGAGATTTCGTTGCCGCAGTCCACGCACTCGCCGAACACGTCATTGTCCATGCGGCTCAGCGCGGCGTCGATGAGCATGATCTCCCGGCGCTGCGCTTCGATGAGCGTCGACAGCGTGTAGTCCGCCAGCTCCGCCTGCGCCTGCTCCTCGTACTCGGGATCGCGCTCCTGATCCTTCAGCGCTGCCAGCTCGCGGCGAGCTCCCGCCTGCGCGGTTTCGGTCGTCTTGCGGCGCTGCTGCAGCAGGCCCCGGATCTTCAGCAAGTCTCTGGTTCGGCTCATGGCTGCGGCACTCCCATCCCAGGTTCGCGGTTGAAGGGCGCTCGCCCGGACGCTTCCTCGTCCCGAGCGAAGACCGCGAGAAACCTAGGGTTGGATCCCAGGTGGGGAAACCTCACCTCTCTTTGGCGCACGCATGGTGGGACGCAGGGCAGGCGGGCGGACGTGAAAGGGCGGTGCCTCTCTGCTAACAGGGGCCTTTGGGCACCCGGTACGAGGGGGCCCGGAGGCATGCATGTCGGACGTGAAGCAGCAGCGGGTGACGGTGATTGGCGGCGGCCTGGCGGGCACGGAGTGCGCGTACCAGTTGGCGCGGCGCGGCGTGCCAGTGGTGCTGCGGGAGATGAAGCCGCACAAGCGCTCCCCGGCGCACAAGTCGGACACGCTCGCGGAGCTGGTGTGCAGCAACTCGCTGCGCTCGGACAACCCGGAGAGCGCCATTGGCCTCCTGCACGCGGAGCTGCGCGCGCTGGGGTCGCTGGTGCTCGCCAGCGCGGATCTGCACCGCGTGCCCGCGGGGGACGCGCTGGCGGTGGAGCGCGAGGGCTTCTCGCGCGAAATCACGACCCGGCTCCAGTCCGGCGTGGAGCTGGTGGGCGGTGAGGTGGAGCGGCTGCCGGAGGACGGCGTGGTGGTGGTGGCGACGGGGCCGCTGACGTCGGAGGCGCTCACGGTGGACCTGGAGCGCCACGTGGGCACGAAGCTCTACTTCTACGACTCCATCGCGCCCATCCTGTCCGGGGACTCCATCGACCTGGACATCGCCTTCCGCCAGAGCCGCTACGGCAAGGGCGGCGGGGATGACTACCTCAACCTCCCCATGACGAAGGACGAGTACTACCGCTTCGTGAACGAGGTGAAGGCGGGCCAGAAGGTGGTGCCGCACAGCTTCGAGGAACCGAAGTACTTCGAAGGGTGTCTGCCCATCGAAGTGATGGCGGAGCGCGGCGACGACACGCTGGCCTACGGGCCCATGAAGCCGGTGGGGCTGAAGGACCCGCGCACGGGGACGGACCCCTACGCGGTGGTGCAGCTGCGCATGGAGGACCGGGCGGGCACGGCGTGGAACATGGTGGGCTTCCAGACGCGTCTGACGTGGGGTGAACAGAAGCGCATCTTCAGCACGTGCATCCCGGGCCTCCAGAATGCGGAGTTCCTGCGGATGGGGCAGATCCACCGCAACACGTTCATCGACTCGCCCCGCCTGCTGGCGGAGGACCTGTCGTTGAAGACGGAGCGGCGGGTGTTCTTCGCGGGACAGGTGACGGGCGTGGAGGGCTACGTGGAGAGCGCGGCGTGCGGCTACCTGGTGGCGCTGGCGGTGCACGCGCGGCTGACGGGCACGCCGTTCGTGCCGCCTCCCGCGACGACGGCGCTGGGGTCGCTGTACCGGCACCTCACCGGGGAAGCGCACCCGCCGGATCATCCGCACCAGCCCACCAACGTCATCTACGGCCTGTTCCCGCCCCTGTCGGGACGGATGAAGAAGGCGGACAAGCGCGCGGCCTACTCGGCGCGGGCGAAGCAGGATTTGGCGGCCTGGCTGCCACTCGCGGGCGTTGTCGCCCAGACGGAAGGACAGACGAGCGCATGAAGCGAACTGGGATGGTGGGCCTCCTGGCCCTGCTGGCGGTGTCGGGGTGCAAGAAGGGCGAGGACAACAGCGCGCCCACCCAGCGCAGTGCCGCGCAGGGCGACACGGTCCGCAGCGCGGCGAAGGGCACCGCGGTGGTGGGCGGGCAGGGGCAGTTGCTCGCGCCGGGCCGCGCGGCGGACCTGCGCCTGTCGCCGGACGGGCAGTACGGCACGTTCCTGCTCAACGGCCAGAAGCCCCGGCTGGACGGCATCCCGCCGCAGATGCTGGTGGGCTCGCTGCACGTCGTGCCGACGGCGGGCGGGAAGGCGCGAGCGCTGGGCGACGGCGTGACGAACGTGCCGGGCAGCCTGCTGTTCTCCCAGGACTCGAAGCACCTGTTGTACGTGACGGGCTACAACCCGGCCTCGCAGTCCGGTGAGTTGAACGTGCTGTCGCTCGCGGACGCGGCGGCGGAGCCGGTGAAGCTGGGCACGGCGGTGAGCTACCTGCTGCCGTCCCCGGACGGCGTGAACGTGGCCTTCGTGGACGCGGGCACGCTGAAGGTGGGCAAGCTGCCGCAGGGGCCGTTCCAGGACGTGGCGGGCGAGGTGAGCACCGCGCAGTTCACCCCGGACGGCAAGACGCTGCTCTTCAAGCGCAGGCTGTCCGCCGCGGGCGGGCTGGCGGCGGTGACGGTGGGCGCCAACGAGCCGCCTCGCAAGCTGGCGGATCAGGTGGGCGACTACCAGGTGTCCTCCGACGGCAAGCACGTGGCCTACCAGGTGCGCAGCGAGGCCGTGCGCGGGATGTACGACTTGTTCCTCGCGGACGTGCCCGCGCTGAAGGGCACGAAGCTGTCGGTGGGCACGACGACGTTCGGCTTCTCTCCGGATGGCCAGTGGCTGGCGCGCACGGAGAACGGCAAGCCGGAGCAGCTGGGCGACCTGTACGTGGGCCCTGCGTCCGGAGGCGCGGGGCGCAAGGTGGGCGAGGCCGTGGAGGAGATGGCGTTCGCGCCGGACTCCAAGGCGGTGGGCTTCCTGGAGAAGTATGACCAGCCGTCGCGCGCGGGCGCCCTGTCCGTGGCGTCGCTGCCGGACGGCGCACCCAAGCGCGTGGGGAACCGGGTGCCCAACTTCGTGTGGGGCTCGGACAGCCGCTACGTGGCGTTCCTGTCGCGCTTCGTGAAGCCGGTGTTCTCCGTGGACCTGATGCTGTACGCGCTGGGCCAGGAGAAGGCGGAGAAGGTGCAGCCGGGCGTGTTCGGCTACGGCTTCGCGCCGAAGAACGCCGCGGTGGTGTTCCGCACCAACTGCATCCGCAACGGCCGCGCGTGCGACTTCAAGGCCGTGGACCTGGGGGAGAAGCAGGCCGAGGCGAAGACGTGGATGCAGGGCATCTTCAGCTACAAGATCTCCGAGGACGGCGCGCGCGTGCTCGCGACGTACGCGCGCATGGACTCGGACACCTACGACGTGGCCGTCTATGACGTGAAGTCGGGCGCGCGAAAGACGCTCGACCAGGGCGTGCAGGTGCCCGTGTACTTCGCGGGCAAGGACGACGCGCGGGCCGTCTACATCATCGGCCAGGGGCAGAACCCCGGCGTGTACAGCGCCGTCGCCACCGCGCAGTAGTGCGTGACCCAGGCAGGGAGGCCGCCAGGGCCTTCCTGCCGGGGGCTGGACGTTGAGGCGTGCAGACCCGGGCGGGGTGTGCTGTCTTCGCGCGCCGAATGGCACAGCTCGTCTATCGCCGCTACGGCGGCTCGCTCCAGGTCGACATCCCTGACTTCAACACCCTCACCGAAGCGGTGAGGATTCCCGCGACGCAGTGGATCGCGCTGGCGTGCCCCATGGAGGGCATCGCGTGTGATCCGCGCTTCCTCGCGCTGATGGACGCGGACGGCAACCGCCGCATCCGGGTGGAGGAGCTGCGCGCCGCGGTGGACTGGACGGCCGCGCGGCTGAAGGACCGCAAGGGCGCGGACGCGAGCAGCGACGTGCTGGAGCTGGCGGCGCTCTCCGACACCGCGGACAACCTCAAGGGCGCGGCGGAGCTGGTGCTGCGCACGCTCAACGCGCCGGACACCACGCGGCTGTCGCTGGAACAGCTGCGCACCAGTGACAAGGCGCTGCGCGACGCGGGCAAGAACGGCGACGGCATCATCGCGCCGGTGTCGCTGCCGGAGCGGCTGCGGCCCCTGGCGCAGTCCATCATCGCGGCCTTCCCGCCGCTGACGAACCGCGCGGGCCTGGCGGGTGTGGACGTGGGCCTGGTGAAGCGCTTCCGCGAGGAGCGCACGGCGCTGCTCACGCACCTGGGCGGCAGGGACGCAGTGTTCACCTGGGGCACCGCGAGCCTGGAGCAGGCGAAGCGCGTGCACGACGTGGCGCCGCTCCTGGATGGCTACTTCGTGCAGTGCCGGCTGGTGGCCGCGCAGCCGGAGGCCGCCGCCAGCCTGCGCCTGCGCGCGGACCGGGTGGAGGGCGCGCTGGGCGACCTGGGCGCCATGGGCAAGGCCGCGAACGAGCTGCCCATCGCGCCGCCGGATCCGTCCGGCGTGCTGGTGTGGGCGCGGCTGTACCGCGGCCCCGGCTACGAGAAGCTGGAGGCCTTCCACCAGGAGGTGGCCACGCCGCTGCTGGGCGACGGCGTGAAGCTGACGGACACCGCCTGGCGCGAGCTGTCCGCGAAGGCGGAGGCCATCCTCGGCTGGCAGGCGAAGCGCGACGCGAGCGCGCTGCACGCGGTGGCGGACACGCTGGGCACGGTGTCCGACGAGGACCTGGACGCCATCGAGGCGGTGAGCCGCGAGGACCTGTCGCTCAAGCCCACGCTGGACGTCATCGCGGAGCTGGAGCGGCTGGTGCTGTACCAGCGCTGGCTGCTGCTGTTCGCCAACAACTTCATCAGCATGCCCAACCTGTACCTGCCCAAGCGGCGGGCGCTGATGGAGAAGGGCACGCTCATCCTGGGCGGGCGCAAGTACACGCTGTCCGTGCTGGTGACGGACCGCGCGGCGCACGCGGCGCTGACGGGGCAGGGGACCACCTGCATCCTCTACGTGAAGGTGATGCCCCGCGACGCGACGGACGGCTACGAGGTGGCGGTGCCCGTCACCTCCGGCCGCAGCACGGAGCTCGTCGTGGGCAAGCGCGGCGTGTTCTACGACGTGGACGGCAAGGAGAGCGACGCCATCGTCACGCAGGTCGTCCGCCAGCCCGTGTCGCTCTGGGAGTCGATGACCATGCCCTTCATGCGCATTGGCGCGTTCATCACCAGCAAGGTGGAGGGACTGGCCGCGTCCGGCGAGAAGGACTTCGATGCGTCGCTGGAGTCCGGCTACAAGCAGACCGTCACCGCGCCACCGCCCCCGGCGGCTCCGGCGGCCGCGGCGCCCGCGGCGGCACCGGCGGGGGGCGGCATCGCGGGCGTGCTCGCGGCGGGCGGCATCGCGTTCGCGGCGCTGGGTTCGTCGCTGGCGTTCATCCTCACGCAGGTGAAGTCGCTCACGCTGGTGGACGTCATCACCGCGGCGACCATCCTGGCCATCGTGGTGATGGCGCCCGCGGGGCTGCTCGGGTGGATGAAGCTGCGCCGGCGCAACCTGGCGCTGCTGCTGGAGGGCTCCGGCTGGGCGCTCAACGACCGGCTGATGCTCACGCGCAGCGTGGCGACGCTCATCACGCGCAAGCCGAAGCTGCCCAAGAACGCGCGCGTGGACCGGGCGGACCTGGTGCGCGGGGCGCTGCGCCACACGCAGGACGACGACGAGACGGACGGCATGTCGCTGGGGGCTCGCATCGGCCTCACGCTGCTCATCCTCTTCGTGCTGGGCTGGCAGGTGCGCGTGCCCGTCACGGAGTGGCTGTGCACGTACCACTGGCTGTCCGAGGACGCCTGCCGCGTGCTCCTGCCCAAGCTGGTGCCCTCCGAGCTGCCCGCAGGGGCCATTCCCGTAGTGCCCGTCACCCCGGCTCCCGTGAAGTAGGGCGGGCTCGCGGAGCGACGCGAATCTTGCGAGGCTCGGGGAGGCCCCTAGGCTTCCCCGACCATGTCGACCCTGTCTCCGCTGCTGGCGCAGTTCAAGGACCACCTCGAAGGCGAGAAGGGCGCGTCCCCTCACACGGTGCGCAACTACCTCATCGACCTGGTGGACTATGAGCGCTACGTCGTGGAGCGGATGAAGCTGTCGCTGCTCGCGGGCACGCACGCGGCCATCCGTGGCTACCTGGGCACGCTCAGCGTGGACCACGCGCCGACAAGCCGCGCACGCCGGCTGGCCAGCATCAAGTCGTTCTACAAGTACCTCGTGCGGCAGAAGCTGCTGCCGGCCAGCCCGGCCAAGCTGGTGAAGAGCCCCAAGCTGCCCAAGTCACTGCCCAAGGTGCTGCCGGTGGAGGAGGTGTTCGCCATCCTCGACATGCCGGACCTGGACTCGGTGCTGGGGCTTCGCGACAAGGCCATCCTGGAGATGCTCTACGGCGGCGGCCTGCGCATCAGCGAACTGTGCGGCCTGGACCTGCTGGGCGTGGAGCGCAGCAGCCGCATCGTCCGGGTGATGGGCAAGGGCAGCAAGGAGCGGCTGGTGCCGCTCAACGCGAAGGCCATCCAGTCGCTGGAGGCGTACCTCGAGCGGCGCGGCGAGCTGCTGGCCACGGTTCATGAAGGGCAGGATCCGCAGGCCTTGTTCCTCAACTTCCGCGGCGGCCGGCTCACGCCCCGGAGCATCGCGCGGCACCTGGACGCGTACGTGCTCAAGCTGGCCCTGGCGCGCAAGGTGAGCCCGCACGCGATGCGCCACTCGTTCGCCACGCACCTCTTGGGCGGCGGCGCGGACATCCGCAGCATCCAGGAACTGCTGGGCCACGCGAGCCTGTCCACCACGCAGAAGTACACCCACGTGACCTTCGAACAGCTGCAAGAGGTCTACGACGCCGCGCACCCGCGCGCGTGACGACGCGGAAGGGAATGGGAAATGGCGAAGCACACCGACGAAGTCGAACAGTACATGGCGGAACTCGAGCACCCGCTGAAGGCGGAGATCGAGACCGTGCGCGCCGCCATCCTGGCCTCCGACGCCAGCATCACCGAGCGCATCAAGTGGAAGGCCCCCAGCTTCGTCCACTCCGGCGATGACCGCATCACGTTCCGCCTGGCCCCCAAGGGCATCTTCCAGGTCATCCTCCACCGGGGCGCGAAGGTGAAGGACACGACAGGCTTCGCCTTCGAGGACGACTCCGGGCTGGTGGAGTGGCTGGCCCCGGACCGGGGCGTGGTGACGCTGCCGGACGCGAAGACGGTGAAGGCGAAGAAGGCCGCCCTGGTGAAGCTGGTGGGCCGCTGGATGAAGGCGACCGCGACCTGAGCGCGCTCCCAGGGTGAGGGAGCGGACAACCCGGCGGTTTTTGTGGGTCGGGGACGGGCGGGCTTGTTAAACCCCCCGTCATGTTCCACGGAACCACCATCCTCTGCGTCCGCCGCGAAGGGAAGGTCGTCATCGCGGGCGACGGTCAGGTCAGTCTCGACAAGACCATCATGAAGAACACGGCGCGCAAGGTGCGCCGCATCGGCGAGGGTCAGATCATCGCCGGCTTCGCGGGCAGCACCGCGGACGCGTTCACGCTCTTCGAGCGCTTCGAGGCCAAGTTCAAGGAGCACCAGAAGAACCTGGCCCGTGCCTGCGTGGAGCTGGGGAAGGACTGGCGCACCGACCGCTTCCTCCGCCGCCTGGAGGCGCTGCTCATCGTCGCGGACAAGGAGAAGACCTTCATCCTCTCCGGCGCGGGCGACGTCATTGAACCGGACCACGGCATCGCCGCCGTGGGCTCCGGCGGCCACTACGCGCTGGCCGCCGCTCGCGCCCTCCAGGCGCACTCGCAATTGTCCGCCCGGGACATCTGCACGCAGGCCATGGCCATCGCCGCGGACATCTGCGTCTACACGAACTCCAACGTCACCTACGAAGAGCTCTGAGAGGACCGCCCCGTGGCCGAATCGCGCAAGTTGTCCGCCTTCACGCCTCGCGAGGTCGTCAGCGAGCTGGACCGCTACATCGTCGGTCAGAAAGACGCCAAGCGCGCGGTGGCCATCGCGCTGCGCAACCGGTGGCGCCGCCAGCAGGTGCCGGACGACCTGCGCGATGAGATCTACCCGAAGAACATCATCATGATTGGCCCCACCGGCGTGGGGAAGACGGAGATCGCCCGCCGCCTGGCGAAGCTGTCCCAGGCCCCCTTCGTGAAGGTGGAGGCCAGCAAGTTCACGGAAGTGGGCTACGTGGGCCGCGACGTCGAGTCGATGATCCGCGACCTGGTGGAGTCCGCCATCGCGCTCGTGCGCGAAGAGGAGACGGAGAAGGTCAAGCCGCGCGCGGAGGAGCTGGCCGAGGACCGCTTGATGGAGCTCATCAAGAGCGGCGGACAGACGCGCACCCCGTCGTCGCCGCCGTTCGGCTTCTCGCCCCCTCCGGCCCCCGCGCCCTCGCCGCTGGGCGACAACGAGCGGGAGAAGCTGCGCGCCCAGCTGCGCGCCGGCACGCTGGATGATCAGACCGTGGAGGTGGAGACCAGCGACAGCTCGCCCACCTTCATGCGCAACTTCGGCGGCCAGGGCATGGAGGAGATCGGCGTCAACCTCCAGGACCTGTTCAAGAACATGCCGGGCATGAAGAACACCCGGAAGCGCAAGCTGCGCGTGCCGGAGGCGCTCCAGGTGCTGCGCGCGGAGGAGGCGCAGAAGCTGGTGGACCCCGACCGCGTCCAGCGCGAGGCCGTGGCGCGCGCCGAGTCCAGCGGCATCGTCTTCATCGACGAGATCGACAAGATCGCCAGCCGTGAAGGCGGCAAGGGCGGCGGCGGCCCGGACGTGTCACGCGAGGGCGTGCAGCGCGACATCCTGCCCATCGTGGAGGGCTCGGCCGTCAACACGAAGTACGGCCAGGTGAAGACGGACCACATGCTCTTCATCGCGGCGGGCGCGTTCCACGTGTCCAAGCCGTCCGACCTCATCCCGGAGCTCCAGGGCCGCTTCCCCATCCGCGTGGAGCTGGAGGCGCTGTCCGGCGAGGACCTGGTGCGCATCCTGCGCGAGCCCAAGAACTCGCTCATGCGCCAGTACACCGCGCTGCTCGCCACCGAAGGCGTGCGCCTGTCCTTCACCGACGACGCGGTGGCGGAGGTCGCCCGCATCGCCCAGCAGGCCAACGAGCGCACGCAGAACATCGGCGCGCGGCGGCTGCACACGGTGCTGGAGCGCCTGCTGGACGAGGTGTCCTTCACGGCCAGCGAACAGGGCCCGCGCGACTTCCAGGTGGACGCCGCCTACGTGCGCGAGCGCCTGGGCGCCATCGTCCAGGACGAGGACTTGTCGCGCTACATCCTCTAGCGCGCTAGGGTCCGCCGCGTTGGCCCACCGCGTCGCCCCCGTGTCCTACGAAGAGCGAGGTACACCACCTTGTCGCAACCGCCGCCGTCCTCCGCATCCGCCGCTGGCAACGCCCCGCTCATCCAGAAGGCGAAGCAGCACCTGCTGCAGAACTACAAGCAGCAACCCATTGCCCTGGTGCGCGGGCAGGGCACGCGGGTGTGGGACGCGGACGGCAATGAGTACCTGGACTGCATCGGCGGCATCGCTGTCTGCGCCCTGGGCCACTGCCACCCGGAGGTGGTCGCGGCGGCCAAGGCGCAGCTGGACACGCTGTGGCACGTCTCCAACGCGTTCTACTCGCAGCCGCAGATAGACCTGGCCGAGCAGCTCACCGACTGGGCCGGGCTGCCGCGCGCGTTCTTCTGCAACTCCGGCGCGGAGGCCAACGAGGCCCTCATCAAGCTGACCCGCAAGGTGATGAAGGACCGGGGCACGCCGGAGCGCTTCGAGATCCTCTCCTTCGAGAAGGGCTTCCACGGCCGCACGCTGGCCACCGTCACCGCCACCGGCCAGCCGAAGTACCACGCGGGCTTCGAGCCGCTGCCCCAGGGCTTCCGGCACCTGCCGTACGGCGACGTGGAGACGGTGCGCCGCGCCGTGGGGCCCTCCACCGCCGCCATCCTGGTGGAGCCCATCCAGGGCGAGGGCGGCGTGCGCCTGGCGCCCCCGGGCTTCTTCCAGGGGCTGCGCGCCCTCTGTGACGAGAAGGGCCTGCTGCTGCTCGTGGACGAGGTCCAGACGGGCATGGGCCGCACCGGGCAGCCCTTCGGCTTCATGCACCACGGCATCCGGCCGGACGCCATCAGCCTGGCGAAGGCGCTCGGAAACGGGCTGCCCATTGGCGCCATGCTGTGCCGCGAGGAGCTGGCGGTGAGCCTCACGCCGGGCACCCACGGCTCCACCTTCGGCGGCAACCTGGTGTCCGCCGCCGCGGCCAACGTGGTGATGCGGCTGCTGCGCCAGCCCGGCCTGCTGGCGGACGTGCAGGCCAAGGGGGAGCACTTCCTCGCCGGCGCGCGCGCGCTCCAGGCCTCGCTGCCGCCCGGGCGCATCCAGGCCGTGCGCGGGCAGGGGCTGCTGCTGGGCGTGGAGCTGGACCGGGAGGTCGCCCCCGTCATCGCGAAGCTGCGCGAGGCCGGCCTGCTGGTGAACGCCGCCGGGGACACCACGGTGCGCTTCGCGCCGCCGCTCATCATCTCCCAGAAGGAACTGGACGAAGCGCTGGGCATCCTCCAGCGTGTCCTTTCCACGCTGTAAAAGGGGCGGGGCCTTTCGGACCCGGGAAGTTTGACGCCCTGCTTCCCGGACACCTACACTCGGGGATTCGCCAGCCTCCGGAACGTGACACCTTGAGCGCGCCCAACCCCATCGTCGGCCTGGGGGGCAGGACCGACCACATCGCCACGGTGCCCCACCTGGACCCGGCCCGTCTCCAGCTCAGCTCGGAGGAGGGCTCGGTGCTGGCGCTGGTGGGCCGCGTCGAGCGCATCGACGCCGTGCTGTCCCGCTCCTCGCTGGGCGAGGCGCGCACCATCGCCGTGCTGCTGTCGCTGCGCGCCAAGGGGGCGATTGTTCCCGCCCGCGTGGTGCAGCGCGCCCCTCCCGCCGCCCCGGTGGTGGACGCCGCCCTGGCGGAGGAGGTGGACCTGGATGCCGACCAGAAGCGCGACATCATCGAGATGGAGCGCTCGCTGGACGGGATGGACCATTACGCGGTGCTGGGCGTGGCCCGGGGCGCGAGCCCCCAGGAGGTGAAGCAGGCGTATTACAACGCCTCCCGCCGCTTCCACCCGGACCGCTACTTCGGCAAGAACCTGGGCAGCTTCCGCGCGCGGCTGGAGCGCATCTTCAAGCGCCTCACGGACGCCCACAACGCCCTCAGCCGCCAGGAGCCGCCGCGCGCCCCCGCCGTGCCACCGGCCCCGGCCGCGCGCGCTCCGGCCACTCCGCCGCCCGCCGCGCCGAGCCCGCGTTCGTCTTCCGGCACCTTCGCCGCGGTGGCCCCGCCCGCCACCGCGGGTGCGCGCCCGCCGTCGGGGGCCTTCGCCACGGCGCCGGCTCCCGCCGCCGCGCCCCCGGAGGACGCGGAGTCCGAGGCCCGCCGCGCCGAGCGCCAGGCCCGCCTCGCGCGTCACCCGTACATGGCCCGCAGCCACAAGCTCACGGAGCTCATCGCACGGGGCAGGGCGGCCACCGCGCGCGGGGACTTCGAGCGGGCCTACCAGGACTTCAACCACGTGCTGAGCCTGGACCCGAAGAACCGCGAGGTCGCCACGCTGCTGGTGGAGGCGCGCCGCAAGCACGACCTGCACCGCGCGCAGGCGGAGGTGGAGCGGGGCCAGGAGCTGGAGATGCGCGGCGACTTCGCCGGCGCGCAGGCGGCGTACAAGCTGGCCGCGTCGCTCAACGCGGACAACCCGGAGGCGGCCTTCCAGGCGGCGCGCGTGGGGCGGGAGCTGGCGCAGGATGCGCAGGAGGTGGTGAAGCTCGCGCAGCGCGCGGTGGAGCTGAAGCCGGGGCGCGCGGACTACCAGCTGCTGCTCGGCCACGTGCTGCTGGTGGCGGGGCAGAAGAAGCAGGCCAAGCACCACTTCGAGCAGGTCGTGCGCCTGGACCCCGACAACGCCGACGCCCTCGCCGCCCTCAAGAAGCTGCGCTGGACGTTCACGTGATGAGGTGCATGCGTCCCCATGGCTGCTGAGTCCGAACCTCTGATTGGCATCGACCTGGGGACGACGAACAGCCTCGTCGCCACGGTGCAGGACGGTCAGCCCATCATCATCAAGAACCGCACCGGCCAGCCCCTCACCCCGTCCGTGGTGGCGGTGTCGAAGAACGGCAAGCGGCTGGTGGGCGGCATCGCCAAGCGGCAGGCCATCACCAACCCGCAGGAGACGGTGTCCGCGGCCAAGCGCCTCATCGGCCGCAAGTTCTCCTCGCACCCGGTGCAGGACGCGCTGCGCGCGCTCACGTACCAGGTGGTGTGCGGCCAGCACGACGACGTGCGCGTCCGGCTGGCGGGCCGCGACCTCGCCGTCCCGGAGGTCAGCGCCATGATTCTCGCGGAGCTGAAGGCGGACGCGGAGGCGCACTTCGGCCGCCCCGTCACCCAGGCCGTCATCACCGTGCCGGCCTACTTCAACGACGGGCAGCGCCAGGCCACCAAGGACGCGGGCCGCATCGCGGGCCTGGAGGTGCTGCGCATCATCAACGAGCCCACCGCGGCGGCGCTGGCCTACGGCTTCGGGCGCACGGTGAACGGGAAGATCGCCGTGCTGGACCTGGGCGGCGGCACCTTCGACGTGTCGGTGCTGGAGATCAACAACGGCATCTTCGACGTGGTGGCCACCGGCGGGGACACCTTCCTCGGCGGCGAGGACTGGGACCACCGCATCATGGAGTGGATGGTGTTCGGCTTCGCCAAGGAGCACGGCATCGACCTGCGCAAGGACCGCATGGCGCTGCAGCGGCTGAAGGACGCCGCGGAGAAGGCGAAGGTGGAGCTGTCGTCGGTGAAGGAGACGCAGGTGCACCTGCCCTTCATCTGCACGCCGCCGGGCGGAGGCGCCGCGCTGCACCTGCAGTCCACGCTCACCCGCGAGAAGCTGGAGGACCTCACCGCGGACCTGGGCGAGCGCCTGGTGGGCATCACGTCGGAAGTGCTGGGCGAGGCGAAGGTGCGCCCCTCGGACCTGAAGGAGGTCATCCTGGTGGGGGGCATGTCGCGCATGCCCCGCATCGTGGAGCAGGTGCGCCAGTACTTCCGCCGCGAGCCCTGCAAGGGCGTGCACGCGGAAGAAGTCGTGGCCCTGGGCGCCGCCATCCAGGCGCACGCGCTGGTGGGCCAGCAGAGCGAACTGCTGCTCCTGGACGTCACGCCGCAGAGCATGGGCGTGGCCATCGCGGGCGGCTACGTGCGGCGGCTGATTCCGCGCAACACCACCGTGCCCACCTCCGCCACGGAGGTGTTCGCCACCTCCAAGGACTTCCAGCGCACGGTGAAGATCATGGTGCTCCAGGGAGAGCACGAGCTCGCGCACCACAACGAGCTGCTGGGCGAGTTCCTCCTCACCGGCCTGCGCGAGGCGCCGCGCGGACAGGTCGAAATCGAGGTGACGTTCGACATCAACGCGGAGGGCATCGTGTCGGTGTCCGCGCGCGACCGTGACACGGGCCTGCGCCAGTCCATCACCGTCACTGCCTCCAGCGGCCTCACCGAGGACGAGCTGCGCCGCATCATGGACGAGCAGCGCGACTGGATGGTGGCGGCGCGCAACACGGAGGAACTCAAGTCCAAGCGCGTGGAGCTGGACACCCTGGCCCGCGACCTGGTGGACGCGCTCTCCCGCGTGCGGCTCATGCCCGGCGCCGGAGGCCTGCCGCCGGATGTCGTCGCCCGCGCGGAGGCCGCCCTGGACCAGGCGCGCCAGGCGCGCGGCGTGGAGGATGTGGGCGCGCTCACCCGGGCCTGCGAGGCCCTGGCCCAGAGCCTGCCGCTGTTGCGCTCGGCCGGCCCGCGCGGAACGCCGGGGAGGTAGCCCATGAACGCGCTCCGGGCCAAGGCGTTGGTCGAAGCCGGGTTGCTGTTGCGACTGAGTGGCGACATGGCCGGCGCGGAGAAGCTCTTCGCCCGGGCCCTGGAGCTGGACCCGGGCAACGCGCGCGCGCGCCGGCTGCTGGGGCGGGACGGCGGGCCGGAGCAGGGCGCGGACACCGGGTGGAACCTGGCGGCTCCCGACCTGGAGGCGGACTGGGGCGCCTGGGCGGGCCCTTCCGCGCCGGGCCCCGTGGAGGCCCCCTTGCGTGAATCCGTGAGCCTGCCCGAGGGCACGGGGATGCCCGGCGACGCGTTGGACCTCATCGCGGAGGCGCACCGCACGCAGGAGTTCGGGCTGCCGGACACCTTCACGCCGGCGGGGGGACTGCCGGAAGGGTCGGAGGTGGAGAGCCTGCTGCGGGGCGCGGAGGACCTGCTGGCGCTGGATGATCACTCCGGCGCGGTGGAGCTCTTGCGCCGGGCGCAGTCCCTGGCGCCGGAGAACCCGCGCGTGGAGGCGCTGCGAGACCGCAGCGAGCGCATCCTGGTGTCCATGCTGGAGGCCCGGCTGGGGGACCTGAACCGCATGCCTCGCGTGCGGTTGCAGCCGGACGACATCATCTGGCTCAACCTGGACCACCGCGCGGGCTTCGTGCTGGCGCAGATTGACGGCGCGGTGAGCTTCGACGACCTCTTCGCGCTGTCGGGCATGTCGCGCCTGGACACCGCGCGCATCCTCGCGCAGCTGCTCGACGAGGGCATCATCGCCCCCGGCGAGTAGCACGCGCCTTCGTCACGCGGGGCGGATGACGGCCGTCCACACGCCGCGCACCACGGTCTCGCCTTTCGCGTTGCGCGTCTCCGTGGTGACGACGAGGAAGTCCATCCCGGCCTTGCGGTACAGCTCCGAGATGTGGCCCGTGGTGGTGAGCACGTCCCCGGGGCGCATCACGCCCAGGAACTCCAGCTCCTGCTCGCCGTGCACCAGCCGCACGCGGTCCACGCCCAGCTCCGGGTCCGCGATGGCGGCGCTGAAGGGGCGGATGGCGAACACCACCGCGAAGCTGGGGAAGGCGATGACGTCGCCGTACGGGCCGGCCTGCGCCGCCTCCTGCGAGTAGAGCAGGGGGCTCACGTGCGCGGGGGGCTCGCCGAAGGTGCCCGCGGAGGGCACGGAGCCGCCGAGGATGAGGGAGAACTCGCGCAGCTTCTCCCGGCCAATCTCATAGGTGAAGGGGCCGTAGGCACGGCCGACGAACTGGGGGTCCAGGGCCATGGCTATCCGAGCTGGGTTTCGACGACGGCGCCCCGGAGGACGGGCTCGCCGCGCTGGTTGGTGGCGGTGACTTCCGTCGTCAACCGGCCGTCCGCGACGGCGGTGACGCGGCCCTGGAAGGTGACGGTGTCCTCGGGGAGCACCGGGCGGGAGAAGCGCACCCTCACGCGGCGCACCAGGCCGGGGTCGCCCACGAAGACGGCCACGGCCTCCACGGCCCAGCCCAGCGTGCAGAGCCCCTGGAGGATGACACCGTTGAAGCCGGCGAGCCTCCCCACCTCCGGGTCGATGTGGATGGGGTTGTAGTCCCCGGAAGCGCCCGCGTAATACACCGGCCGCAGCCGGTCGCATTGGCGGACGTGGGTGAAGGTGTCTCCCACCTGGAACGTGCGTGCCATGAGGCGCGCGAGCCTACCGCATCCCCCGGCCCGGGCACCGCGCCGGAAATGAAGAAGGGGGCAGCCCCCACTCGCGTGAGGACCGCCCCCCGTCACTTCAGGGCTTCAGGATGAAGCGCCGGCTTACGCCTTGCGACGGCGCGAGAGCGCCATCGCCGCGAACAGCGCCATCAGCGGCGCCATGCTGCCCGCCGTGCCGCCCGTGGAGGAGCAGCCGCCGCCGTCGTCGTCCGCCTTCGGCACGCTGACCGTGATGTCGGCGGTGCTGGTGGCACCGGCCGCATCCGTCACCGTCACCTTGAAGGTGTAGTTCTCCAGCGTCTTCTTCGCGGGCGGGGTGAAGCTGGCCTCGGCGGCGTTCGCGCCGGACAGCGTCACGGACGGGCCACCCGTCTGCTGCCAGGTGTAGGTCAGCGTCTCGTTGTCCGGATCCGTGGACGTGGAGGCGTCAATCTTCACCAGCTCACCGCCGCGCACGCCCGAGATGACCCGGACCTTGGCGACCGGCGCCTGGTTCACCTGCTTCACGTTGACCGTGTAGACGAACGGGCCGGAGGCGGCGCCGTCGGAGTCCGTCACGGTCAGGCTGAAGGCCAGGGCCGTGTCGGCCTGGACCTGCGGCGCGGCAAACGTCAGCTTCGCGGTGCCGGCACCCGTGGTGCTCACCGTGGCGCCACCGACCTGGGTCCAGGTGAAGGTGAGCGCGTCACCGTCCGGATCCGTGATGCCGGAAGCGTCCAGCTCCACCGCTTCACCCTCGTTCACCGTGATGGCGGCCGGAGCCTGGCCCACCGGGTGACGGTTCATCTTGCGCACCGTGACGTTGACCAGGTCCGACGTGGACACGCCGTTCGCCGTCACCGTGAGCTTGAAGGTGAGCTCCGTGGGGGTCTTCACGTCAGGCGCCATGAAGGTCGCGGAGGCGGAATCGGCATTGTTCAGCGTCACCGCCTCGCCGCCCGTCTGCGTCCAGAAGTAGGACAGCGCGTCGCCGTCCACATCCGAGCCCGAGCCGTGCAGCGTCACCGTGTCGCGAGCGCCCGCCTCGAAGTCCGCGCCGGCGTTGGCCACCGGAGCGCGGTCCACGTTGTTCACCGTGACGTTGACGGTGTCCGTGGAGGACTTGCCGTTCGCCGTCACCGTGAGCTGGAAGGTGAGCGTGGTGGTGGCCGTGACGTCCGGCGCCGTGAAGGACGGCGTGGTCGTCGTGTCACCCGTCAGCTGCACCTGCGTGCCCGCGATCTGCTCCCACTGGTAGCTGAGGGCGTCACCCTCGGCATCCGTCCCGGTGCCCGCCAGCGACACCGCCGTCCGCTCATTCGCGGTGATGTCCGCGCCGGCGTTGGCCACCGGAGCGCGGTCCACGCCCTTCACCGTCACCGTGACGGTGTCGGAGGAGGACTGGCCGTTCGCCGTGGCGGTCAGCTTGAAGACGAGGTCGGTGGTGGCCTCGACGTCCGGGGACACGAACGTCGGCGTGGCCGTGTTCGCGCCCGTGAGAATCACCGCGGGACCGGAGACCTGCTCCCACGCCAGCGTCACGGCGTCGCCATCCGCGTCCGTGCCACTGCCGCTGAGGGCCGACTGCTTGCGGGTGTCGACCGTGAAGTCCGCGCCGGCGTTGGCCACCGGAGCGCGGTCCACGGTGTTCACCGTCACGGAGACGGTGTCCGTGGCGGACTTGCCGTTCGCCGTCACCGTGAGCTTGAAGATGAGCGTGGTGGTGGCCGTGATTTCCGGAGCCGTGAAGGCCAGCGTGGCCGTCGTGGCACCCGTCAGCTGCACCTGCGTGCCCGCGATCTGCTCCCACTGGTAGCTGAGGGCGTCACCATCCGCGTCCTCGCCAGAGCCTGCCAGCGACACCGCCGCCCGCTCATCCACGGTGATGTCCGCGCCAGCGTTGGCCGTCGGAGCACGGTCCACACCCTTCACCGTCACCGTGACGGTGTCGGAGGAGGACTGGCCGTTCGCCGTGGCGGTCAGCTTGAAGACGAGGTCGGTGTTGAACTCGACGTCCGGGGACGTGAACGTCGGCGTGGCCGTGTTCGCGCCCGTGAGGACCACCGCGGGACCGGAGACCTGCTCCCAGGCCAGCGTCACGGCGTCGCCATCCGCGTCCGTGCCGCTGCCGCTGAGGGCCGACGGCGTGCGGGTGTCGACCGCGAAGTCCGCGCCGGCGTTGGCCACCGGAGCGCGGTCCACGTTCTTCACCGTCACGGAGACAGCCTTCGAGGACTTCGCGGCGCTGCTGTCCGTCACGGTGACCGTGAAGGTCAGCTGCGCGTCCGCCGTCACTTCCGGCGCCAGGAACGTGGCCTTCGCCTTGTTGGCGTTGGTCAGCGTGACCTTGGGCGTCCCGCCCGTCTGCACCCAGGCGTACGTCAGGCCGAGCGCGTCGGTCGCATCCGGATCCGTGGAGGCGGAAGCGTCCAGGGTCACGGGCGTGATGTCACGCTCGTTGACCGTGGCCGGCGCGGTGGCCGCGGCGACCGGCGTCTGGTTCACGTTGAGCAGCTCGATGTCCACCGTCTTCGGCTCGCTCGCCTTGCCCGTCGCGTCGGTGACGACGAGCTGGAAGGAGAGGACGTCGTCGTAGTCCACGTCCGCCACGAAGCTCGGCGCCGCGGTGTCCGCGTTGGTCAGCGTGACCGGGGTGGCGCCACCGACCTGCGTCCAGTTGTAGGTGAGCGCGTCGCCCGCGGCGGCATCCGGGTCGAAGCTGCCCGTGCCGTTCAGGGTGACGGTGGCGCGCGTCAGCACGCCATTGACGAGGGTGCCTTCCTTGATGGCCCCCGTGCCCACGCGGGACTGGCCCGCGTTGGCCACCGGGCGCAGGTTGCACGTGCCCGAGGAGGCCGGCTGCTCCGGCTGGCCCGCGAACACCGGGTTGGCGCCCGTGAACTGCACGTTGTCCACGTCCAGGCCGTAACCGCCCACGCCCACGTCACCGGCGACGCGGAAGCGGAAGCGGACGTTCTTCAGGCCCAGGCTGGGGAAGAAGTCCGCGAAGTTGATGCTCGCGGAGGTGAAGGCCGGGAAGCCCGCGCTCGTCAGCGCCATCGCGGCGCGGTCCTCGAGGGGGTTCAGACCGCCCGCCTCGATGTAGGCCGTGTAGCCCGGATCCGCGTCCACCACCGGGTACAGGTCCCAGGGGTCGATCCAGTCGATGCCGTCGACCGTGAACTCCAGCACCGCGCCGTCGTAGGCGCCGCCCGAGGAGTAGTCGTACTCGAAGGAGTGGCGGTAGTTGTAGCTGATGGTGAAGTCAGCCGCCTCGTCCACCGACATCCAGGGGCTGGTGAGGGTGATCTCCGTCGCGACGGACGGATCCGTGCCGTGCGCGTAGCGGTTCTCCACCGGGCCCTCGAGCGTGAAGTCACCCGACGCCGACAGGGTGTCCGACAGCGTCCAGCCCTTGAGACCCGACTCGAAGGTCTCCGTGTTGCTGGTGGCCGCCACGTCGTCGTAGTTGACGCGGGGGTCGAACGTCACGGTCTTCGCCGCCGCCGGGATCTCGTTGGAGTCGAAGACGACCTTCAGGCCAGCGCGCGCGGGCGCGCCGGACACCGCGATGACGTTGACGGGCAGCGTGACGGTGGCCTGCGCGCCGCGCGACAGCGCGGGGACGTTGACCGTGGTGCCGTTCGGGAACTGCAGGCTGGCCGTGGTGCTGCTGGTGCTGACGGTGCCGGAGAAGGCGCTCAGCCCGTTGCCGCCCACGTTGCGCACGGTGATCTTCAGCTGACCCTGCTCGCCGACGTCCAGGATGCCGTCCTGGTCGCAGCCGCCCGCGTTGTCGGTCAGCGTGATGCTGGTGACCTCCAGGTTGCCGCCCGTGGCGAAGCTCTCCACCACGCCGATGTGGTCGAACGCGTTGCGGTCCGGCGACTTGGCACCGAAGCCCATGCCGCGCTTGGCGAAGGCCGCCACGAAGCGCTGGTAGTCCGCCGGGTCGCTCGCCTGAGCGACGGCCAGCACCGCGTCACGCGCTTCCGTGAAGGTAGGCGCGTTCGGCGTCGCCTTGTAGCCGGCGATGAGGTACCGCTTCATGCGGTCCTGCGCCTCCTGGAACGGGTGCGCGTTCAGCAGGCTCGCGTAGCACTCCCACAGCGCCGTGGCCCACACCTCACCGGCGTTGTGGACCTCGCTGTTGATGGCCGGGTTCGACGCGGCCAGCTCGCCGGGCAGGGCGACGAAGTTGGAGATGTGCTTGAACGTGTAGCCGTTCTTGGCGGTGTTCGTGGAGTAGGGCAGGCGGCGGATGCCGTAGTAGTAGCCCTGGTTCTTGCCACCGCTGGTGACGTAGCCCGCGGTGCTGTAGACGCCCTGGAAGTTGCTGTTGCCGGGCTTGGTGCGGTCCGCCTCACGCACCTGCATCAGCATCGCGTGGAAGTCGCCCCAGCCCTCGCCCATGGAGCGGCCCTGGTTGTTGCTCAGGCCCGCGGCGTTACCGACGAGGCGGTTGCTGATGTAGTGACCCCACTCGTGGGCGATGATGCCGTTGTCGAGCGTGCCGTCGCGGTCCTGGTCCGGAGCGCGCAGGAACTTCACGGTCAGCGGGCCATTGGCCAGCTCCGTCCGCCACGCGGCGCCCGCCGCCTGGGTGATCATCAGGGCCGGGGTGTTGACCGCGGCGTTCGTGCCGCCCATGGAGATGGGGCTGCCCGCCACGCTGTTGACGATGACCGTGGCGATCGCGCCCGCCTTCTGCGCGTTGTTCGCCTTGACGTTGAAGTCGCACGCGCCGCGGTCGATGAGCGCGATCTTCCCGGTGAAGAAGCCCGCGTCGAACGCGACGCAGCCGTTCAGGTTGGCGGCGGGGGCGTTCTGGATGTCGCCCGTCAGGTCATAGGCCTGGCTGCCGAAGCTCGCGGACGAGGCCTCGTAGACGCCGGCCAGCGACGCGGGGGCGGTGACGGACAGCTCGGGGGTGCCGTCGAAAACGTACATCTGCATGCGCGGGGACGCACCGTCCGCCGGCGTGCTCATGTTCGCGTTGTTGCGGCCGCCGTAGTCCTGCGCCTGGGCCTGGAGGGGGTCGCCTTCCACGCCACCACGGCCGAAGTTGAACGACTGGGCGTTGCCCGCGGCCTCGTCGAAGCCGGAGTCGTAGAACCAGTCGTGCAGGAAGTTGTTCACGTAGAACAGGTTCACCACCGAGGCCTTGATCTGCTGGGGGCTGGAGCCCGGGGCCTTGGTCGTGTCGTAGACGTACGCGAAGGTGTTGTCGCTCGTCGTCTCCGCGCGGATGTCAGCGCTGCCCGGCTGGAAGCCGTCCGGCGAGGCCAGGTCCGCGTACGCGTCCACGTTGTTACCCGTGGTCTGCGTGGCGTTGGCCGGCAGCCAGGGGTCGTTCTTGGTGTAGGGGCTGTTGGCCAGGGTGATGTCGTGCGCCGGGCGGTTCAGCGGGGCCTGGTAGCCGTTCGGCGTGCCCGTGGGGTGCGGGGTCGCGTCGTTGCCCTGGGGACCGTCCTCCGGGATGAACGGAGAAGCCTGGTCCGCCCAGACCTTGTACGTGAAGGCCGTGCCCGCGTCCGCCGTCAGGTCGTTGCGGAAGAGGACCGCGCCGGTGGCCGCGGACACCACGTAGGCGAAGTACTGGCTGGAGCGCGCGGCCTTGGGGCCGGCGTTCACTTCCACGTACCAGGCCGGCTCCAGGTTGCCGGCCAGCATGAAGAACACCTGCCGGGCGCGGGCCGGGACGGCCAGGTCCTGCGGCAGCGCGGACTTCGCGGACGGGGCCAGTTCGAAGAAGGTGTAGTCACCCTTCGTGCCCGCGTTGATGAACGAGGTGGCCTGCGTGCCGGAGCCCGTCAGGTCCTTGAACGCGCCGGACACCGCGTCCGCGGCGCCCAGGTTGAAGCCGCCACGCGCCTTGGCGCGCGCGGTGAGCGCGAGCTCGGACGGGGCCAGGTAGCCGCTCACGGCCACCAGGCGCAGGTCCTGGCCCATGACGACCTTGATCTCATTGCGGAAGACCGGGATGCCGCCCACCGACTGGTTGAAGGTCGCGATGATGGCGCCCTTGCCGGTGTTGTGCATGGAGCGCAGGCTGGCGCCCGCGACGTCATCACGCGTGAGGCGATAGCTGTCCGCCACGGCCTGCAGGTGCGCGCGCGCCGCGCCTTCCGCCGTCATGCCGGAGCGGATGACGGACTTGGACTGCGCACCGTCCTGCGTCGCCCACGCGAACGTGGGCACGCCGAGCCGCTGCTCGGTCTGCTCGATGCGAAGTCCGCGGGACACCGCCGTGTTCGAATCCACGGCGAGCGAGCGGGAATCCCGCTGCTCCAGGAACGCGTCGTAATTCGACCGCTCCTTGGCCCACGCACTGGTACCCGCGATGGGCACCAGCAGCAGGCTGGTCAACAGCTTTTCCCTGAGACGCATGCGCCTTCCTTCTTGGGGGTAATGAACTACCGGACGAGGGGACTGCGAGAGACGACGACTTCATGAGGAGAGGACCGCCAGGGGCGGCGGGTCTCCCGCTACGGATGGCGGACCGTGGGTGGACAACAGCCCGATAGGGAACGCGTCCCAACGCCAGAGGTCGCATGGACAACGCGAGGGCGGGAGACAGCGTGAAAAGACTTGTCGTGGGACGCGAACAGCGCGGGTGCGAAGCGCCTGGGCAGGCCGGACAGCCGGAACGCCACACCCGAACCCGGGGCGGCCCACTCGAATTGGCTGTCAACGATCACCGGCAAGCGCTGCTCTCCAACCCACTCTTCCGGCCTCGGTGATGTTCACCGCGCCAGATTCAGTGGGAGCGCATGCTAACCAGGACACTGTTTCGTTGGAAAGAGGGGGGCCCCTCATCTTTGCGTTAGCAATCCAGTAACAATTGGCAGTCTGGAATAAGCCGTAGCAGCCGGGCGGGCGCTGGCGCGCGGTGGACGCCGCGCCGCACCTTGCATCCCGGTTTCAATCCTGCTCAGCGCCGCGAGCGGGGCGCCGTCACTTCATCCGGCGAAGGCAGTGGTCCGTGGTCGAGCGGATCCTCCACCTCCGCGCCCTCCTTGCGCTGCTTGTACTGTTCGCGCACGTAGGCGACGAGCTGATCCAGGTACGACGACAGCGGCGGGCAGCGCACGCCGGTGCCGTCGAGCAGCTCCAGCGTGTTGTGGCAGTTGTAGATGGCCAGGTGGTTCACGTAGCTGATGGCGGCGCGCTGGGGCCGGGCCAGCTTCTCCAGCACGGGCAGCCGCAGCATCACGTCCGCGGCGCGCGCGGACAGGTTGAAGCGCGGCAGCCGCTTGTGGGCCTTCTCCGCGATCAGCTCGTACACGCGCCGCGCGCTCATGGGGTTGGGGTCCACCAGGTGGAAGGTGCGCCCCTTCGCGCGCGCGTCCCGGGACAGCCGCCACACGGCCTGCACCACGAAGTCCACCGGGACGACGTTGAGCGGCGCGACACCGTTGCCCGGCAGGGGCAGCGGCACCACCAGCGGGGACGTGACGAGCAGGATGCCCAGGTAGTAGGGGCCCTCGAAGCGATCAATCTCCCCCGTGCGCGAGTCACCCACCACGCTGGACGGGCGGAAGATGGTGACGGGGAGGGTGGCCGCCGCGCGCTGCACCAGCCGCTCCGCCTGGAACTTCGTCTCCTCGTAGGCGTTGCGGAAGGACTGGCCCCGGTCCAGCTCGTCCTCGGCGATGACGCCTACGCGGTCGCCAGACACGTAGCAGGTGGAGAAGTAGTTGAAGCGGGAGAGGTTCTCGCAGTCGCGCGCCAGCTCCAGCAGGTTGCGCGTGCCGTCCACGTTCACCCGCCACGCGGTCTCCTTGGGCACGCCCAGCTGGGAGACGGCGGCCAGGTGGAAGATGTCCGTCACCCGTTCGCACAGGCGCTGGTACTCCTCGCCGGACAGGCCCAGGTGCATGTCCACCGCGTCACCGGTGAGCAGCTCCACGCGCGCGCCCTGCACCTTTGCCGCGAGCGCCTGCGCCTCCTTGAAGGCCTTGGGCTGCACGAGCGCGTAGATGTGCCCTTCCGGGTCCTCCCGCGCGATGTGCTCCACCAGCCGCTTGCCGATGAACCCGGGGTAGCCGGTGATGAAGTAGGTGCCTGGCTTGTTCCGCGTCGTGGACGTCTCACTCATGCGCGGCGCAGCATAACCGCCCGTCAGCCGTGCGCGAGCATCGCCCGCCACACGGCCTCCACCTGGGGGCGGGTGGCGTCCGGCGCGCCGCTGTTATCGATGACCCACGTCGCGTGCGCGCGCTTGTCGTCCAGGGCCATCTGCGCCTGGAGCCGCGCCTCCGCCTGGGCCGCGTCCAACCCGTCGCGCGCCATCAGCCGCGCCTTCTGCACCTCGCGGGGCACCCACACCACGGCCACGCCCTCCATCGCGGTGTGCAGCCCCGTTTCAATCAGCAGCGGCACGTCGTAGACGGCGTGGGTGACCCCTTCCGCCTCCAGCGCCTGGAGCTTCTGGAGGAAGAGGGCGCGCACCTCCGGGTGCACGATGGCGTTGAGGGCGGCGCGTTCCTGCGGGTCCGCGAAGATGTGCGCGCCCAGCTTCACCCGGTCCAGGCGGCCGTCGGGGCCCACCACGCCGGGGAAGCGCTCGTCGATGCGCCTCAGGCCCGGCGTGCCGGGCTCCACGGCCTCACGGGCGAGCACGTCCGCGTCCAGCACGCGCGCACCCAGCTCCCGCAGCATCCGGCTCACCGTGCTCTTGCCGGAGGCGATGCCGCCCGTCAGGCCGAAGACGTGCACGGGCTACTTCGCGGCCTTGGGCGTGGTGAAGACGAAGGACTGCACCGTCTTGCCGTCCTCGTTGAAGAAGATGGCCACGCCCAGCTTCACGTAGAGGAAGTAGGTGCGGAAGTCGTCCGTGAGCTTGCGCAGATAGCAGGGCGTGGCGGGCATGGCGCCAGCCGGGCAGGCGGGGCCGTAGCTGTTCTCGATGGTGTCCTTCTCGATGACGGGGGCGGGGAACACGTCGATGCGCTCCACCAGCTGGGTGGCCGGGTCCACCTTGAACTGGGCCTGGGTGGTGCCCTTGATGGCCTCCTTGGCGAAGTAGGCCAGGATCTCCTTGCCCTCCTGGCTCATGGTCCGGGACGGCTCCCCGAACTTCTTCACCACGTCCTCCTTCTTGGAGGACCCGGGTTCGATGGTCTGCCACGGCTTGGCGGCGGCAGGCAGGGAGACGACAACGACGGCAACGGCGAACAGGACGGCAATCACGGGGGTCCGCATCTCGACTCCTCCCTAGCGGATCAGGCAGGCGCGCCTCAAGGTCCGTTACCTCAAACCACGCACCTGTCCACCCGGTATTCAATCACGAACGAGACGCCTTGCCCCCTCCGGGGGCCTCTGCTACGTGCTCAAGGCATGTCTTCTCGTGCCTTCCGGGTCTTTTCCGCCCTCCTGCTCGCCGTGTGCGGCGGCCTCGCCGGCGCCGCGGACTTCACGGGCCCCGACAGCTGCAAGGGCTGCCACCCGGAGGCGTACGACGCGTGGATGAAGTCCAAGCACGCCCGTGCGACCGAGACGCTGGCGGAAGGGCAGAAGAAGGACGCGCGCTGCCTGTCCTGCCACGCGCCGGACCAGGCGGAGCAGCAGCTGTCGGCCGTCACCTGCGAGACGTGCCACGGCGGCGGGCAGTACTACTCGCCGTCCTACGTGATGAAGGACCCGGAGCTGGCGCGGCTGGTGGGGCTGGTGGACCCGTCGGAGAAGCAGTGCCGCACCTGCCATGACGCCTCCTCGCCGTCCCTGCGCCCTTTCGACTTCAAGGAAGCGCTGAAGGCCATCGACCACTGGTCCGCCGAGCGCGCCCGCAAGCAGACCCGCGCGGACGCGGCCCCCTCCACGCCGGCTCCCGCCACGGCGAAGAAGTAAGTGACCCCCGCTTGATCAAGATCCTCGACTCCCGCTTCGTCACCACCGCCGTGGAGCTCAAGGGGCTGCCCACGGACCACGGCGCGGAGGTGGCCTTCGTCGGCCGCTCCAACGTCGGCAAGTCGTCCATGATCAACGCCCTGACGAACCGGCGGAAGCTGGTGCGCGTGTCCAACACGCCTGGGCGCACCCGCACGCTCAACTTCTTCGACGTGGACCTGGACCGCGACGGCGTGCGCCACACGGTGCGGCTGGCGGACCTGCCCGGCTACGGCTTCGCCAAGGCGAGCAAGACGGACAAGGCCCAGTGGCAGGAGATGATCACCACCTACCTCAAGAACCGGCACCGGTTGGAGGTGGTGGTGAGCATCATCGACGCGGAAATCGGGCCCACTCCGGAGGACATGCAGACGCTGGACTACCTCCAGGAGCACAACCGCCGCATCCTCGTCGTGGCCACCAAGGTGGACCGGCTGACGAAGGCGCAGCGCAAGCCCCGCCTGCACAAGCTGGCCGAGCAGCTGGAACTGCCCCGCGAGGCGGTCATCCCGTTCTCCTCCACGGAGAAGATGGGCGTGGAGGAGGTCTGGGGCACGCTGCTGGACACCTTCGGCAAGGCCACCCGCGTCTGAGGCTGCCGGGGCCGTGCGCGCTGTGGTAGCACCCCCGGCGTGTCCCAGAACGGCAAGACGAATGGTGGTGGTTCGCTCCTCGCGCCCCGCGAGGAGCGTCAGCGGTTGATGCGCCTGTCCCCGCGCCAGCGGGTGGCGGCGCTCTTCGACGCGGAGGACACGGCCGCGCTGGTGCGCTCGCTGCCCGCGGAGGACCTCTACGTCACCATCCAGGAGGTGGGGCTGGCGGACTCGACGGAGCTCGTGCAGCTGGCGTCGCCCGCGCAGTTCCGCACCTTCGTGGACCTGGGTGGCTGGGCGAAGGACAAGCTGGATCCGCACGCGGTGCTCACGTGGCTGCGCGCCGCGCGCGGGGATGAGCAGGAGGACTTCCTCCGCAAGGTGCACGCGGTGGACCTGGAGGTGGTGGAGACGCTCCTCAAGGAGTTCACCGCCGTCCACGACCTGGAGGAGAACCCGGACGTCAACCCGCAGGGCATGACGCTGGAGACCCCGGAGGGCCGCTACCTGGTGGAGATCAAGGTGGAGGGCGTGGAGATGTCCGCCATGCGCGCGCTCGTCAACGACCTCATCGCGGAGAACCCCTTCGAAGCGGTGCGCCTCTTTGAAGCCGTGCGCTGGGAGATTCCCTCCGAATTGGAGGAGACCGCGTTCCAGTTCCGCCGCGCGCGCCTGGCCGACCTGGGCTTCCCCACGCTGGAGGACGCCCTGGCGCTCTTCAGCCGCGTGGACGTGCCGCCGCGCCCCTCGGGGCCCGGGACGCCGGCGCTCACCGCCACGGGCGGCCACGTGGACTACCTGGAGGCCGCCTTCCGGGACCTGTCCGACGTGGAGCGGATGAACGCTGAGGACGAGCTGCGCGAGGTGGCCAACGCCGTCCTCGTCGCGGAGCTGGGCGACCCGGGCGACCTGGACGCCGTGCGCCGCGTGGGCGAGTGGGTGCGCGACTACCTGTCGCTGGGCCTGGAACACCTGACGGGCGGCGACCCCGCGAAGGCGCCGGAGGTGCTGCGCGACACGCCCCTGCGCCGCGTCTTCCAGGTGGGCTTCACGCTGACGCTCCAGCTCAAGTACCGCGCGGACCGGCTCTTCAAGGTGCCCTTCGTGAAGCTGGACGACGTGCCGCTGGTGCTCCCGGAGGAGGCCGCCGCGCTGGAGGCCCTCCGGCGCAAGCGTCCCCGGCGGGCGCTGCGCGTCCCCGGCGCGGAGGCCGTGCCGTTCCGTTCGCTGCGCGAGGTGGCCGGCTCGGAGGTGCTGCTCGCGCGGGCCGAGGCGCAGGTGGCGGCGCTGGGCGCGCTGCTGGGCGGCACCGAGGACTCGGCGCGCACGGTGCTGGCGCGCTTCGGCGTGTCGCTGGATGTGCTGGGCGTGGAGCGGCTGTGGGCGGCGGGCGTGTCCATGGCCGTGCTGGAGGAGCGCGTGGACGTGCGGCCCGTGCCGTTGGGGCGCACGGTGGAGCTGGGCCAGCGCCTCTTCGAGGGCACGCCGGACGCCCCGCGCCTGCGGGCGAGCGCGGCGGAGCGCGCGGTGGCGGCGCTGTCCCCCGCGGTGCCGGAAGGCGCGCGTGAGGAGCTGCGTCGGGTGGTGAACTCCACGCTGGCGCGGCTTTTGTCGGAGCTGGGCCCGGCGTGGCTGCGCGAGGGGCGTTTGGACCTGATCGCCTCCGCGGTCCTACCGATGGAGAGCGCGCCGGTCCCGTAGCTTTTTCAGCCTTGCCCGGCCCGGCGGTCCAAGGCGGTCCCGCAACCGCCCGAAGATACAGGCCTTCTTCGCTGCCATTCCCTGGCACGCGCGCTGCTTTGCCCCTCGCCCGCTAGCTGTTCGCCGTTGGATCTTGCCACCTGGCAAGAAACAGACGGCCAGGGGCACGCGTGTGACGGGACGAGCGACCGACAGCGAAGGGGTGGGGTACATGGGACCGGGCGCGGATGGGCAGCGTCGCGACGTACTGGCTTTCTACATGCTCGCGGGGTTCGCGGCGGTGATGTACGCGGTGCCGGGTGAGTGGATCCCCGCGCTGGAGCCGCTGCGGCTCGCGCTGCTCACGTCGGGGCTGGGCGCGGGCTTGATGGTGATGCGCCGCATTGGCAAGGCGGAGCCCATCTTCTTTGACGGCGCGCGGGGCATCGCGCTGCTGGCGTTCTCGTCGCTGGCGTTCTGCTCGGTGGCGTGGAGCGTGAACCCGGAGGTGACGCGCTTCCAGGGCGTGGAGCTCTTGAAGCTCACGGCCATCTACCTGACGCTCGTCAACGTCATCACCACGCCCAAGCGGCTGGCGGTGGTGTGCGGCGCGATGGTGGTGGGCGCCATCGTGACGTCCATTGGCGTCATCAACTGGTACATCGTCGGCGAGAACATGGTGGAGGGCTTCCGTTCGCGCTGGGTCGGCGTGTACGCGGACCCCAACCACATGGCCATGAACATGGTGCTGGTGGTGCCGCTCGCGGTGGCGTTCCTCGCGCGCAAGAGCACCCCGTGGGTCTTCCGCGTGCTGTGCGCGGTGTCCGCGGTGCTGGCGGTGGTGGCCATCGTGCTGTCGCACTCGCGCGGCGGTTTCATTGGCCTGTCGGTGGCGATGGCCATGTGGGCCATCCGCGAGAAGCGCCGCATGCAGGCCATCGTGCTGGGCACCGTGTTCGTCGCGGGCCTGGCGGTGTTCGCGCCCAAGAGCTTCTGGCAGCGCAATGAGACGGTGACGTCGTTCCACGAGGACGCGTCCGCCATGGGCCGCGTGTACGCGTGGCAGGTCGCCAGCCGCATGAGCCTGGACAAGCCGCTCCTGGGCGTGGGCGCGGGCGGCTTCCGCTACGCGTGGTTCCAGTACGCGCCGCCGGAGGCGCACCGCGCCTACGTGGCGCACAACATCTTCCTCGACGTCATCGGGGAGCTCGGGTGGATTGGCCTCCTGTGCTTCCTGGTGTTCTCGGG
>NZ_RAWK01000086.1 GCF_003612165.1 Corallococcus aberystwythensis | reverse complement strand
GTTCCGACCCACCAGGACGCCTCCCCCTCCCTGGCCAGCACCGGGAGCGAAATCTTCGCATGCCATGCGAGCGCGCCCGGGACTTTCGATGGAAGGCGAGTATGCTGGGGCTTCCCCAATCCCGGCCCCGCCTCCCGCCCGTGGCAGAACCCAGTCCCCAGCAATTCGGCAAGTACGTCCTGGTCTCCAAGCTTGCCGCGGGAGGCATGGCGGTCACCTACCGCGCGCGTATGACGGGCGCGATGGGCGTCACCAAGCCCTGCGTCATCAAGCAGATCCTCCCGCACTTCGTGGATGACCACGACTTCGTGGAGATGTTCATCAGCGAGGCGCGCCTCGTGGCGGGCCTGACGCACGGGAACATCGCGCAGGTCTTCGACTTCGGAGAGGTGGACGGGCAGTACTTCATCGCCATGGAGCTGGTGCACGGCCAGCCCCTGTCGAAGGTGCTGCGCCGCGCTTCGCGCGCGGGCGTGGGCTTCTTCCCGCAGCCGCTGGCGCTGCACATCGCCAGCAAGCTGTGCGAGGGCCTGGACTACGCGCACCGCCACGTGGGCGAGGACGGCCAGCTGCTGGGCCTGGTCCACCGCGACGTGTCCCCGGACAACGTCCTCATCTCCTACGAGGGCGAGGTCAAGGTCATCGACTTCGGCATCGCCAAGGCGACGAGCGCCGTGGAGGCCAAGACGTCGCCGGGCACGCTCAAGGGCAAGTACCCGTACTTCTCCCCGGAGCAGGCGCAAGGCCGGCAGGACCTGGACGCGCGCACGGACGTGTACGCGGCGGGCATCGTCCTCTACGAGATGCTCTGCGGCCGGCGCCCCTTCGAGGGCGAGTTCGTCACCGTGCTGCCCCGCATCATCACGGGCGACTGCCTGCCCCCGTCCGCCGTCAACCCGGGCATTGGCGAGGAGCTGGAGACGCTGGTCGCGCACGCCATGGCGGTGGACCGCGAGGCGCGCTTCCAGACGGCGAAGGACCTGAGCGAGTCGCTGGTGGAGATGCTCTACCGGGAGACGCCCCGCTTCACGCCCACGATGCTGAGCCAGCTCATGACGTACCTCTTCGCGGAGGAGCTGGCCTCCGAGGGACGCAAGGTGGAGCTGCCGCCCGGCTTCAAGGAGCAGCTGGCCGCGTGGCAGTCGCCGTCCTCGGAGCCCTCGCAGGGCCGCGCGCGGATGCCCGTGAGCAGCGGCAGGGCCTCCAACGCCGGCACCCCCGGCGGGGCCCGCCCGTCCAGCCCGGGCGTGTCGCGCCCCTCCAGCCCCGGCGTGCGGCCCTCCGGCAGCGCCCCCGGCCTGCGCCCCGCGAGCGATGGCGGCGTGCGCCGTTCGTCCACCCAGGCCACCGCCGTGCGCAAGAGCACCACCGGCGTGCGCCGCGTGACACCGGGGGGCACCACCCGCGAGAACACCGGCACCGGCCGCCGCCCCCTGCCTCCGGAGCTGACGCCCGAGCCGGACACCGACTCCGGCACGGAGCCCACCGCCATGCCCCAGGCGCTGCCCACGCTGGCCGCGCCGCATGACACGCCGGTGGAGACGGCCATCGCGACGGAGGCGCCGGAGCCCGAGGAGAAGGAGGGCCCCCGGGCCCGCACCACCGCGGATGACGCCCGGGAGAAGCTGGCCGCCGAGTCCGCCGAGCGCGAGCGCAAGCGCGTGAAGCAGGTGCGGCAGCTGAGCATCGGCGTGTTCGGCGTCACCGCCGCGGTCCTCCTCATCGGCCTGTTGATCCACTTCCTGTCCCCGCCGGAGGTCTCCGAGGTCTCCGGCGAGCCCGTCATCCTGTGGATCACCTCCAAGCCGGAAGGGGCCGCCGTCGTCGTCAACGGCCGGACGGTGGGGAACACGCCCAACCGTGTCATCGGCGCGGATCCACGCACGCCCCACACCATCGTCGTCACCCGGCCGGGCTACCGCGCCTGGACGCGGCGCTTCACCCCCAACCAGCCGGAGGTCCACCTCAAGGCGGAGCTGGAGGTGGCGCCCGGCACCACCCAGATGGCGTCGGAGATTCCCACCGCCACCGCGCTCGACGCGGGCGCTCCGTCCCCGGACGCGGACGCGGGCACGGGCGCGGTCGCCGCCGTGGCCCCCTCCCTGGATGCGGACGCGGGCACCTCCACGGAGGCGGATGGGGGCCTGGCCTCCAGCGACGCGGGGGCCGCCGCGGCGGTCGCGGCCGGCGAGGACCCGCTGGCCAACGACAAGGACCGGGAGATGCGCCGCGTGGACTACCCCACGCGCCTGCTGGTGCTGCGCCCCCGGTACAACGCGCTGCCGCTGCCCGAGTACCCGACGGCCACCATCGACGTGTCGCCCGGGGCCGCCTACTCCGTGTGGACGGAGGGCAGCGCGGCGTTCGCGGAGGGCGACGGCAACGCGTCCGGGACGCTCGTGTACTACGCGGAGGGCGACGTGCCGGCCGACAACGCCGTGGGCTTCGTCAGCAGCGCGCCGCGCACCCTCAAGGGCGCGAAGAAGCTCCACTTCTTCGCCCTGGACGACACCGGCCCCGAGGACAACCGCGGCGCCGTGCGCGTGCACCTGCGGCAGTCCGCGTACATCCCGCCCCGCTCGGTGCTCTTCGAGGCCGACAAGAACGCCCTGCAGGTGAAGCCCCAGCACCAGATGCAGCTGCGCGGCCTCAACCCCAAGTCCACCTACGCCTTCACCGTGCGCGACGACTTCGCGGAGGTGCGCTCCGGCTCCAATGGCCGCGTGCACACCGTGCTGTGCGTGGAGAAGGGCCCCAAGCCCGGGTCCGTGCGCAGCTCGCACCGCCTCTTCGAGACGGGCAAGCGCTACCAGGTGTCCGGCGTGCAGGACCTGCGCTGCGTCTTCCCCGACCTCCAGCTGGGGGACAACGAGGGCGCGCTCGACTTCGACATCGTCGACGTGACGAACATGTCCCGCAAGGACCGCGCGGAAGCGCTGCGCGGGGCCAAGAGTTCCGAGCGGTAGCAGCCGGGCAGCCGGGCTCCCGCCTGGAAGGACGCCCCGAAGGCGGGCGTCTGATCCAACACCCGGCTCACCCTGACGCGCTGCTCCCGCGCAGGAGGGCAGTGCCTACCCTCACGGACATCCACTTCTTCTCCCATGGAGTCCGTTCATGATGCCTGTCCTCTCCTCCACCGGCCTGGTGCTGCACAACCTGGGGCTCGCCGCCGGCTTCGGGGGTTCGCTCTTCGGCAAGGTGGCCCTCAATCCCGCGGTGAAGGTGATTGGCTCCAAGGCGGAGCGCGGGCAGGTGGTGAACGCCGCGTGGAACGGCTTCAACATCGTGAACGCCGCGTCCGTGGGCCTGGCGGCCATCACCTGGCTGGTGGGCCGCTCGAAGCTGACGGGCCGGGAGATCGACCCCACCACGCGCGGGCTGGTCATCGCGAAGGACGTGCTCCTGGGCGCCACCGTGGCGCTGGGCGCCGCGAACATCTTCGGCGGGGCCTTCCTGGCGAAGCAGGCCCCCGAGGGCGCCGTCCCCGTGGAGACGGGCCTGACGCCCACCCTGGGCACGCCTGAGAAGGCCGCGAAGACGATGAAGGCGCTGGACGTGGGAGGCATCGCGAACATCGCCGCCATGGCGGGCGTCATCGGCATCACCGCCGTCCTCAACATGCGCGCGGGGGCGTCCTCGCGCTGGTCACTGGTCGCAAGGTTCCTTCCGTAAGGGCTCATGGGGGCCGCCGTGCTGCATCCGCGGCCCGGCTCGAAAAGGATGGGAAGGGCACGTGGGCGCGGAGCCGAGAAACGGCACCGGGCCCACGGGTCTTTCGACCCGGGGCCCGGCGTGAGGCTTCAGGTGCGGCGTGCGGACCTCAGATGTCCAGGTTCTGCACGTCCAGCGCGTTGCGCTCGATGAACTCGCGGCGGGGCTCCACCGCCTCGCCCATGAGCAGCGAGAAGATGTCGTCGCTCTCCACCGCGTCCTCCACCCGCACCTGGAGCAGCGTGCGGCGGGTGGGGTCCATGGTGGTCTCCCAGAGCTGCTCCGGGTTCATCTCTCCCAGACCCTTGTAGCGCTGCAGGCCCAGGCCCTTCTGCGCGTCCTTGCGGACCGCGGCCAGCACCTCCTGCACGGAGAACGCCGTCACCTCGCCCGCGTCCACCTGGACGAGGTAGGGCGCCTTGCCCAGCGAGTGGAACACCTCGCGCAGGGCGACGAGCTCCAGGTACTCCGGCGAGGACAGGTAGGCGTGGTCGAACACGGACTCGCGCATGGAGCCGTTCACGTCCGTCATCACCACCAGCTTCTTGGACGTGTGCTCCGTGTCCTGCTCCAGCCGCATGGACAGCCGGCCCATCACGTCCGGCATGCGCCGCTGGCAGTAGTCGCGCATGGTGGCCAGCTCCGCCTCCACCGCCGCTTCGTCCGCGAGCAGGTCCGCGCGCAGGTTGGTGGCCTGCACCAGCGCATCCACGAGGCGCGCGTCGCGGCGCTTGGCCTGCTTCTCCAGCCGCTCCTCGTAGGTGATGACCTTCTCCAGGAGCGCCTTGAAGTCCGCGCCGCCCAGCTCGCCCGTGGGCGTCTTCACCCGGCAGTGCTCCGCGGCGATCTTCAGGAGGTACTCGTTGAGCGCGCGCTCGTCCTTGACGTAGCTGTCCTTCTTGTTGCGCGTGACTTTGTAGAGCGGCGGCTGCGCGATGTAGACGTAGCCCCGGTCAATGAGCTCACGCATCTGCCGGTAGAAGAACGTGAGCAGCAGCGTGCGGATGTGGCTGCCGTCCACGTCTGCGTCCGTCATCAGGATGATGCGGTGGTAGCGCGCCTTCTCCGGGTCGTAGTCCTCCGCCCCGATGCCCGTGCCCAGCGCGGTGATGAGCGTGACGATTTCGGCGCTGGTCAGCATCTTCTCGAAGCGCGCCTTCTCCACGTTCAGGATCTTGCCGCGCAGGGGGAGGATGGCCTGGTTGCGCCGGTCCCGGCCCTGCTTCGCGGAGCCACCTGCGGAGTCACCCTCCACGATGTACAGCTCGCTCTCGTGCGGGTCGCGGCTCTGGCAGTCCGCGAGCTTTCCGGGCAGGCCGCCGCCGTCCAGCACGCCCTTGCGGCGCACCGTCTCACGGGCCTTGCGCGCGGCGAGGCGGGCGCGGCACGCGTCGCCAATCTTCGCCGCGACCTTCTTCGCGAGCGGGGGGTTCTCCTCCAGGAAGGACGCGAGCTGATCATTCACCATCTGCTCGACCAGGCCCTTCACCTCGCTGTTGCCCAGCTTCGTCTTCGTCTGGCCCTCGAACTGGGGGTTGGAGAGCTTCACGGAGATGACCGCGGACAGGCCTTCGCGCGCGTCCTCGCCGGTGGGCGTCTCCTTCAGGTCCTTCCAGAGGCTGCCCTTCTCCGCGTAGCTGTTGAGCGTGCGCGTGAGCGCGGCCTTGAAGCCGGACAGGTGGCTGCCACCCTCGTGGGTGTTGATGTTGTTGGCGAAGGTGAAGATGCGCTCGTCGTAGCCATCGTTCCACTGCATGGCGATTTCCAGCGACACGCCCTCGCGCTCCGTCTTGATGAAGACGGGCTTGTCGTGCAGCGCTTCCTTCGCCTTGTTGAGGTACTCCACGAAGGAGGAGATGCCGCCCTCGAACTTGAAGTCGTGCTCCTTCTGGGTGCGCTCGTCGCGGATGGTGATGTGCAGGCCGGCGTTGAGGAACGCCAGCTCGCGCAGACGCTGGCTGAGCGTCTCGAAGTTGAAGTCCACCGTCTCCATGACCTGGGTGTCAGGCTTGAAGTGGATCATCGTGCCGCGCTTGTCCGTGGTGCCCACTTCCTGGGGGGCCCCGTTGGCCACGCCGCGCGCGTAGGACTGTTCGTAGACCTTGCCGGCGCGCTGGATGCGGACCTTGAACCACTCCGACAGGAAGTTCACGCAGGTGACGCCCACGCCGTGCAGGCCGCCGGACACCTTGTACGCGCCGTTGCCGAACTTGCTGCCGGCGTGCAGCTCCGTGAGGACGACTTCCAGCGTGTCCTTGCCCTTGAACTTGGGGTCGGGGTGCGGACCCACGGGGATGCCGCGGCCGTTGTCCTGGACGCTGAGCGAGCCGTCCACGTGGATGACCACGTCGATGTCCGTGCAGTGGCCGGCCAGGGCCTCGTCCACCGAGTTGTCGACGACCTCGTACACGAGCTTGTGGAGCCCGTAGGTCATCGTGTCGCCGATGTACATGCCGGGGCGCTTGCGGACGGCCTCAAGCCCTTCGAGCTTGGTGATGGCGTCCGTCCCATAATCGGCGGGCGGCGCGGCCGGCGCGACACCGGTAGCGGGGGTCTTTTCCATGTGAAGCGTGTCCTTGGGAAAGGCTGCCGTTGCGACAGGGCTGTGCCTGCTGTGCCTACCACCACCGGGCATCCCGGACAAGGTTCGGGAGCCCGCGCAAGGCTGCGGAAAGATTCATGAATCAGGCGTCGAAACGCGGAGGCGGGAGGCGGTCCTCCAGCGCCGCGATCAACTCCTCATAAACAGCCTTGCGGGCGAAAAGATGTCGCGTCACGAGCACCCTTCCCTCTTCCTTCAGAAAGAGCCCGAGCACGCTCCCTTTGCGGCCGACCCGGCGCACGGAATCAATCTGGCCCCAGTGCAATTCCAGCGGCTGGCCACTGAAGGGCCGGGCCACCCGCACGCCCGCGCTGTCCAGGGTGATGCCCCACTGCGCGCGGGGGCGCAGGCGGTGGACGGACACGAGGAAGGTCAGCATCAGGCCGGCGCTGATGCCGGCCCGCGCCATGGCGACGAGCCCTCCGCCGCCCCGGTAGTCCGCCAGGGCCCAGGCCGTGAGGACCGCCAGGAGGCACGCGCCCAGGACGAGGGCGATTCGGGTGGGACGCGGATCGAACGAGAAGAAGCGCGGGGTCATGGGCAGGGGCGAAAAGGGTGGAAACCTAACCCCCTGGCGCACGGTGCGCGCGTCCTTTCCTCCGGGGCTGTTCTTTGGCCGTCGTCCCCGCGAATAGGCTGCCGGCCCGCATGACGGATGCCGAACTCACTTCTCGACTTCACACCAACCTCATCGCCTTCAAGCGCCTGCAGACCGAACGCGGCTCGCTGCGCCACCTCCAGCTTCCCGGCGTGGACGCGTTCGCCCTGCCGTCGTACCAGGACGCGCACTTCCAGCAGGTGCTCTTCACGGAGGCGGACGCGCTGGCCGCCGCGCTGCCGGCCCTGACGGACTTCTACCGGGGGCTGGGGCTGCCGCGCTGGCGCGTCACCCTGACGCCGGGCCAGCGGGACGCGACGCGGGTGCTGGGCGCCCGGGGCTACCGCCCGGACTTCACCGTCGTGGCCATGGGGGCCTGGCTGCACGAACTGCCGGACGCGGCGCCCGGGGTGCCCGTGGAGACCGTGGAGGACATGGGCGACCTGGTGGACATCAACCTCCAGACCTACGGCGCGGAGTGGCGGGACATCCTCGCCGTCTGGCAGCGGCCGCCGCTCCCCGTGCCGGTGCACACGGTGGTGGCGCGCGAGCAGGGCAAGGCCCTGTCCTGCGGGCTGGCGGTGGACGTGGCGGACACCGCGGGCGTGTACCTGGTGGCCACCCACCCGGAGGCCCGGGGCATGGGGCTCGCGTCGGCGGTGATGCGGGGGCTCATCTCCGGGGCGCGCCAGCGCGGGTGCACCGCGACGGTGCTCCAGTCCACCCCGGCGGGCATCCGCGTGTACCGGCACCTGGGCTTCCGCGACCTCGGGCCCTGGGAGCACTGGGTGCCGCCCCAGGGGCCCTGAGAGGCGCGATGGAAGCGTTCAGCGCAGCGCTTCCAGTTCCTCCAGCGTCTCCAGCACCCGCTGCGCCTCCTCCGCGCCCTGGAGCCGGTCCGCCAGCCCGCGCCCCGCGAGCCTCGCCACGTGCGCCAGCCGCATCAGCCGCGCGCGGCCCACGTGGCCGTCCACCAGCGCCACCACCAGCCGCAGGGGCTGGCCGTCCGGCGCGTCGACCTTCAGGGGCCGGGCCAGCGTCACCAGCGCCGCCACCGGGGCCGCTCCCGCCACGAACGCGTGCGGCACCGCGACGCCGTTGCCCACCTGGGAGGGGGCCTCGCCCTCGCGCTGGCGCAGCCCTTCCGCGAGCTTCGCCGCGTCCACGCCGGGCAGGGCGGACGCCAGCCGCCCGGCCGCCACGTCCAGCGCGTCCTCGTAGTCCCCGCAGGACAGCTGCACCACCACCCGCTCCGCGCACAGGAGCGGCGCCAGCGGGGGCACGGGCTCGTCGCCGCGCACCTCGCGCAGGGGGAACTCCGCGTCCAGGAAGGCCCGCACGCGCGCCAGCTGAGCGCCGGTGAGCTTGCGCCGTGCGATGTCCAGCAGCAGCGTCCCCGCCGCGGGCACGTCCTCCAGGTAGCCCGCCACGTACGGGCTCACCCGGTTGGCCACGTCCATGAGCAGCGCCGGGGGCACGTCCAGCTCCCGGGCGATGGCCGTCAGCCGCTCCTGCGTGGGCGGCGCGTCCACGCCGTTCTCCACGCGGCTCAGGTACGCGCTGGACACGCCGATGCGGCGCGCCAGGTCGCGCAGGGACAGGCCCGCGTCCACCCGCAGCAGGCGCAGCGTGGCTCCCAGGTGCATGGCGCTCAGCTCCGCGCGCCGACGGACGGCGTCGTCTCCGGGGACGAGCCCTGGGTCCGGGCTCCCTCCGGCGTCTGGGCCAGCACCGTCGCCCCCTCCGGGTGACGCACGAGCAGCAGCGAGCCGGGCGCGTCGCGAACGATGCGCTCGCGCTGCACGCCGAACAACCGGTCTTCCAGACCCCATTCGGCCCCCAGGCCCACCACCACGAGGTCGTAACCCGCCTTCGCCTCTTCCAGCGCTGCCTCTTCCGGCGACGCGTGGCGCACCACCTTGAGCTTCACGGCGGCGCCCTCGTCCGCGGGGAACAGCTCCTCCACCTGCGCCCGGCCCGCGCCCGCGCCTTCGGGGGACGTCACGTGCAGCACCGTCACCTCCGCGCCGGCCTGCTTCACCAGCCGCCGCGCCAGGCCCAGCGCCGCCCGGTCATGCCGGCTGCCCACGAAGGGCACCAGCACCCGGCGCACCTGCGACAGGCCCCGGTCCACCAGCACCGCCACCGTGCCGCCCGCCTCCTGCATCACTTCATGCACCGTTCCGCCCAGCACCGTCTGGCTGAACAGCGGCTTGTGCCAGCCCAGCAGCACCAGGTCCGCGCGCTTCGCCTGCGCCGTGCGGCAGATGTCCCGCGCGGGCTCCGACGACACGAACGACAGCGTGCGCAGGGACAGCCCCAGCTTCTCCGCGCGTCCCACCAGGGGCGCCAGCGCGCCGCCGGACGCCGCGGACGGGTCCAGCGCCTCGTCCGCGCGGGCCTTGAGCGAGCGCTCCGGGGACAAGAGGTGCAGGGCGTAGAGGTTCGCCTCGTTGCGCTCGCCCGCCAGCGCGCGCGACAGCACCGCCATGCCCGGGCCGGCCTGCCCGTGAGACACGCACAGCAGCACCGTGTACGCGGACGGGGGCAGCGGCGCCTCCGGCGTCTGCACCAGCCGTTCGCGCGCCAGGTCCTCCGGCGAATACAGCAGGCGCAGGAGCGGCGTGGTCATGAAGGTCGTGACCAGGGCCATGATGACCATCATCGTGAAGAGCGTGGGCGAGATGACGCCCAGGTCCAGGCCCAGGTTGAGCACGATGAGCTCCATCAGGCCGCGCGTGTTCATCAGGACGCCGATGGCGCCCGCCTCCTTCCACCGCAGGCCCGTGAGGCGCGCGGCCACCGCGCTGCCGCCGAACTTGCCCAGGCACGCGAGGACGATGATGACGCCGCACGTGAGCCACGCCTCCGGGGTGTCCAGCAGGCCCATCTGCGTGCGCAGGCCGCTGAAGGCGAAGAACACGGGCAGCAGCAGTACGACCGCCACGTCCTCCAGCTTCTCCGCCAGCGCCGCCGCCAGCCCGCCCTCCTTGGGAATCACCGCGCCGAACATGAAGGCGCCAAAGAGCGAGTGGATGCCGATGTATTCGGTGGTCCACGCGGACGCGAGCAGGAGGATGAGCGTGATGGCCACCACGTTCTGCGTGAGGCCCTCGCGGTTGGCCACGCGCGCGCCCAGCCGGGCGAGGAACGGCTTCACCAGCAGCAACATGAAGCCGATGTAGAGCAGCGCGAACAGCGTGGTGAGCCCCGCGTGCGCCAGGTCCGACGCGCGCACCAGCGACACCACGAACGCCAGGATGCACCACGCCGTCACGTCATCCACCGCCGCGCACGCGATGGCGATGGCGCCCAGCTTCGACTGCATCAGCCCGCGCTCGGTGAGGATGCGCGCCAGCACCGGGAAGGCCGTGATGCTCATGGACACGCCCATGAACAGCACGAACGAGGAGAACGGCACGTCCGGGCTGGACAGCGACTTGTACAGCCACAGCGCGCCCGCCGCCGCGCCCAGGGCGAACGGGACGACGATGCTCGAGTGGCTGATGGCCACCGACGCGTGGCCCCGCCCCTTCAAGAGCTTCGGGTCCAGCTCCAGGCCAATGAGGAACATGAAGAGCACCAGCCCGACCTCGGCCAGCATCTTCAGGAACGGCATGGACTCCGGCGGGAACAGCCAGTGCATCGCGTCCGGCGCCAGCCAGCCCAGCAGCGACGGGCCCAGCGCGATGCCCGCCACCACCTCCGCGATGACCAGGGGCTGCCCCAGCCAGCGTGCGCCCCGGCCAATCAGCCGCGACACTCCGATGATGACGATGAGCTGGACCAGGAGCTGGGCGAGCATGTGGGGGTTCATCTGACAGGCCTCGCTTGAAAAGTGTTAAGGATGCACTTACCAAGACCCTGCGCGAAGCGTCAACGCACGCGTGGGCAGGCAGCCCGGCGGCGGTCAGGCGACTTCGGGCACCTTGTGGGCCGCCACGGCCTTGAGCAGCGTCTCCACGTCCACCGGCTTGCGCAGGTAGCTGCAGGCGCCCATCTCCTCCGCGACCTGGCGGGCGTTGGCGGAGGCGGAGAAGACGAGCACGGGGATGTCCCGCCACGCTTCCACCTGGCGCATCTGGCGGCCGAACGTCGCGCCGTCCATCACCGGCATCATCATGTCCAGCAGCACCAGGGCCGGCGGGACCGACTCCTTGCGGAGCACCTCCAGCGCCTGCAGGCCGTTGCCCGCCCCCAGCACGGTGTAGCCCGCGTCGCGCAGGACCTCCTCCAGCGCCTCCCGCAGGTCCGTGTCGTCATCCACCACCAACAGCGGCCGGCTCACTCGCGCGTCTCCTTCTCCAGCGGCAGCTCCAGCGTGAAGCGCGCGCCCTCTCCCGCGGCAGGCTCCGCCCAGGCCCGTCCGCCGTGCGCTTCCGCCGCGCGGCGGGCGAGGTACAGCCCCAGGCCCAGGCCTCCATACGAATGCGAACTGACGGCGCGGCCAAAGCGCTCGAAGATGCGCTCCACCTGGTCCACGGGCACGCCGATGCCCCGGTCGCGCACCTGGATGCGCGCGAAGCCGCCCTCCCGCCCCACGTCCACCTCCACCGGCCGTCCCGGACCGAACTTGAGCGCGTTGGATATCAACGCCGCCACCGCCTGGTCCACCCGAAGCCGGTCCCACGTCCCCCAGAGACCGCGGCGGGGGGACTGACGCAGCTCACACCCGGCCGCGCGGGCCTCCGCCTGGTAGCGCTCCAGCACTTCGGAGACCAGCTCCTCCAGGTCGAAGCGCTCGGGCATCAGCGACAGCTCACCGCTGGACAGCTGTGACACGTCCAGCAGGCCCTCCACCAGCGTGCCCAGCCGGCGCACCTGGCGCACGCTTCGCTCCAGGCGCGTGACGACCTCCGGCTCCAGGTGGTGCACCTCCGTGCGCTGCAACAGCGTGCCCAGCTGCAGCCGCAGCGTGGTGAGCGGCGTGCGCAGTTCGTGCGCGGCCACGGTGAGGAACTCGTCGCGCAGGCGCACGGCTTCACGCGCCTCCTGGAAGAGCCGGGCGTTCTCCAGCACCAGCCCCGTCCGGCGCGCCAGCTCCTGCGCCAGCGACAGGTCCACCGGCGCCAGGGTGCGCTCGCCCAGCGTGCCCATGGACAGCACGCCCAGCCGGCCTTCGCTGCCAGGCAGGGGCACGTTCACCACCGAGCGCAGCCCCAGCCCTTCGATGGCGCGCTGGTGCGCCGCGTCCTTCGTGATGGGCTCCGGGCGCTTGCGCACGTCCGGGATGAACTCCGGCTGGCCGGTGCGCAGCACGTGCGAGGGGCCCGCGGCGGCCTGGGGGTCCAGCGGGAAGCGCTGGTCCAGCTTCCAGGCATGGGCGCGCCGCGTGGCGTCCGGGTGCGCCAGCGCCACCAGCCGCAGGCCGCCCTGGTCCGGGTCCTGGAGGAAGAAGGCGCACCAGTCCGCCACCCGGGGGACCATCAGCTGCACCAGCTGGTCCAACCGCGCCGCCTGCTCCAGGGACGCGGTGAGCAGCTCGCTGGCCCGGGCCAGGATGTCGCGGTCCACCTCCGCCCGCTCGCGCTCGCGCCGCACGCGCGTCTCCTCCAGCTCGCGCGCCACCGCCGGGCCCAGCCGGGCCATCCGGTCCTTGGAGAAGCAGTCGCGCGCGCCCGCCTTCATCAGCGTGACGGCCTGCTCCTCGCTCAGCTGGCTGGACAGGACGATGAGCGGCACGTCCCGCCCCCGCGCATGCAGGAGCGAGAGCACGTCCAGCGCGGTGAAGCCCGGCAGCCGGTAGTCACACAGCACCAGGTCCCAGTCCCCGGTGCCCAGTGCGTCGCGCAGCGCCTCCAGCGTGTCCACGCGCCGCGTCGTGGGCCGGTAGCCCGCCCCCTCCAGCTCCGCTGTCACCAGCGCCGCGTCATTGACGCTGTCCTCCACCAGCAACAGCCGGAAGGGCGTCATACCCGGGCCCCGCCTGTCTCCATTCGCGTGACGCCTCCCATGGGGTGTGGGCCTCTTCCCCATGCTAGTGGCCTTGCCTGTCACGCCAGCGGGAGAAATGTCGGACGTTCAGCGCCGAGCGGTGGCTGGTGAACGTCCCGCGACAACACCCCACGCAGCGGGTGGGGTCCCCCGGACTACCAGGAAACGTCGTATTCGGTGTCCAGCAGGGACAGCTGACGCCCGTGCACCTGGACGTCCTGGGCTCCCACCGCCTCCAGGGCGGCCTGGAGCACCCCCTCGTGGTAGGGCGCGGGCATGAAGTCCCGGCGCATCACGAAGCGGGCGCTGTTGTCCCCCGTCCAGAGCACGCTGCGCTCGCCGTAGCTCACCGCGACGCGGTAGTTCTCGATCATGTGATGCAGCATCTTCCGGGGGTTGCGGCCGGCCGCCTGCATCAGGTCCCGGCCGAACATGGAGGACAGGAAGTCCACCGTGGCCTGCGTCCCGATGTAGCGCAGCGACTGGGCCCAATCCCCCAGCTGGGGACGCAAGAGCCGCGTCGCCTCGGCGGACATCTCCAGGAAGCGCGTCACCGGGTACAGCTCCGCGGTGTTCAGCTCCTGCAGGCCGGACGCCGCCAGGCACCTCGCCCCGGCCGCCTCGCCCTGGAGGAAGTTCACCACCCCCACCACGCCCTGGAAGAACATCCCCCGGGCGCCGTCTTCCGGGGTCGCGGCCAGGCACCGCTCCGTCAGGTGCCACGCCGCGCTCTCATCCGCCCTGCCCGCCGCCCTCGACGAACCTTCCACCGGTCCGCGATCCATACCGACCTCCCACATCAGGCGCTGGCATCGGCCCACCCGTTCCACGGGTCCCGTTGCGCCAGCGCAGCCCTTCCCCCTCACAGGTGCCGGGGCCCACGCCCCGCTCACACCGTGCAGCCCAATCACATAATTCCGCCAGAACGGCAAGAAATCCCCGTAAGCCAGGAAGTACCTGCCATTATCCACCAGCTTACACAAATCTAATGGGAGCCCGGACGAGATTTCTTGTGGCCTGAGAAACAAATGGGGGTCAGGGCCCTCACCCCGCCGCTATCCAGCGAGGGCGGCCTGGGCGGCGGCGACGGCGGTTCCAGCGGCGGCGGCGCGGTGGCCGGCGGCATGGAGGGCGCGCTCGATGGCGCCCACGGTGACGAGCACGTCCCCGGCGCTGACGCGGTTCATGTGGCCCACGCGGAAGTAGCGCGTCTTGATTTCCGGGTGGAGGCCGCCGGCGATGGCCACCCCCTGCGCCTTCACGCGGCCCACGAGCGACGCGTCCACGCCGTCCGGGTAGTACACGGCGCTCAGGGTGTTGGCGGCCACGGCTTCCGAGGTGGGGACGGGGCGCAGCCCCAGCGCGCTCCAGGCGGCGCGGAAGGCGCGGGCCATGCGGCGGTGGCGCTCGAAGCGGGCCTCCATGCCCTCCGCGAGAATCTGTCCCAGGCTCACGTCCAGCGCGCACACCAGGGAGGTGGGCGGGGTGGCGAAGTAGGCGGGCTTGCCGGACTCGTAGGCCTCCATCACCGGCAGCCACTCCGCCCAGTCCGCGTACACGCTGGCGACGGGGGCCTTGCGCGCCCTCCACGCGGCCAGCGCGCGGGGGCTCACCGTGAGCAGCGCCAGGCCCGGGGGCACGCCCACCGCCTTCTGGCTGGCGGTGAGGTACACGTCCGCGCCCCACGCGTCCTGGTGGAAGGCCTCTCCGGCGGTGGCGCACACGCCGTCCACCACGGCCAGGACGCCGTGTTCGCGCGCGGCCTTCACCAGCGGCTCCACGGGCGCGAGCACCGCGGTGGAGGTGTCCACGTGGGTGACGGTCATCAGCTTGAAGCCGCCGCCGCGCAGCTCCGCCTCCACCCGCGCCACGTCCGGGGCACCGCCCACGGCCTCCGCGCGCACGTGCGTCACCTTCGCGCCGTGGCGCTCCAGGATGTGGGCCATGCGGTCGCTGAAGTAGCCGGTGTTCACCACCAGCGCGCGGTCGCCGGGCTCGATGAGGTTGGCCACGGCGAGCTCCATGGCCAGCGTGCCGCTGCCGGAGACGACGAAGGGCTGCGCGCCGGGGGCGAGCGACACCTCGCGCAGGCGCTTCAGGGCCCGGCCGAAGGTGGCGATGAAGCCCGGGTCCAGGTGCCCGGGCACCGGCGCCGACAGCGCCTGCAACACGTCCGCGTCCACGTCCACCGGCCCGGGAATCATCAACAGGTCTCGCACGGCGCCACTCCCTCTGGAAGCCCCCTCCGAAAGAGCGGAGGGCGGTCCCCCACTGTGGCCAGCGCGGGCCCGGCTTGTCCACGCAGGAAAAGGAAGACGCCGGAGCCCCCGTGCAGAAGGGACTCCGGCGTCGGGTGCTTCAGGAAGCGAAGGCGCTGACTAGCGGTACGTCGCGGTGAGGCTGTCCGCGCGCGTGACCTGACCGGCGGTGAACTGGTTCATGCAGTTGTCGTCGGTGTAGTCCATGAAGTTGTAGATGGGGTCCGCGCCGCCGCCGGCGCAGGTGTCGCGGTTGGCGGGGCAGCCGTACGCGGGCGAGGCCTCCGGAGGCGTGTCGCTGACGGAGTCACCCGGGTTGGCGCAGCCGCCCTGGAACGTGTGGTACAGGCCCAGCCAGTGGCCGACCTCGTGGGTCGCCGTGTCGCCCTCGTTGTAGGGGGACGCCGTGCCGCCGGGGACGCTGCTGAAGAGCATGACCACGCCGTCCATCTTCGGCTGGCTGGTGTAGCTGGAGGGGAAGGTCGCCCAGCCCAGCAGGCCGCCCTTGAGGTTGGCGGTGTAGATGTTCAGCGACTCCGGGCCGCCCTTGCGCAGCGCGGCCTTCATCTTCTTCTCCGCCGAGGAGCCCGAACCCAGCGCGAACCACTGGCTGTTCGTGGTGCGGTCCGTGCCGGCCAGCGTGAACTTGAACGGGGTGTTGGCGTACGCCGCGTTCAGCACGTTCATCTGCGAGGTGATCTGCGAGTCCGGGATGTTGCCGCTGGCGATGCTCGTGCCGCTGTTGATGACGTGGAAGTACACGGGCACGTTCACGGAGCCCACCGCGCGCTTCGCGTGCACGCCACGGGCCGCCAGCGCCGCTTCAATCTCCAGCTTCTCATCGGCCGACGGCTCGATGGTGGCGCAACCGCGGTGCGGAATCGCCTGGGCGGCGGTCTCCTCCGTCGGGGCCTGCTCCTCGGAAGCCGGGACGTTGCTGCTGCAACCCGCCAGAGACATCAGCGTGCCAAGGACCACCGCGACACGGCCACTGCGCTGCGCGACGAAACGAAGCATTGTTTCCCAGCTCCTCAGAAAATGGGTGAAACGTTGATACAGGGATGAAACAGCGCAAGTCAACGCACGCGCAAAAGTTCCACTCTCGGTAAAACACCAAAGACAGACCAAGCGTCACAGGGCCGGGAGACGGCCTGTCAGTGTTTCATCCCAGAAAATGGAAAACGCCGGAGCCCCCTGAACGGGGACCCCGGCGTCGGCACATCGGCCACGGGCCGGCGTGATTTTAGCGGTACGTCGCGGTGAGGCTGTCCGCGCGGGCGCTCTGGCCGGCGGTGAACTGGTTCATGCAGCTGTCGTCGGTGTAGTCCATGAAGTTGTAGATGGGGTCCGCGCCGCCACCGGAGCAGGTGTCACGGCCAGCGGGGCAGCCGTACGCGGGCGAGGCCTCCGGAGGCGTGTCGCTGACGGAGTCACCCGAGGCGGAGCAGCCGCCCTGGAACGTGTGGTACAGGCCCACCCAGTGACCGACCTCGTGCGTGCCGGTGTCACCCAGGTTGTAGGGGGACGCGGTGCCGCCGGGGACGCTGCTGTACAGCATGACCACGCCGTCCATCTTCGGCTGGCTGGTGTAGCTGGAGGGGAAGGTCGCCCAGCCCAGCAGGCCGCCGGACAGGTTCGCGGTGTAGATGTTCAGCGACTCCTTGCCACCCTTGCGCAGGGTGTTCTTCATGTTCTTCTCGTTGGTGCTGCCCTGCGCCAGGGCGAACCAGGTCGCGTTGGTCGTGCGGTCCGTGCCGGCCAGCGTGAACTTGAACGGGGTGTTGGCGTACGCCGCGTTCAGCACGTTCATCTGCGCGGTGATCTGCGAGTCCGGAACGTCGCCGTTGGCCACGCCCGTCCCCTTGCGGATGACGTGGAAGTACACGGGCACGTTCACGGAGCCCACCGCGCGCTTGGCCGACACATGGCCCGCGATCGCCGCTTCGATCTCCAGCTTCTCGTCGGCGGACGGCTCGATGGTCGCACAGCCACGGTGCGGAATGGCCTGCGTGTTGGTGGTCTCCTCCGCGGGAGCGGGAGTCTGCTCCTCGGGGGCCGGAGCGTTGCTGTTACAGCCCGCGAGGGACATCAGGGTGCCAAGGACCACCGCGACACGGCCACTGCGCTGCGCGACGAAACGAAGCATTGTTCCCAACTCCTAGAAAAGTAGGGGAGACGGGAATACGGCTTCAGTGACTCCAGAGTCAATACACAGGCGGTCTCTGAAATCTGTGAAGCATTTGCTGGTCTCACGATGTCGCATCCGGTCAATCCCTGACGCGGCCGGACGGCTCAGGGCGTTGAGGAAGGCGTGGCGGGCGCGGCGGCGGGTTGCGCGGGGGCCGCGGGTTCGGCGGCGGGCGTGAGCGGCGTGGGCGCTGTCTGCGGGGCTCCCACCTGGTCCAGGGACTCATTGTTGCTCACGGAGAAGCGCACCAGCGCGCGGAGGATGCGGTTGCGCTTCACGTTGCCCAGCACCTCGCGCAGGTCGTCATAGACGGTGGGGTCGTTGACGAGCGCGCCCAGGGTGCCGTCGCCCTTGGCCACGGTGGCGGTGATGGTCTTGATGTCCGCGGCGGCGCTGCCCAGGTCCGCGAACATGCCCTTCGCGTCGCCGTAGACCAGCTGGTGCACGGCGCCGTTGGGGCTCTTCTTCGCGTCCTCCAGCAGGCCCGCGAGCTGGCTGGCGGCCTCGCCCAGTTCGCGCATGGCCACCGCGCCGTCCTGGCCGTAGATGAGCGCGTGCGCGGTGCCATCCCCGCGGCGCACCTCGCCCAGGATGGCCTCCACGTGGCCCAGGGCTCCGTCCATGCGCTTCGCGGCGCCGGACGCGTTGGCCAAGAGCGTGTTCACCTCCTGGCCCGTGCGCGGGTCGTAGATGAGGGCGTGCAGGGCGCCGTTGCCCTTCTCCACCTCCTCCATGATGGAGCGCAGCGACGCGACGCTCCTGGCCAGGTCCTTGGACAGCTCCGGGTTCGTGTAGACCTTCACGGCCTGCTTGAGGGACTCGCTGATTTCGACCGAGTTCTCCATCACGCGGCCGGCGCTGGACATCAGCTTGGACAGGTCCCCGCCGCTGCTGGACTGGACGACGCCGCCGGGCTCCACGGCGGGCTGGTCCGCGCTGCCCAGGGAGATGTCCACCGCCTTGTCGCCCAGCACGCCCATGCTGGTGAGCTTGGCGACGGAGTCCGCGCGCACGCGGTTGGCGTAGGCGCTGGCCACCTGGAACTCCACCTGCAGGCGGCTGTCCTTCAGGTCCGGGGAGAAGGACACGCTGTTCACGCGGCCCACCTTCAGGCCGCCAATCCACACGGGGGACTGGTCGCTCAGGCCGTCCACGCTCGTGAAGTAGGCGTGGAAGATGACCTGGCGCTGGAAGAGGTTGGACTCGCGGCCGATGAAGAAGACGACGACGCCGGCCACCGCGAGGCCGACGGCGACGAAGAGGCCCGCGCGCACGGCCAGGCGCTTTTCCTTCGAGGTCGAGGTGAAGAGACTCATGGTGTTCCCCGGGGGTTCAGCTCCAGGCGGCGCGCGTCGATGAAGGCGCGCACCTCCGGCACCTGGGAGCGGCGCATCTCCTCCGGGGTGCCCACCTGGACGATTTTGCGGTTGGCCAGCATGGCCATCCGGTCGGCCAGCACGAAGGCGCTCACCATGTCGTGCGTGACGACAATGGAGGTCGCGCCCAGGCGCTGCTTCATCGAATCAATCAACTCGTTGATGGTCTGCGTGGTGACGGGGTCCAGGCCCGTCGTGGGCTCGTCCCAGAGGATGACCTCCGGGTCCGTGGCGATGGCGCGCGCCAGGCCCACGCGCTTGCGCATGCCGCCGGACAGGTCCGACGGCATCAGCTTCTCCGTGTTGGGCAGGTCCACCAGCTCCAGCTTCTCCGCCACGCGCTTGTTGATTTCCGCGCGCGTCATCTTCTTGAAGTGCTCACGCAGCGGATACGCCACGTTCTCCGCCACGCTGAGCGAGTCGAACAGCGCCGCGCCCTGGAACACCATGGCCACGTGCTTGCGCACCTCCAGGAACTGCTCCTCGGAGAACTTCGCGACGTCGTAGCCTTCGAAGAGGACGCTGCCGCCGTCCGGGTGCATCAGGCCGATGAGGCACTTGAGCAGCACGCTCTTGCCCACGCCGGAGCCGCCCAGCACGACGAGCGTCTCCCCGGCGCGCACGTCCAGGTCCACGCCGTCGTAGATGCGCTTGGCACCGAACTGCTTGATGAGTCCGTCGAAGCGGATGAGCTCCTCGCCCGGCGTGGGCTTGCGGAACGCGAAAGGGACTGCGGGGTCGGCGTGAGCGGAGCGGGCCTTGCGCATGGTGCGGGCGGCTTCAGAAGTAGAGCGTGATTTTCGTGATGAAGAAGTCCGCGAGGCACACGGTGACGGAGGTGATGGCCACCGTCTGCGTGGTGGCGCGGCCCACGCCTTCCGTGCCGCCCTCCACCGCCAGCCCCTTGAAGCAACCCACCAGGCCGATGATGAGCCCGAACACGGCGCCCTTGATGACGCCGGAGACGAAGTCACCCATCAGCACCGCGTCCAGCGCCCCCTGGAAGAACTGGTCCAGGGAGATGCCGTACTGGGACTTCACCACCAGCGCGCCGCCCACCAGGCCCACCACGTCCGAGAACACGGTGAGCACCGGCATGACGATGAGGCACGCGAACACGCGCGGCACCACCAGCTTGCGCAACGGATCCGCGCCCAGCGCGCGGATGGCGTCCACCTGCTCCGTCACGGTCATGGAGCCCAGCTCCGCGGCGATGCCGGACCCGATGCGCGCGCCCACGGTGAGGGCGGTGAGCACGGGCGCCAGCTCGCGGAACAGCGTGAGGATGACGACGCGGCCCACGGTGTACTGCACGCCGAAGCGGGCGAGGAAGTAGCCGAACTGCAAGGAGATGACGAGCCCCGCGAACGTCGCGGTGAGCAGCGCGATGGGCAGCGAGCGCACGCCCAGCGACTCGGTGTGGAAGACGAGGCTGGCCCAGTCATACGGCGGGCGCACGGCACGGCTGAACACCTGGCCCGTCATGACGGACAGGGCGCCCAGGGACTCCATGCGCTCCTTCAGGCGCTCCTTGAGGCTGGGGCCGTGCCCCGCGATGCGCGCTCCGGGCATCATCGCTGGCGCTCCGCGCTGAAGCCCTGGAAGAGGCTTTCGAAGTCCGCCATGCGCGCATCGGCGGTGCCCACGGGGGCGACGTAGCTGAAGTCGAAGACGCAGTTGTCCTTCTTGAGGACCACCAGCTCCAGCGAGATGGGCACGCCGTCGAGCTTCGCGACGTAGCGGCTCCGCAGGGCCTCACGGCCGTCCAGGGTGAAGCTGCGCTGGCCCAGGTCCTGGCGCTCCGTGAAGCCCATGAGCAGGTGCTTCGTGAGGACCTGGAGGGACGGGTCGTCGTGGTCCTTGCAGGTGGAGTTGGTGGCGATGACGCGCCCGGTGTCACCGCGCTCCACGAAGGCCAGGTCGTTGTCGTCGAAGCCGCGGCGCTCCCAGACGGAGTTGGACAGCGGTCCGACGCGGTACTTCACGTCGGACTTCTGGAGCACCGAGTCCTCGAACGTCGCGCGGTGGCACCCCGCGAGGAGGCCGGACAGCACGAGCGTCAGCAACAAGCGCGGCATGGCACCATTTCGTTCGTCCCGGAGGGGCCCGGTGGGACGGCGTGCACGTCATGGTGCACGCTCGGCGGGTCCGCAAGAACTTCGTCGGAGCGAACGTCGACTCACGGACGCGCGCCGGACGAGGGCCCGGCACCCCGAGAGGGCTCCGGACGGAAGAGGGAGGTCAGGTGTCCGGTGGCATGAGGAGATCCCATGTTCAGACGGGAGCCGGGGGATTCTCACGAGGAGGATTCGATGGACGGCGGACTGGCCATATTTGGATTCGGGTTGTTCCTGCTATCGATTGCCAATCTGTACGCGCGCACGGCGTACTGGCTGGCGTGGCCGCTGTTGGCCATTTCCGTGCTGGCGATGGGAATGGCGTTCAGCGAGTCGAAGCGCCTGCGGGACGTGTCGCTGGGGGCCTCCGCGGCGCTGGGGGTGTTGTTCATCGCCGCGCTGGCGACAGGCACCGTGTGGTGGCTGACGCTGGCGGTGTTCCTGTTCGCGGTGGCATTCGGGCTGCTCTGGGCGGAGTTCCGCTTCGAGTACTTCGGGCACGTGACGCGGCAGGAATTGCCCCACCGCCACGCGCGCCGGGGGCCGGTGCACTGGCCCTGGCAGCGGCGGCGGGTGCACTAGGGTTGTGACGGCGCTTCGGTGGCCACCTGTCCCGCGTGGACGGTGAGCCAGAGGGTGTCACTGGCGGCGGCGGCTCGCACGAGCCCCGCGTCGGTGGTGGTGAGGAAGACCTGCGCGCCGCTCCGGGCGAGGTAGCCCATGAGATAGGCATTGCGCTCGGGGTCCAGCTCGCTGGAGACGTCATCCAGCAGCAGCAGGGGGAGGAAGCCCATGGAGGCCTCCAGGTTTTCAATCTCCGCGATCTTCCAGCCCAGCACCAGGGCGCGCTGCTGCCCCTGGCTCGCGTAGGCGCGAGCGCTGCGGCCGCCCAGCGTCACGGAGACATCGTCCACGTGCGGGCCCACGGAGGTGAAGCCGCGGTCCAGGTCGCGTCGCAGGCGCGCGGCCAGGGCCTCGCGCAGGGCGGAGGCGAGCGCGGCCTCGTCGGCGTGGGCGAAGTCGGCGCCCAGGTGCGCGGGGTGGTAGCCGTAGACGGCGGGGTCGGCGGTGCGGCCGATGGACGCGAAGGTGGCCTGGGCGCGGGGCGCGAGCTCGGCCATCAGCGAGCGGCGGCGGGCATAGAGGCGAGCGCCCGCGCGGGCGAGGGTCTCGTCGTACGCGTCGAGGTACGCGGCGTCGACGGAGGCGCCGTCGCGGAGCAGGCGGTTGCGGTTCTTGAGGGCGCGGGCGTACTCGCGGCTTTCCTTGAGGAAGGCGGGGAAGCGGTTGAACACGGCGCGGTCGAGGAAGGCGCGGCGCGCGTCGGGGCCGCCCTTGATGACCTCCAGGTCATCCGGGGTGAAGGCGACGACGGAGACCCCGCCGAAGTAGTCCTCCAGGCTGGAGGCCTTCTTGCCGTCCACGAGGGCCTGGCGGGTGCCGCCGCCGACCTCGACGGAGATTTCGCGCTCCGCCCCCTTGAGGAGGAAGCGGCCGGTGACACGGGCGGCGGAGGAGCCCCAGCGGACGAGCTCCGAGAGGCGCCCGGCGCGCAGGGGCTTGAGGGTGGCGAGGAAGTAGAGCGCCTCCAGGAGGTTGGTCTTCCCCTGCCCGTTCTGGCCCACGGCGATGGTCGCGTGAGGGCTGGGTGCGAGCTGCACCGTCGGGAGGTTGCGGAAGTCCTGGACCTGGAGCGAGAGGAGGCGCACAGCGTCACCGTGAAGGGGGAGTGCTTCGTACTACATGCATCCCCTGACAGGGCCAGGATGTGGGGTGCTTCCTCGGCTGGAGGGCTACGGACAGAGCCGTCGCCGCCAGCGGTCCAGGTAGTTCCCGATCCCGTCGTCCGCTTCTGGCTCGTACATGAAGGGTTTCAGCAAGCAGGCCAGGGCGCGGTACTGGGGCGGAATGGCTGTCTTCTCGATGTCGAAGGCGTCCGGCCATTCGCTCAGGGTCAGTAGCAGGCGCTCCTGTTCCATGGGGAGGAGGGAGACCTCCGGGAACGGCAGTGCCTGCCGCAGCGCTTCGGTGCCACCGAGCCGGTCCAGCAGCGGTGGGCCCAGGAAGGTGAGCCAGTGCGCGCCCAGGGCGTGGGTTCCGATGACGGAACCGATCCTGGCGATCGAGGACAGGTCCACACCTAGGTAGCGAGCGAAGTATTCATCCAGGACCTGCCACTTCCCAACGCCCCAGGAGCCATCTTGAGGGACAAGGGCGAAGCTCGCGTAGCCGAAATGGAAGGGCAGTTCCCGAGCCAGCTCCAACACCAGGGCACGCATCCGCTGGGGCCCCTGCTCCAGGAGGAATTCGGTCGGGAACGTGAAGGACACCGTGGTGCTGGACCCAGCGCAGAGCGGGCGTTGGATCCGCCAACTGTGGTACTCGAACTGGTACCCTCCGGTTCCTCCAGGCAGGTCGAACAATCTAACGTGCCAGGCCAGGCGGGAGAGCTGATCCACCATCCGCTTGCGAATGACTTCCCATCCGTCCGCATCCAGCTCAAGGACGTCCCCATCGGCCGCGCCGTACCAGCTCAGTGATTGGGGTGGCGTAGCTCGAAGATAGGTCTGCAGGGCCCGCCAGCACACCTGGGCCACGAGCTTGTGGTCATGAGGCATGAAGAACGAGACCACGACACCGTCGCGGGCCACGACCGTACCAGCCCTGTCATGACGACGAAGAACGGGGAAGTTCGCGCTCATGGCGGAGGCACCACTCCATGGCGAGGAGAAACAAGCAAGGCGTCACCACCGAGCGCCTCCTCATAGACCTGCTCTTGCGTTCTTCCGACGTAGGGACTGCTCTCTCCATACTCGGTCCACTGAGGCCTGTTGTCCTCAGGGCAGGGGAACTTGAAGTCCAAGGTGAGCGCGGATTTGAGCAGGTCGCGGTCCGCATGGAGGACGAGGTCCGGCTTGATCGTGCCCCGAAGCTCATCGGTGCAACCCTCGGCGAGCATCCGCGCTTCCTTCTCCCGGCTGATCGTCTCCACGAGCCGGGCATTCGGATAGTAGCGATAGCGCTGCTCGATGCTGTAGGGCGCGGCCCATAGCTCCTTGAGCACTTCCTCCGTGCACTGGAGGACCAAGACGTGCTTCTGCTTTCCCAGTTGCATGGCCCGGGTGATGGGGTTGCCGCAGCGGTCGCGCGCCACCACCTCGCGGCACTCCTGTCGCGTCGGAGGACGGCCATCGAAGAAACGTGCGTTGCCCTGACGCTCGGCCTGGGCGGCGCATTCCGCGAGGCGCTCCTCCAGTTCATCCGCGCTGTGACCCTGTTGCATCAAGCCGAGGATGACCGGGGCGGCCTGGACCAGAACGGAGGCCGTGGCGGGAGCGGCGCCCTGCTCGGCGACCCAGGCCGCATGCCGCAGCTTCGCGGCGGTCTCCGTGTCCACGAAGCGCAGATCACCGTGCGCGGAGCGCCGTGAGCCTCCGCCAGCGCAGGCCGTGAGCAACATGAGGACTGCGCACGGGGCTACGCGCCTCACAGCCCCGCCGCGGCCCCCGTCCAGTGCTGCGCGGCCCAGCCCAGGGCTCCCAGTCCCACCACCAGCGCGCTGTACTCCACCAGCGTGCGCAGGTCGCCCTTCTCAGACGCGGGCGTGAGCAGGGCGCGGAACGCCGCCACCGCTCCGATGAGCAGGAACAGGTTCTCTCCCGTGAGGAACCACGTCGCGCCCAGCACCGCCACCGCCAGCCACCGCTGCTTGCGCGCCAGCGCCCGGAACCCTCGCGACCCGTCCAGCTGCCACACCGGTACCAGGTTGAATAGGTTCAGCCAGGCCGCCGCGTGCGCGATGGCGCCCAGCGCCTTCCATCCCGTCAGCACCGCCGCGACAAACACCACCACCGCCGCGGCACTGCCCCAGATGGGCCCCGCCAAGCCCACGCGCGCGTCCTCGCGCTCATCCACCGGCACCTGCTTCAGGCGCACGAACGCGCCCAGGCCCGGGATGAACATGGGCGCGTCCGCCTTCATCCCCAGCCGGCGCAGCGACGCCACGTGCCCCATCTCGTGCACGTAGATGCACGCCACCAGCCCCACCGCGAAGCTCCAGCCCCACAGAGACCAGTACACGCTCATCGCGAACAGCATGGAGAACAGCGTGGTCGCGTTCGTGAGCCCCAGCAGCAGCAGCTTCCCCTTGCCCAGGAGCAGCGCCAGCACGAACTTGAACTTCCACAGCATCAGGCCCACCGCGCCCATGCTGGCCAGCAGCTTCGGCATGCCGGACCGCTTGCGCTCCGCCTCCGCCAGCGGCACCGCCAGGCCCTGCGCGTCCGCCTGCTGACTCAGCGCCGTCACCCGCGCCGTCACCTGCGCGTGCTGCGCCGAGCCCGGCGGCAGCAGGTCCAGGGCCTCGCGCCACAGCGCCAGCGCCTCCAGCGGCGCACCCCGCTCCACCGCCGACTGCGCGTCCGCCGCCAGCTGCGTCAGCCGCTTGCCGTGCACCAGCTTCCGGCACGACGGACAGGTGAGCAGCCGGGGCGCGAGCTCCGAACCACACCCCTCACAGCGCTGCGTGAGGAGCGAAACCGCGAGCGCTTCAGCCAACGGACCGCTCCTGCTCCGAGGGCGCCGCCTCCGTTTCCGCGGATGCCTCCTGCAGCTTGAACGGCCCCGCGATGTTCAGCTCCGTCCGCTTCGTGCGGCGCCACGCCTCGAACAGCGCGAAGCCGTAGATGAGCCCGGAGATGGGGCTGTTGATTCCGACAATCACCGGCGCCGCCACGGAGATGACTCCCGCGAGGATCACGTTGCCCGCCTGGGATGGCGCCGCCGCTTCTTCCCCCGGAGTGCCCTCCGCGAATTCAGCCGGCGGCTGCGTGGTGAGCTCCTTGTAGACATCCGGCGCCAGCGAGCCCGCCACCGCGAAGTACGTCAGCCCCACCGCGAGCGCCTGGTAGACCCAACCGCCGCGCGACTCCGAGCCCTTGAACACCGCCGTGCCCACCATCCACCCCACCAGGATGGCGATGAGGCCGATGTTGTAGCCCGTCAGGCTCACCACCCAATACACCAGCGCCCCCGCGATGGCCGCGCCAAAGCCAAACACCGACGCCGTCACGAAGCGCTTCGACTTCGAACCGCCCGTCATCGCCGCCTCCACCCCCTCGCGGCAATCGGGGCACAGCAGGCGCTGGTTCGCCTCGAAGTAGACGCTCTGGATGGCGCGCTCACAGAAGGAGCACTTCGTCGCCGAGGGGGCTTCGGTGAACTCGGCGCGGTCGAACTGCAGCGATGCCTCGTCGGAGGCAGGCGGAGGAACAGGCTGGGTCATGGGCGGGGTGACAACCGGAAAAGGAGACGGCCCACCCAACCTAACAGAAGCCTTCCACCCACCCCAAACCGGTGTCTGTCTTCAGCCGTCCTGCCGCAGCGCCGCGTGACGCGCCGCCTGCACCAGCGCCACCAGGTCCCGGTTTCGCGCCACGTCGCCCCCAGCGGGCCTCGCGTGCTCCGGCGAGAACAGCCGCGCGGGCGTGCGCGCCTGCCCCCTCAACATCACGAAGAGGCGCAGGGCGTCCCGCAGGGCCTCCGCCTCCGGCCCCTCCTCCGTGCGCGCCCGCTGCGCGGCCTGCTCCAGCCGCGCCCACGCGACCTCTTCACTCCACGCGCCCCGGGGCCGCTCGCGCGACAGGGCCGCCAGCGCCGCCGCCGTCTCCACCAGCCCCGCGCGCCCTTCCGTGAGGACGCTCCGCGCGGACAGCCGCAGCGCCGGGTCCTCCGACAGCGCGGCCCGCCAGGACAACAGCGCGGGCAGCTCCGGCTCGCGCGGCACCACCGGGGCCAGCTCCGCCTCCAGCACCGCGCGCACGCGCACACGCGCCACGTCGTGCCAGAAGGCCGCGTGCAACAGCAGCTCCGGTCCGCTGCGCGCCACCCGCGTGGGCGCCCGGCGCATGCGCCGCTGGAGGAAGTCCTTCACCCGCCCCCGGCTGTCGTAGCGCTCCAGCCGCTCCCACAGCGCCACCAGCGCGGCGGCCCCCAGCGGCAGCGCCCGGGCCAGCTCCCGCGCCTCGTCATCGGAGAACGCCTGCGCCCCTTCCGTCACGGGGCGCTTGAACACGCGCTCGAACACCTCGCCCGCGGCGCACGCGGCGCGCAGCTCCGGCAGGTTGCGCGGCAACAGCTCCACCGCCTGCGCCCAGACGCGCCCGCCCAGGAATGGCGCCGCGTCCAGCACCTCCGTCTCCAGGCGCAACAGCCGCGCCCCCAGCGTGTCGGGCAGGTCCTCCGCTTCATCCTCCGACACCGAGGACAGCCGCCGCTCCGCCGCGCGCTCCACCGCGTCGAGCAGACGCTCCACCTCGTGCATCAACCGGACGGGCGCCGCGTCACGCGGCCAGCCCTCCGCCTCCACGCGGCGTCGCAGCGCGGCCAGCGTCGCGTCCACCTCCGGCTGGGCCGCGGACACTTCCCGCAGCAGCTCGAAGTGGTTGCGGATCCGGTCCCTCCAGAAGAAGGACTCCAGCACACCCTTGAGCGCGCGGTAGCGCAGGCGCGTGGCCTCCAGGAGGTCCGCTCGGTCCTCCAGCCGCGCTTTCAGATCATCCGGACGGGTGGCCACGGTCCCATCATAAGGAGCCGCCGCCCCGGGCGCAGGCCTCCCCATGGCGCGGAGCGTCGAACGTGGAACGGTGCCCGGAGACCGGCGTGGGAAGGTGGACGGCAGCCCTGCTCAAACGCGCATGGGCATGACCACGGCGGTGAAGCTGCGGTCGCCGGGGCCGTGCAGCACGCCCGGGCTGTGCTCGTCGCCCAGCTCGAAGCTGACCTCGTCCGTCTCCGTCACGCCCAGCACGTCCATGAGGTAGCGGGCGTTGAAGCCGATGGTGATGTCGTTGCCCTGGTAGTCCACGTCCAGCGCGTCGCGCGCTTCACCCAGGTCCGGGTTGCTGGCGGTGATGAGCAGCTTGCCCTTCTCCAGACCAATCCGGATGGCGTTGCTCTTGTCCGCGGACAACAGGGCAATGCGCTTGAGGCCTTCCAGCAGGCGCACCTTCGGGACGAGGACGACCTTCTCGCCCTCCTTGGGGATGACGCGCTGGTACTCCGGGAACTGCCCGTCGATGAGGCGCATCACCATGGTGAGGCCCGGCTTCTTGAACAGCGCCGAGTTCTCCGCGAACCCCAGGTGGCACTCGGCGTCCGGGGCTTCGTCCAGCAGGCGCTTGAGCTCCATCAGGCCCTTGCGCGGGATGATGACGCCGCTCTTGAGCTTGAAGTCGCCGGACATCTCGCGCTCGATGAGCGACAGCCGGTGGCCGTCCGTGGCCACCATGCGGACCTTGCCGCTCTGCTGCGGCTCGAAGAAGACGCCGTTGAGGATGTAGCGCGTCTCGTCGCTGGAGATGGCGAACTGGGTCTTCTTGATCATCTCCAGGAGGACGTTGCCGGAGATCTGCACCAGCGGCGCGTTCTCCTCCTTGGGCAGCTTCGGGTACTCCTCGGCGGCCATGCCGACGATCTTGAAGTGCGCGGAGCCGGAGGAGATGTCGACGTAGTTGTTCGCCAGCTTCTTGAGCGTGACCTCCGCGTCCGGGAGGTTCTGCACGATGTCGAAGACGTACTTCGCGCTCAGCGTGACGGCGCCCGGCTTGGACACGTCCGCGGGGTGCTCGGACACGATGCCGATGTCCAGGTCGAAGGCCGTGACCGTGATGCTGCCCTTGTTCGCCGTGAGCAGCACGTTGGCGAGGATGGGCATCGTCGTCTTGCGCTCCACGATGCCCTGGGCGCGGTAGAGGGCCTTCTTCAGCTCGTCGGCGGCGATGCGGAATTCCATCGTGGGCGTCCTTACAGGTCACGGCCCCGGAGGCCGATCTCTTGGGGCGCGGGTGTACAACGAACGGATAGCCCCTTCCACCGTCTTGGCACCCCTTTATGGGCATGATCCGCCCGGTTCCGGACTGTCCGGGTGTCCAGGTGGGACATGGAGGAAAAGGCCCGCGCCACCCTGGTGGGCGGGCACGCGGCCGGGCAGAGTGGACCCGGCCGTGCCCCTCCCGCGTTGAAGGAGGGCACCCTGAGTCCTCCTTCCGGAGTCGCCATGAACGCCCGCTCCCTGCTCCTGTCCGCCGTTCTCATGCTCGGCCCGGTGGCGTGCAGCACGCCGTCGTCCCCCACCCCGCAGCCGTCCAGTGACGAGTCCGGCGCGGCGGCCCCCGCTGACCTGAAGCGGACCGAAGTGGATGCCCCCGCGGGCGCCGCCAACGAGCCCGGCACGGCCGCCCCCACCCCTTCACCCGGAGACGCCACCATGACCACCAGCACCGTCTACATCGTCAAGGACAACGGGAAGCGCTGCTTCGCGCCGCCCTGCGACCACTACGACCTGTTCAGCGCGGACGCGCCGGACAAGAAGCTCCAGTCCCTCCATGAGATCGACCTGAGCGCCGTCACCGGCGGGGACGACGCGAAGCTGGGCGAGCTCATGCAGCGCGCCGCCAAGGGCGGCCCCGGCCTCAAGGTGGAGGGCTCGCTGGACAAGCGGCTCAAGGCGGGCCCCGGCGGCGACGCCATCGTCCTGCGCGCCACCCGCATCGTCGGCTGAGCTGCCTTCCGCGCCGGGACCGCTTCCTGAGCCGGTCCCGGCTGTCGCTCAGACGCGCTGAAGCGACGCGGCCTGTGAGGAGGAGAGGGAGCGGGCTCCCTCCCCTCCCAGGACTTCAGCGGCTACGGGCTGAACATGCCGGTGAGCACGCTGGCGCGGCCTCGAGGCAGCGAGCGCTTGAACGGGCTCGTCGCGAGGTCCGAACCGGGCTGGTACCAGCTCTGGATTTCCGCGAAGTACGTCTGGCCCGCCTGCAGCACGTTCGGGGGCAGGTACACGCTCTGGAGGTCCGTGTGCAGCGCCGCCACGCGCGTCGCGGTGGTGTACCCGTTGCTCGTGCCCAGCCGGTAGATGTTCACCACGTAGTTCGTGGCCGTGCCGACCAGCGGCTTCGACCAGCGCAGCGAGGCGTCAGTCCCCACGCCCGTGAGGTTCTGGAACGCGCCGCGCGTGTTCACCAGGGGCGCCTGCACCGGCCCGACGAGGGGCTGCACGGGCGCGGCGGCGAACGCGCTCGCCTCCTGGTCCACGCGGATGTCCACGCTCATGGTGTAGGGCGTCGCGGTTCCCAGCGCGTAGCTCTTCGTGAAGCCCGCGGCGGCGAGCGCCACCTTCTGCCACGCCGCCGGGAGCGGGTTGTTGTAGGTCATGCTCCCCGTGACGAGGTCGGTCCGCTGCGCGTCAGGATTGAGCTTCACGAGCAGTGGCTGCCCGCTGATGGACGCGACCGCCGAGCTCAGCGCGGCCGGCCGGGCGGACATCCAGATCTCGTTGTACGTGCTGACCGCGCCCGGGTTCACCTGGGTGCGCATGGCCTCGAAGGCCGAGCGTCTCCAGTCCACCGCGAAGGTGCCAGTCGCGGCGGGCTGGGTGAAGGTTCCGCTGACGGTGGCGGGCTGGCCCTCCACCAGCGTCACGCTCGTGTTGAGCACCTTGTGCATCGCGCGGTAGGGCACGCCATTCGCGCTCGTCTGCCACCGCATCTGAGCCAGCGAGAACACATCCCCGAGGCCACTGTCGAGCAGCACCGGGTTGAGCATGTCGGCGTAATTGAAGCTCAGCCCGGAGAGCGACGTGGCGCCCGCCAGGGGGAACCCCGTGACGCCGGTGTTGATGTAGCCGAACGCGCCCGGGTTCAACGAATACACTTCCAGGTAGTCCCCCGGATGCCAGGGAGACAGGCCGGTGGCGGACACCGTCACGGGGGTGGACTGCGAGACGAAGGTGCCATCGCGGCCCCACTCCGTGGAGCCCAGGTCGAACGCGCGGCCGGTGCTCACCAGGTAGCGCGAGCCCAGCTTCAGGTAGATGCGGCCGGAGGGGACGTTCGGCACGGAAATGGTGCCGTCCGCGGAGCCCGTGCCCGGGTAGGCCGTGAACGCCCCGGTCGTTGAATCCCGCGTGTAGGCCACCACCGACGTGGCGGACTGGTCGTAGGGCTTCGTCTCGTTGCCTGACGTGGCGACGAAGGTGACCGGGCTGGTGCCGGTGACCTGGGTGATCACCCCTTGGGTGACCTGGGAGGTCGTGTCCGCGGACACGGAGGAGTCCACCGCCTCGACCTCGTCGGGACCCGCGCAGCCGACCCCCGTCATGCCAACCAGAAGCCCGAGGGAAATCAGTGACTTATGCATTATTGGCGCAGCCCTTTCGACGACGCCCGGATGGCGTCGCGTAAGGACATTCATACCGGGTCGGTCTGACATCTCCGGGAGCACTCCGAGTCCGGTTTTCCCACTGGGCGTGAAATCGGATGAGGGCCGGCTCAGAGCCTCACGCCCACCTGGAAGCCGGGCCAACGCTGCATGCGCGTGTCCGCGTCAAGGGTGTGCGTGCGCACCGGCAGCGTGGTCAGCTTCGTGAACTCCGGCTCGCCCCACGTGAACGCCGCGTTGTAGGTGGGGCCGGCGAACACGGCCAGCTTCGGCATCACCTGGAAGCCCAGCATGGCGCGCGCCTGCGTCAGCAGGGTGTTGGACCTGCCGGAGAACGGGTCGCGCGTGGACAGCACCTGGCTGCCCGCGACGTCCACGTCCACCCAGAAGCGCGAGCCCAGCGGGATGTGCCCGCCCAGGCCCAGGCCCAGGCTGAAGCGCTGGAAGCGGTCATCCGGGCCAATGCCCGCGAGCAGCGTCGTGTAGAAGTGCCTGCCGCCGAACTTCAGCGCCAGGTTGGTGAGCTGCACGTCGCTGCCATACACCTCCAGGTGCAGCTGGCCCTTCTTCTCGTAGGTGACCAGGCCCACCGGCACGCCGTGCACCTCGTCGGAGACGTTCACGAGCCCCAGCTGCATGCCGTGCACCGTGTCCGCGATGTTGATCAATCCCAGCTGCATGCCGGACACGTCACCGCCCACATTGATCAACCCCAGCTGCATGCCGGTGAGGGACGGGGCGCGGTTGAGCAGCACCGACCCCTGGATGCCCCGCGCGGCCTTCGCCACGGAGTTGTGGCCCAGCGCGAACTGCACACCCTTCAGGGTGCCGTTCGCGTGATTGACACCCAGTGACAGCTGCACCCCGGTGGCGTCCGCCGTGGTGACGTTGGCGCCCAGCGCCGCCTGCATGCCGCCTAGCGAGCCGCGCGCCACGTTCGCGCCCAGGGCCAGCTGACCCACGCCGTCCACGTCTCCGTTGGCCACGTTGAGCCCCAGCGTCGCCTGGGCGCCGCGCACCGCGCCGCCCGCCACGTTGGCGACGAGCGACAGCTGCGCGCCGTCTACTTCCCGGCCGGAGGTGTTGAAGCCCAGCGCCATGGCCAGGCCGGACACCTCCGCGTCGTACACGTTGCCCGCCAGACCCAGCGCCAGCCCGCCGCCCAGCGCCGCGCCGCCGTTGACGACGCCCAGCGCGAAGCGGTTCTCCACCTGCGCGCGGCCCGCCCGCAGCGTGTTGGTGCTCATGGAGGGCACGAGGCTCAGGTTCACCGGCAGCAGCGTCCGGCCCTGCGGGGACAGCGGCGCGGTGGCGCCACCGCCGCCGCCGCGCATCACGGTGGCCTCGTGGCCCACGCCCAGGAAGTCGCCGGGGGCGAGCGGCGTGCGCATGCCCTCCTTCAGCGTGAAGGCCGTCTCGGACACGCCGCCGTCCAACTCGCGCCGGGCGCGGTAGGCGCCGGGGGCCAGGCCCAGCTCGGTGGCGCGGCCGGACACCTTCTGCACCTCCACCACCAGCGTGCCCACCGCGTCGCGCACGTACAGGCGGCCCTCCAGCGGCTCGGTGAGGACCAGGCCCGCGGTGGTGGCGCGCAGGTCGGTCATCACCAGGTCGCCCGTGCCCGCCAGCTCGATGTCGTAGTTGGGGTGCTGCGCGCCGCCCTGCGTGCGCTCCGTGCGCGCGAGCGTTTCGTGGAAGGCGAACTGGTAGGCCTCCGTGAGGGTGACGCGGCCGTCGTGGGTGACGTCCGCGGCGCCGCGCAGGCCGGACAGCAGGTGGTGCGTGAAGAACGAGCCGCCCAGCCGGTCCGACTCCTGCGACGCCTCGTTCGCGCTGGACGAGGTGAGGATGGCGTGGCCCTTCACCTGGATGCCGGAGTCCACCAGGAACGCGGGCCGCGCGACGCCGCCCTTCTTGCGCGCGAACGCGCCGGACGCGCACGAATCCAGCACCGCGATCCTCACGTCCGCGGGCAGCCCCTCCAGCGAACGGCGCAGCTCGCCGTAGTCCAGGCGCTGGCCCTTGAGCAGCAGCCCTTCGTCGTCCGAGTGGCCGGAGTAGTACAGCAGCACCTCCACGCGGCGGGCTCCGGCGGCGCGGACGCCTTCGGCCAGCTTGCGCACCCGGTCGAAGCCCGCGAGCACGCCCGCGCGGTCCACGTCCATGAGGAGCACGCGGTCCTGGGGCAGCACGCCGCCCAGCTCCGACAGCACCAGCGCGAAGGCCTTCGCGTCGGTCTCCGCGTAGCGCAGCCGCACGCGCTCCGGGCCTCCGTCGTTGACGCCCACGAAGAGGGCCAGCCGGCGCACTTCGGCGGCGTGGGCGGAGGACACCGCGCCCAGCGCGAACAGGAGGATGACGAGCGCTCTCATGGGGTGGACTTCTCCAGCAGGAAGGACGTCTGGTCCAGCCCCGGGGGCAGGGTCAGCGGCGCGGTGCGCGCGTCGGGGGAGGCGGCGAGGACGCGCGCGGCGGCCATCACCCCCTCCAGTTCGAAGGGAGCATCCGCGGTGACGAGGAAGAAGCGCTCGAAGCCGGGGGCGTCATCCAGCTCATAGGCGCGGGGCAGCAGGTGCGAACCGCTGCGCTCCAGGGCCGCGGACGTGTCGCCCGGGGCGGTCAGGTGCGGGGTGACGGCGCCCCGGCCATCCACGGAGAGGATGACGCCGTGGGCATGGCCCGCGGCGGTGTACGACAGCTGCACCACGTCACCGGCCTGGGCGGGGGCGCCGTCGGTGAGGCGCTCGGTGCGGGTGGCGACCTGGCGGTGCACGTCGAGCCGGGGCCTCAGGCCCTTGCTGCGCGTGGGCTCCAGGACGCCCGGGGGGGTTCCGGTTCCCGCCCAGGGATCGTGCGCCTCCTGCTCCTGGGACGACGCGCCCGGCCGCACGAGGACGACGAGGGTCGCGGCGGCGAGCACCGGCACCAGGGCGGGCAGGAAGCGCCAGGAAGGGCGCGACGGCGGGGCCTCGGCGCGGGGCGCGGTGG
>NZ_RAWK01000085.1 GCF_003612165.1 Corallococcus aberystwythensis | reverse complement strand
GGGATGGTGAGGGTGGGGCTGGTGGCGTACGTGGAGGAGCAGCTCGAGCGGGACATTGCGCAGAGGAGGCTGCCGAGGAATGGGGGGTTGGCCTCGGAGCGGATGATGGCGCGCCGCTATGGGGTATGCCGGGGCACGGTGCGCGAGGCCTTGCGGCGGCTGGCGGCGAGGGGCTTGGTGGTGCTGCGTCCCGGGCGACAGGCGCGCGCGGTGGCGCTGGACGAGTCGCTGACGCTGGAGAACCTGGGGCTGGCGCTGCATGACGCGCGCCCCCAGGAGTGCCGGCGGCTGCTGGAGGGCTTCTTCAGCCTCAAGCGGCAGGTGCTGGTGGAGCTGCTTTCCGACTGCTGCGCGAATGCCTCCGCCGTGGCCCTGGGGCCGCTGGAGAGTACCTGCTACGCGCTCCAGGACGCGGCGCGCTGGTACCACCCCAAGGAGCGCTGCGCGCAGCTGGAATTCGAGTTGCTGCGGCTTTCTGCCCAGGTGGCTTCACGGCCCGGACACGTGCTCCTCATCCAGTCGCTGCAGCGGGCATTCCGGGGCATCGCGGACCGGCTGCTGCCCTTCATGGGTGGCGATGCGATGCGCCAGTGGGTCATCTGCGCGTTGGATGCGCTGTATGCGCGCGACGTGCAGGCGCTTCAGCAGCAGCTGCCGGCGCTGATGAAGACGTACGACGAGCTTGTGCTGGACCGACTCGCCCCCGTCCCTCGGGAGCAGGCGGCCCCCGAGGCCCACCGCGCTCAGGAGTGCAGCCTCGGCGCTCCCGTATCACCCACCAAGCAAGACGATGCGCCCGAGACACACCCCTGCGGTGAGACGCGCGGCCCCGGCGCCCCCGTGTCAGTCACCGAGCAGGACGAAGCGTTGGAGGCGCTCCCCTGCGGTGAGACACGTGGCTTCGACCACCACGCGCCAGCCAACGAGTTGCTCGGAGTTGCATCCTGTTCCCCGAGACAGGCCCTCTCCATTGAGCCCGACAGCGGAGCGCTGAGGTTTTCGGCTGCCCCGGCGCTCGCCCTTCGCGACCCCGGTGACGAGAACACCGGAGGGAACGTTACGGGCGCGGCTTCAGACAGCCTGTCCGACTGCCGGACGGGTTGGAACGCTTCGGCTCCAGCGGATGGCCTTCAGTCGGAGGCTTCACCCTACGATGCTCGCGGAGAAGCCCACGAGACGGTGTGCAAGGAAGGCGAACCGATTCATGGCAACACAGGTCCCCCGGATCGGTGAGCCGCGCGTCACTGGCGCATCCATGGCCCACGCCCCAGGCCCCTCTGCTTCGTGAGCGGCGACAGTCCTTTGCATCCTCTGTCGCCCATGAAAGCCATGCAGGCGCGCCCCTGATGGAGAGCGCCTGCATCCATTGAACGTGGGCACATCCGAGCCGTGCTTCCGCGCCGGGTGTGTCCACGAACGCATGCCGGGCTGATTAGAGGACCTCGCCTACCACCAGCGTGACGGGGCCGATGCTCTGGAGGATGTACTGGTTGCGCGTGCCCACCTGGATGACGCTCTTCAGCCGCGTCTCCGGCCACTGCGCGTAGCCCAGCTCGTACAGCCACCGGTAGTCCTTCGGCGGACCCTCGGAGGCCTGGGGCGAAGCGCGCTCGCCCAGGATGAAGGCCGCGTAGCGCGTGTAGGCCTTGTGGATGCTACCGCCGCCCGGGCCCGCGTAGTCCCAGAAGCCCGGCCGCGCGTAATTCACCTCTGCGTTGCGCGCGATGAGCGACATGGCCCACAGGTGGAAGAGCGAGTAGCCGATGGGCGGGTCGCGGAGGATCTTCTCCTCGTAGACGCGGCCCTCGTTGGCGGTGCCCGTGCCGGACTCGATGGCTCGGTTGATGACGTCCTTGATGAAGGACGGATTCGCGTAGGCGCCATTGCGGCGGTCCGTCCACGCCGTGCCGTCCAGCACGTATCCCGCGAGCGCGGTGTCCTGCAGCGCCACGGACGCGGCCATCAACCCCGCCAAGCCCCAACTGAGGTGGTTGTCGGAGCGGTAGCGGGTGAAGGCGCTGGAGGTGGGGTGCGCGTCCGCCCAGCGCGTCCATGCCTGGAAGCTGGAGTTGACCGCCTCCGCTGTCTTGCGCAGCCATTCCCGCACGGCGGCGTCGTCCGCGCTCGGGAGCGCGTAGCCGTTGCGTTTGAGCAGCACGTACGCGTCGCTGGCGTTGATGAGGCCGTACGCCTGGAACACGCCGTCCAGCGCGAAGTTCCACGGGCGGTCGGAGCAGTAATCTGAAGTCTGGCCGTCCAGCTTCGCCGCCGCGTAGTCCACGTGCAGGTCGTGCATGTTCACGGGCGTGTGCTGCGACGCCCACGTCTTCAGGAACAGCGCCGCGCGCGCCGCGTACTTCGTGTCCCCGCCGACGGCGTACTGGAGCGCCAGCGTGCGCATCCGGTCCGCGTCGTCCGTGAACTTGCCCGTCGCGTCCGCCAGCGAGTTGTCGATGCCGTCCGTGTCCGGGGAGCACCAGTGGTAGGTGATGGTGGAGACGTCCGTCATCCGGAACGGCTTGGGTGTGGCCGTCAGCGCCGCGTCCGCACGGCCCTTCAGGATGCGAGCGTTCTCCGCGTAGGGCGCTGTCGTGGCGGTGGCCCGCGTCCTCGCTCGGGTGAGCTCAGCGGCCGTGATGAAGATGCCTCCGCCCGCCGTGGGCAGCACCGTGGCCTCCGACTCCACCTGGGTCAGGGCCGTCTCCGTCGCGTCTTCCGGCCCGCAGGCCGTGCCACCCGCCACCACCACGCCCACCACCAGGGTCCGCAGCCACCGTGTCGCCATTGTCATGTCGTCAGTCCTGTCTGGAGGGGGAGAGTGGGCTCAGGTGCCGTCGATGAGGCGGTTCGCCAGGTCCGGGCTGAACTGTCCGGCGGGCGTGCCCGGAGCGATTCCGCACTGACCATCCGAGTCCCCCGGCGTCTTCACCCACAGGAGCAGCTCCGCGCCGCCGCCCGTCTGCGACGCCGTTCCCAGCTTGCGGCCCGCGGGGTTGCACCACTCGCCGTTGGAGCCGTTGCCGTTGCGGCTGGTGTCCACGACGTACTGCCGGGTGTAGCCGTAGCGGCTGTTCAGCGCGGCGTTCACCGCGTTGCCGTACGTGGTGGACTGCGCGGTGGGGTAGAAGTTGGAGACGTTGAGGGAGAAGCCTCGCACGTTGCGCACGCCCGCGGACTCCAGGCGCTGCGCCATGGTGTCGGCGGCGATCCAATTCGCGTTTCCGCCATCCAGGTACGTCCAGGTGTTGGGCGCACGGTCGCGCAGCTGCTCGGAGGCGTAGCGCAGCAGCCCCAGGCGCGTGGTGCGCTCCGCGTCGTTGGGGAGGCAGTCGAGCTGCGCGACGCCGTCCGGCTCCACGATGACCACCGCGGGCCGGTTGCCGATGCCCGCCGCGAAGGCGGCAATCCAGGCGCGGTACGCATCCGCGCTGCCCGCCCCGCCGCCGGAGTGGCTGCCGCAGTCACGGCCGGGGATGTTGTAGGCCACCAGCACCGGCAGCTTGTCCGCCGCGTCCGCCGCGGCCACGAAGCTGGACACCGCCTGGGTGATGTCGCCGCTCCAGTTGCCGAACCAGCGCGCCATCGGCTTCGAGGCGATGGACGCGTTGATGCGCGACGCGCGGCCGTCCCCACCGTTGTTGCGCACCCAGACCGCCGGGTTGGAGTTGGGGTCCACGTAGAAGCCGCTCGTCATCGCCACCGGGCCGGAGCCGGTACCGCTCTCCGTGGTGAGCGAGACGTCATCCAGCCGCACGGTGATGGCATTGGCCCGGCCCCCCAGCTGGAACGTCACCTGTCCCTGGCCCGACGAGAACGACGACGTGAAGGGGAAGGAGAACCGGCGCGACGTGCCGTCCAGCGTGAAGGACTGCGTGAGCGTGGACGCGTACGGCGCCATTTCCTGCTGCACGGTGGCGCGCGCGGTGACGGTGGCCGTGGCGGTGGCGGTGAACGCCAGCGTGTACGTCTTCCCGGCGGTGAGCGTCAGGCCGCTCTGGCCGACGATGGCGTCCCACGGGTTGGCCGTGTTCGCCGCCACGTCCACGCGCCACCTGCCGCCTTCCACGGACGACTGCGTGCTGGCGTTGTTCCACCACGGAGCCACCGAGCCGGAGTTGAAGGTGCCGTTGGTGAGCAGTTCGGTGAGCGCGGCCTCCTGCGCGGTGAGCGCGGGAGGCTCCGGCGTGACGGACCCGGAAGGGCCACAGGCCACGAGCGCGAACAATGGGACGAACGACAGCGACAACCGACGCACGGAGCGGGGGGTACGCATGAAGGGGGGAACTCCTCACCACGGGGGAGCTCCCTTCATGCGGCGCACCAATCCGGAATACAAGACTAAACGGCTATTTCAGCTATTGACGGAATATTGCTGAAACATTCACGCCAAGGGGCCGGCCGCGATGGTGCAGGCCCCTGGTGACACATGTGTCACGGCCCCTGGGGACCGGGGCTGGAGTTGCCGCCGTCGGTGACGTAGCGCCACTGGCCGTCGGCCTGCCGGCGCCAGACGGTGAGGTACTTCACGTGGTCCACCTCCGGCTGGCCCTGCTCGTTCTTGCCCGTCGCGATGGCGCGGCCCACCGTGTACGCGAGGTCGCCGGACCCGGCCGCGTCCCCCAGCACCGGCTCCCAGCGCAGGTCGATCTTGTCGAGCGTGAACGGCGCGTACGCCTTCGCGATGGAGTCATGGCCGAAGATGCCCGCGGCCCCCAGCGGCATGACCGCGTCCTCGGCGGCGTAGGCGGTGAAGGCCTTGCCCATGCCCTCGGACGTGGACATCGCGGAGAACGCGCGGTCCGCGGCCTTCGCCTCCTCCAGCACCTGCGCGGGCGCGAGCGCGCGCGGCGCCGCGGCCGGCTGCGTGGATGACGGGGTGAAGCCCGCGGGCGGCGTCATCGCCGTCTTGGCGTCGTTGCGCACGGCCACCACCACGCGCCACTGCCCGTCCGGCTGGCGCTTCCACGCGGTGATGTAGCGCCCGGCCGGCCGCACCGACGTGCCTCCCGACTCCACGGACGCGTTGCCCACCGAGTACCCCAGCGTCCCGTCCGCGCTGACGTCCCAGCGCACGGGCGTCCAGCGCACCTTGCCCTCCGCCTCCAGCGGGTGCGCGGCCAGCCACGCGCGGATGGCCTCCCTGCCCTTCTGCGCGTACACGCCCTCCACCAGCAGCACCGCGTCGTCCGCGACGAAGTCCGCGAACGCCTGCGCCGAGCCGGACTTCTCCGCCGCGTCCGACATGGCCTGGTCCGCCGCCCTCAAGCCCGCGCGCAGGTCCTCCACCGACTGGCGCGCCGTGCCCGTACCGGCCTCCGCCCCCGGCCCGGACGCCTTCGCCCCACCACACCCCAGGGTCCCCAACGCCGCGACGACGAGCGCGCCCGCGAACATCCGTTTCATGTGCTGGTTTCCTTTCGTGAAACACCGGGCTCGCGACGGCGCGATCCAGGAATGATGCGTTTCTACAATTAGAAGGGATTTTCTCCCCACCGTGAAAGGAATCCCTCGAATGGCTGGACGTAACGGAAGAACCGGAGGCGCCCGGGTGCTGCCGCTGGTGGCGCTGATGTGCGCCACGGCGTGCGAGCCGCGCGCGGCGGCGACTCCCGCGCCGGAAGGCCCCACGGCGTCGGTGAAGCTGGCCGCGGGCAGCCTCTCCGCCACCGTGCGCAGGACGGCGCACGGCATCCCCCACGTGCTGGCGGACGACTTCGCGGGCGTGGGCTACGGCTATGGCTACGCGTTCGCGCAGGACAACTTCTGTGAACTGATGGACGCGCTGGTGACGGTGAACGCCGGGCGCTCGCGCCACTTCGGGCCGGACGGCACGTACCTGGCGGCCCTGGGCAGCCAGTACAACAACCTCAAGAGCGACTTCTTCTACCAGGCCATCATCGACGACGGCACCGTGGACACGCTGCTGGCGAAGCCGCCGCCCCTGGGCCCGTCCCAGGACGTGCGCGAATTGGTGCGCGGCTACACGGCGGGCATCAACCGCTACCTGGCGGAGACGGGCGTGGACGCGCTGCCGGACGCACGCTGCCGGGGCGCCGCCTGGGTGCGCCCCATCACCGAGCGCGACCTGTACCTGCGCTATTACCAGCTCAGCCTCTTCGCCAGCTCCCTCTTCTTCCTGGACGCGCTGGTGGACGCGAAGCCGCCGTCCCTCTTGCCGGACGGCACGCTGCCCCAGCCGCTGGCCGTGCCCGCCTCGCTGGACCGCAACGTCTTCCCCCACTCCGAATCGCTGGGCCTGGGCAGCAACGCCTTTGGCCTGGGCCGTGAGGCCACGCGCAACGGCAAGGGCATGCTGCTGGCCAACCCGCACTTCCCCTGGGATGGCTCGGAGCGCTTCTACGAGGCGCACCTCACCGTGCCGGGCAAGCTCAACGTCTCCGGCGTGAGCCTGCTGGGCGTGCCCGCCATCCTGATTGGCCACAACGAGACGCTGGCCTGGAGCCACACCGTCTCCACCGCGTACCGCTTCACCCCGTTCGAGCTGAAGCTCGTCCCGGGCTTCCCCACGAAGTACCTGTACGACGGCCAGATTCGCGACATGACCACCCGCACCGTCACGGTGCAGGCGAAGGCCGCGGACGGCTCGCTCACGCCGCGCCAGCACACCTTCTACCGCTCGCACCTGGGCCCCATGCTGGAGTACCCCTCCGGCCTGATGACGTGGAACGGCCTCACCGGCTACGCGTTCCACGACGCCAACGCGTCCAACATGCGCCTGCTGGACGCGTTCTTCGCCATGGACCGCGCGGCCAACGTGGAAGAGCTGCGCACCGCGCAGGCCACCTGGCAGGGCATCCCGTGGGTGAACACCATCGCCACGGACGCGCAGGGCAACGCGTACTACGCGGACATGAGCGTGGTGCCGCACGTCACCGACGCGAAGCTGCTGCGCTGCGTGCTGTCCCCCATCCCGCTCTTGGTGCTCCAGTCCGCGGGGCTGCCGGTGCTGGACGGCTCGCGCTCCGACTGCGCGCTGGGAAGCGACGCGGACGCGGTGGCGCCGGGCATCTTCGGCCCGGGGAGCCTGCCGCAGCTGTCGCGCGCCGACTACGTGACCAACTCCAACGACAGCTACTGGCTGCCCAACCCCGCCCAGCCGCTCACCGGCTTCCCTCGCATCCTGGGTGGAGAGAAGAACGTGCGCAGCCTGCGCACGCGCATGGGCCTGAAGATGGTGCAGGGCCGCCTCGCCGGCACGGATGGCCTGGAGGGCCAGCGCTTCACGCTGGAGCAGCTCCAGACGGTGACGTTCAACAACCGCAATTACTCCGGTGAGCTGCTGCGCGACGCCGCGGTGGCGCTGTGCCGCCGCACGCCCTTCGTGCTGATGCCGGACCTCACCTTCGAGGACCTGCGCCCCGCCTGCCCCGTGCTGGCCGCGTGGGACCTCAAGGGCGACCTGGACAGCCGGGGCGAGCTGCTCTGGCGCGTGTTCATCTTCAGCGTGGCGGGCGCCACGGGCGGCCCGTACCTGGTGCCCTTCAACGCGAACGACCCCGTCAACACGCCGCGCACGCTCAACACCCTGAACCCGCAGGTGGCCCAGGCGCTGGGCACCGCCATCCGCACGCTGCGCGGGCGCGGCATCGCCCTGGATGCCACGACGGGCTCCGTGCAGGGCAAGCTCAAGAACGGCATCTTCTACCCGGTGCACGGCTGCAGCCACGAAGAGGGCTGCTTCAACCAGATCGCCAACCAGCTGGGGCCGGACAACACCTATGAGCCCGTCCTGGGCTCCAGCTTCGTCATGGCCGTGTCCTTCACGGACGCAGGCCCCGTGGCGAAGTCCGTGCTCACCTACTCCCAGTCCTCGAACCCGGCCTCGCCCTGGTACGCGGACCAGACGGCCCTGTTCTCCCAGAAGCAGTGGGTGGACCGGCGCTACACGGAGGCGGAGATCGCCGGTGACCCGGCGCTGACCGTCACGCACCTCCAGGAGTAGTCAAAGCCAGACACCAGTCCCTCGCGGCCCGGTGTCCGTCCGTCCCACGGGAGGGCGCCGGGCCGCTGTGTTTCATTCCGGGCGCGTCCCTCAGTCGCGGGGCGGCAGGTCGTCCGCGTTGCCATCGATGATGCGCTTCGCGATGGCGAAGGAGAAGCCCGCGCGAGCGAGCGCCGCCAGGTCCTTCTGGCGGTGATCCGCGCGCGTGCTGAGGTCGCGCCGGTAGGGGCCCAGCCGCTTCTTGCGCGCCCAGATGAGGGCGGCGGCGTCCTCGGAGACGTCCTGGGTGGCCTCCGCCAGCTTCTCCTGCACCAGCTCCGCCGCCACGCCCTTCATGCGCAGCTTCTGCGTGATGACGCGCGCGCTGCGGCCCGACGCTCGCAGCGAGTGCACGCGCGTCTCCGCGTAGGTCCGGTCGTTGACGAGGCCGTTGCGGATGAGCTTCTCCGCCAGCGCGTCCACCCAGCCCACGGCCTCCGCGCGGTCGGTGCCGTGGAACTTCACGGAGCGGTCCACCCGGCGCATCAGCACGCGCTTGAGCTGGCTCACCGTGGCCGCGTAGCGCTTGAGGTAGTGCAGCGCGGCGTTCTCCAGGTAGCGCTGCGACACCTTCCGGGGCGGCTTCGGCTTGCGAGGCTCCCGGCGGCGTTCGGTGTCCCTGTCGGTCGGATCATCCATGGCGGGACAGCTCTACCACCCGGGTCCGACCCAAGGGGCCGCGTCCGCCATCCCTCCAGGGTGCCCACCCGGGGCCCGGCTGCCCGGAGGCCCACCGTGACAGGCGCCAGCACCTGGTTGCCCCGCTCATCCGCGCGCCACCGCCAGGGTCACGGCTTCCGCCTGCTCTCGCACGTAATGAGTGGGCGGCAGTCCGGCGTGGCGCGTGAAGGCGACGCTGAAGGCGCTCGCGGAGCTGTAGCCCACCTTCTCCGCGACCTCGGCGACGGTGAGGTCCCTGCGCCGCAGCAGGTCCTTCGCCAGGGCCATGCGCCAGCCGAGCAGGTACTCCATCGGGGCCACGCCCACCGCGCGGCTGAAGCGCTCGAAGAACGTGGAACGGGACAGTGCGGCCTCCTTCGCCAGCTGCGCCACGGTCCACGCCCGGGCCGGGCGCTCGTGCATCCGGCGGATCGCGACGGACAGGCGTTCGTCGGAGAGCCCGCGCAGGAGGCCCGGCGACGCCGCGATGCCCGCCGTGGAGCGGAGCGCTTCAATGAGCAGCACCTCCATGAGGCGGGCGAGGATGACCTCGCGCGCGGGCCGCCGTTCGCGCGACTCGTCCTTCAAGAGCTCCACGAGGGCGGAGAGCCGCTGCTCGCCGCGAACGTGCACGAACTGGGGAAGGAGCGAGACGAGCAGGCTCGCGTCCGGCGAGGCGAAGGCGCAGTAGCCCACCAGCATCCGGACATCCGGCGGGCCATGGTGATCACCGTTCCTGATTTCACCATCGGGCAACACGAGGCGAGGCGTGTCGTGCCTTCCCTTCGGCGGCTCGATGCTCGTCGATGTGAAGTCGAACGCCGCGGGAATCAGGACGAAGTCCCCCTTCTCGAGGATGACCGGCTCACGTCCGTCAACCGCGAGGCGGCTCCGCCCCATGAGGACCGCGCAGTAGAAGGGCCTCCCCGCTTCCGCGCGCCGGACCCTCCACCGGCCCGCGGCACTGACGAGCTTTGAGAACGGAGCGCCCGGATGGAGCAGCGTGACCACTTCCGCGAGCGGATCGACCATGTCCGGACTCCTGCGAATGAAATCTGGACTCCCTGTTGTAGCACGTCCGATCCGCGCTCCGTATATCCGTCACCGAAGCCACCACCGCCCAGGAGACACCATGAAGACGATTCTGATCACCGGATGCTCGACCGGCTTCGGCCTCGAAACCGCCCGCTACTTCCTCGAGCGCGGCTGGAAGGTCATCGCCACGATGCGCACGCCGCGCGAGGACGTGTTGCCCCGCTCCGAGCATCTGCGTGTGCTCGCGCTCGACGTCAACGACCCGGAGAGCATCCGCAAGACGGTGGAGGCCGCAGGGCCCATCGACGTGCTGGTCAACAACGCGGGCGTCGGCCTGATGGGTGTCTTCGAGGGCACCTCGATGGAGACGGTCCGCGCCATCTTCGAAACGAACACGTTCGGGACCCTGGCCGTGACCCACGCGTTCCTACCCGGGTTCAGGCAGCGCAAGGCGGGGGTCATCGTGAACGTCTCGTCGAGCACGACGCAGAAGCCGCTCCCACTGCTCGCCGTGTACACCGCGAGCAAGGCGGCCATCAACGCGTTCACCGAGTCGCTCGCGCTGGAGCTCCAGCCCTTCAATGTGCGGGTGAGCCTGGTGATTCCGGGGCGGTCTCCGGAGACGCCCTTCGCCCAGAACGCACAGGCGCGGATGCGGGACCAGGGCGTCACCGTCCCCGAGGCCTACGCCGACTTCGTGCGGGGCGTCTTCGAAAGAAGGTCAGGGCAGCAGGCAGAGCCGTTCACACGGTCGCTCGACGTGGCGGAGGTCATCTGGCGCGCGGTGAACGACCCGTCATGCCCCATCCGCCAGCCCGCCGGCGCGGACGCCGTGGCCATGGCCCAACAGAGCTGAGCCCGGAGGGTATGCTCCAGGGGCCCGCCTCCCGAGGTCCCCATGCGCATGACGGTCCGGAACCCACCCTCGCTGCTTCTTGGAACCACGCTGCTGCTCTGGCTGGGCGCCGCGGGCCGCGTCCAGGCCCAGCCCGCGCCGGAGTCCCCCCGGACGACCGTCGCGCGGAGCAAGCAGGTCCCCGCGGTCCTCCAGGAGTGGCGGAAGTACAAGGACTGGCTGCGGCGCAACGTTCCGGACTACCACAAGCAGCTCAACGGCCCCGCCACCCTCGCGCAGATCCAGGCACTGGAGGCCGAGCTGGGCGTAGAGCTGCCCGAGGATTTCAAGCAGCTCTACCTGGAGAACAACGGTCAGCAGGACCCCTTCGTCGACGGCGGAAGCATGCTGGGACAAGCATTCCTCTCCCTCCAGCAGATCTCCTTCTTCTGGAAGCGGGACGTGCTCCCCGGAATCGAGGGGCTCGCGGACGCGGACTCGCAGACCCGTTCCTTCAAACCGGGAACGGTCCAGGACCACTTCCTCGTCCGCCAGTGGATTCCCCTCTTCACCGACACCCAGGGGGACTACCTCGGCTACGACTTCGCGCCCGGGCCGAAGGGACAGAAGGGGCAGATCATCAACTTCGGCACCCGCGAATACGTGCACCATGTCATCGCCAGGGACCTGACGGACTTCCTCCGGCGCATCAACGCGCAGCTGGCGAAGACGGACGTCAAGAAGGCCGTCTTCACGGACGAGAAGGGCACCCGGCTCATCTTCGGCTTCAGCTTTGAAGGACACCTGACGGATGACCTGGTGGCGCTGCAGACCCGGGGAGTTACCCGCGACGTGATCGACGGACCGACCCAGTTCATCATCCTGCCCACGAAGCAACCCGGCGCCCCCGCCGTGAAACAACAACTGCCCCAGGGCCAGCCCCCGCCGCAGTCGGAAATCCACGTCCGCTACCCCAAGCAGTGACCCTTCGCCGGTCAGCCGGGCGGATGCAGGAATCCTGAAGTCCCGTGTCGATCCGCCGCACGGCCGTTCGTCGTGGGGATGTAAGTCACGTCGAACATTCCCACGTCAGGAGTCACCCGCATGCGCTTCATGCTCATCCCCCGCCCGTCCACCCTGGAGCCCACGCACTCGGACGCCGCCTTCGACGAGGCCGTCTTCATCGCGCAGATGAAATTCAACGAGGAGATGCACAAGGCCGGCGTGCTCATCGCCTCCGAAGGCCTCAGCCCCTCCCCGGGCGCGCACGTCGTCTTCAAGGACGGCAAGTCCACCGTGAAGGATGGCCCCTACGCGGAGACGAAGGAGCTCATCGGCGGCTTCTACGTGCTGGAGGTGCAATCCAAGGAGGAGGCCATCGCGTGGGCCCGCCGCTATCCGGGCGGCATGGGCAACGACGACGTGATGGAGGTCCGTCCCCTCACCGGCGCCGGGGACATCCCGCCGGAATTGGTGGCGCTCATCGAGAAGGTGGCCCCCACCTGGAGCCAGACCTTCAAGAAGTCGCCGTGACGCGTCCGTGACGCGGGCGTCCCCGGGCCTGTCAGGCGGCCATGCCATGCGGCGCTTCCCCTTCCCGGACAGCCGCTCATCCAAAGACAGGACGGCGGTTGGACGGCGTACACGGACTGCTCGGGCTGGGTGAGCTACCTCGTGGGCCAGACGCTGCCATCGCAGTACGCGGCGGTGATGCGGTTCAAGACGGAGCGATTCCCCCGTGAGACGAAGTGGAACTGGCCCCGCGCGTTCGTCTGGGAGGCCTGGTTCCACACCCTGGCCCCGGGCGCGCCGTTCACCGCCGTGAAGGACCTGCGGCAGGTGCGGCCGGGGGATGTCATCGCGTGGTGCCTGGGCGACTGGTGCGACGCCGGACGCCTCCAGGCGCAGAACTACGACCCGCACGCGTACCAGCCCGGCTAGACGCCCACCTGTGGCGGCGTGGGCCCGGGCGCCATCCGCTTCCAGGTGAATGCCCGGGGCGCCCCCACAGGGTTCCAGTTCGGCCCCCGGGACGCCTTCCATCCCAAGCCTCCGGAGCAGGGGCGCATCTCCATCGGCCGGTTGGTGACGCAGCCGCCGGCGCGCTGAGCCTCCCCGCTCGCCCACCATGGGAGGAGGCCCCCGGAGCCTCCCCGACCCACACACGTCTATACTGCCGCGCGCATGGCCACCCTGCCCGCCCCCGCGCTCGAAGCCTCCGACGCCCCGGCATCCCTGCGCTTCCGGGGGCTGTGGCTCTTCTCGCCCCGGGCCGACCTGAGCATCCTGCTCCTGCCCACGCTGCTGCTCATCGCCTCCGTGTGGCTCGCGAGCCTCACCGGTGAGGACTCGCAGGGGTTCGCCCGGTCCATTGGCCGGTGGACGTCGCAGTACGTCTTCCTCAACGGCACCCACGTCATCCTGACCTTCCTGCTGGTGGGCACCCGGCGCGAGCTGCTGCACACCACGCCCTCCCAGTCCCGGCTGCTCGTGGGCGGCTCGGCGGCGGTGTTCGCGCTCACGTTCGGACTGCACTGGTACGCGGACACATACGCCCCGCTCCTCGCGCTGCTGCTCACCGCGGGCATCCACGTCCTCGCCGCGCACCACACGCTGTCGCAGGTGAAGGGGCTCTGGGCCCTGCACGCGCTCCGGGCCCGCGCCGCGGGAGCCCCGCCGCTGTCCGAGTCCGAGCGCACACTCCAGCGTCAGTTCGTCCCCGTCGCGCTGACGCTGATGATGCTCCGCTCGCTGGCCCTGCCCATCACCGACGCGCTGGGCTCACGGCCCATGGTCAACATCGGCCAGGCGGAGTCCGGCTCCCTGCCGCACGGCCTCACCTGGGTGCTGCTCGCCGTCTGGGGCGTCTTCGCCGCACGGCTGCTCTTCGCGCTGCGGGGGCCTCCGGGGCAGAGCGGCCCCCGGCGCGTGTACCTCCTGGCGCACGTGGCGGTGGTGGCGGTGTACCTCGTGTGGCCGCTGTGGGGCGCCATCCTGAGCGCGGGCATCCACGGCCTGGAGTACTTCTTCCTCACCGGCCGGATGCTCCAGCCCACGCCTTCGGAGACCACGGCCCGCCTGCGCGGCCCGCGCGTGTGGGCGGCGATGCTGGCCCTCATGGCGCCCATCATCCTGGTGGGCGTGGCCAACAGCCCCTTCGTCACGCTGGTGGACGGGGCGACGCAGGGCGCGGCCACGGCCTTCCTCCTGAGGCAGCAGCCGCTGTGGTCGCTGGGCGTGCTCGCCACCAACGGCGTGGTGCTGGCGCACTACTTCGCGGACGCGTTCCTCTACCGCTTCCGCATCCCGCGCGTGCGCGAGGTGACGCTGCCCCGCCTGGGCCTGGGCTGAAGCATCAGAGCTGGGCCGCCACCAGCCGGGCGTAGGCCCCGTCCTGCTGCACCAGCGTCTCATGGCGCCCCTGCTCGACGATGTGCCCGTGCTCCATCACCAGGATGAGGTCCGCCTTGCGGATGGTGCTCAGCCGGTGGGCGATGACGATGCGGGTGCAATTCAGCGAAGCCAGCGCGTCCTGGACCCGGTGCTCCGTGACGGAGTCCAGGGCGCTGGTCGCTTCATCCAGCAGGAGGATCTTGGGGTTGCGCACCAGCGCGCGGGCCAGGGCCAGCCGCTGCCGCTGGCCTCCGGACAGCGACATGCCCCGGTCCGCCAACGGCGTGTCGTACTTGAGCGGCATGGCCAGGATTTCATCGTGGATCTGCGCCTGCTTCGCCGCGCCGAGGATTCGCTCCGGGGAGGCCGTCGGGTCGCTGAGCGCGATGTTCGCGCGCAGCGTCGTCCCGAAGAAGGACGGCTCCTGCAGGACGATTCCCACCTGCCCCCGCACCGCGCCCAGGGACAGCTCCGCCAGGTCGACCCCGTCGTAGAGCACCCGTCCGCCCGTGGGCAGGTAGAGCCCCAACAGCAGGTTCGCGAGCGTGCTCTTGCCCGCGCCGGAGCGCCCCACGATGGCCACCAACTGCCCGGGCTCGATGCGCACGGACACGTCCTGGATGATCATCGGGGACATGGGGCCGAAGCGGAACGAGACCCGCTCCATTTCAATCCGCCCCTGCAGGTCCACGCTGGACTCGGGCCTCGACGGCTCGCGCTCCACGGGCGTGTCCAGCACGTCGTCGATGCGCTCGATGTAGCTGCCCACCAGCTGCAGCTGCCCCATCGTGGTCACCAGGTTCGCCAGGGGCGTGAGCAGGGCCACGGCCAGCGCGTTCAGGCTCAACATCGTCCCCAGGCTCATCCGCCCCTCCAACACCTGGAGCGCCCCCAGGCAGAGCAGCAACAGCGGCGCGCTCAACCGCAACGTGCCGGAGAGCGCGTCCACCCAGGCCGTCAGCCGTCCGCGGGCCAGCGTGACATTGAGCACGTCCACGAAGAGGCCGGAGTAGTGCTGGACGGCGCGGTGCTCCGCGCCGAAGGCCTTCAGCGTCTGCATCCCCGTCAGCATTTCAATCTGGTAGCTCTGGTTGCGCGCATCCAGCTCCAGGTTCTGCGCCAGCAGGGTGCGCTGCTTGCGCCGGGACACCAGGAACACCAGCACCTGCAACGCGCCCAGGCCCCCCACCAGCAGGGCCGTCCCGGGGTTCGCCACGGCCAGGATGAGGAAGTAGAGCACCACCAGCAGCCCGTCCAGCAGCGTGGACACGAGGCTGGAGGAGAGCACCTCGCGCACGGTGGAGGTGACGTTGAGGCGCGCCATCAGGTCGCCCGCGGAGCGCACCTGGAAGAAGGGATAGGCCAGGGACACCAGGTGCTCGAGGAAGCCGAGCGTCATGTCCGAGTCGATGCGGGTGCGCAGCTCCAGCAGCAGGTGGCTGCGCACCAACGAGGTCAGCAGGTGGAAGCACACCAGCGCGCCCAGGCCCACGCCCAGGACCAGCAGCAGGTGGTAGTCCCCCCGGGGGACCACCCGGTCCACCACCAGGCCCGTGAGCAGGGGGATGGAGAGCGTCAGGACCTGCAACATCAACGACAGGACGAACACCCGCGTGAGCGTCTGGGACTGGCGCGCGAACTTCTCCACGTAGCGCGACATGCGCCGGGGCTTGCCCGGGCTGCGGACGAAGCCCTCGCCAGGCTCGAAGAGCAGCGCCACGCCGGTGAAGAACTGCCGGAACTGCTCCATGGACACGAAGCGGCGGCCCTGCGCCGGGTCGAGGATGTGCACGCCCTCGGGGACCCACCGCTCGAAGACGACGTAGTGGGTGAACTTCCAGTGGAGCACCGACGCCGCGGGCAGGAAGGGCACGCCGTCCAGGTCGATGGAGACGCCCCGTCCCCGCAGCCCGAAGGCGCGCCCCGCCGTCAGCAGGTGCGCCGCCGCGAGCCCGTCCTGCGCGGCCCCCGTCACCATCCGCACGTCGTCCAGCCCCACGCCCCGGCCGTGGAAGCCCAGCACCATGGCCAGGCAGGCGATGCCGCACTCCGCCGGGGTCATCTGCCGCACCTCCGGGATGCGCCGGCCGCGCGCCGCCTCCTGGAGCCTCTTCAGCGCGGGGAAGCGCTCCAGCAGCCCCCGTCCGGCTTCATCCGTCATGGGGGAGGAGCTCCTTCAGTCCGGGAACGAGCGTGAGCAGGATGCTCTCCGACTTCACCCGCGCCTCCGCCCGCGCCGGCATGCCGTCGTAGTAGTTGAAGGTCCGCCCCTCCCGGACGAACGTCCGCAGCGGCAGCCGCGCGCGCACCAGCACCAGCGCCCCCTCCAGGGAGACGGCGTCCCCCAGCTCCGCGCCCAGGTAGCGCCGCACCTCCCCGGGCCCGATGATCTGATCGCCCACCGACTCGATGACGAGGTCGCGGTACTCGTAGGCGAAGCCCCGCAGCTCCAGGCGCAGGTCCATGCCCGGCAGGAGCAGCGGGCGGTACTGGCCCGGCAGGAAGGCCAGCACCGTCACCGTCGCGTCGTCGCCCAGGAGCGACAGCGCGCGCACGCCGGAGGTGATGTACTGGCCGGGCTGCAGCCGCAGGTCCCCCACGACGCCCGCGTGGGGTGCTCGCAGGGTGCGCTCCTCCAGCCGGGCCTGGGCCAGCTCCCGCTCCGCCCGCAGCCCCGTGAGTGCCTGACGCGCCCCTTCGTCCGCCGGGTCGCGCAGGTAGCGGACCATCTGGAGCTCGAACTCCCGGGAGATGCGCGCCAGCGTCCCCTGCTCCTGTTCGGACGCGAAGTGCACCAGCGCCTGCCCCGCCACCACCCGCTGGCCGGGCTGCACGTCCACCGTCAGCACCACGCCAGAGAACGCGACCGTCAGGTCCGTCTTGCCCTCCACGCGGATGAGCGCGGGGCCGGACGCGTATTCGAAGAGCGTGCCCACGCAGAAGAAGAGCAGCGAACAGCCCAGCGCGCCCAGCAGCAGCCAGTAGGCCCACCGGGTCCACGCGGGGCTGATCCGCAGGACGTCTCCGGACTCCTGGTGGGCCCGTTGCTGGTACTCCAGCGCCTCCTTGCGGAACGGGCTCGGCCTGGACGTCATGGCGTGGCCGCCTGGGAAGCGGCCCCCTCCTGGATGAACACCCGGACCACGGCGCCCGAGGGCACCGGCGCCTGGCCCGCCACGGACACGCTCGCGATGGCCAGCACCATGCGCGAGGCCGCGTCCACCTCCGGCGCCACGTTCTCCACGCGTCCCTCCAGGACCCGTCCCAGCGAAGGCACCTCCACGGACAGCCGCAGGCCCACCGCGAGGCTCGCCGCCCGGTCCTCCGGAACGGCGAAGCGCACCTGCTGCGCGCCGGACCGGATGAGGTGGAACAGGGCGCGGCCGGGGGCCACCATCGCCCCGGTGTCCAGGTAGCGGATGGCGACCTGCCCGTCGAAGGGAGCCAGCACGGTGGCGTCGGAGAGCCTCTGGGCCATCTGCTCCACCCGCGCCTTGCGCTCCGCCACCCCCGCCTCCGCCGCGCGCAGGCGGGCCACGGCGGTCTGCTCCTGGTAGCGCGCGGTGGCCAGCTCCTCCTCGGAGAGGGCGCCCAGGGCCATCTGCTTCGGGTCGGAGCGGCGCTTCAGCCGCTCCTGCGTCTCCGCGAGCGCGATGGCCGCGATGTTGCGCTCCGCCTCTCCCGCCTGGAGCGAGGCCTGCGCCACCGCCAGCTCCCGCTGCAGGGCGCGCGTGTCCAGCCGGGCGAGCACCGCCCCCTGCCGCACGGTGTCCCCCACCTGCGCGTCCATGCGCTCAAGGGTGCCTTCCAGCCGGGCCGCCACGTCCACGCTGCCGCTGGCGACGATGACGCCCAGCAGGCCCTCGCGCCGTGCCGCCGGCTCCAGCACGCGGGGCACCAGCTCCCGCGAGGAGGCCTCTCCCGGCCGGGCCACGGCCGTGGCCCCACGGCCCCCGTGCCACCGGATGAGCAGCAGGCCCCCCAGGAAGACCAGGGCGGCGCCCAGGCCCAGCGCCAATGTCGTGCGTCGTGACATCACACGGAAGTCATGCGGGGTGCGGCGCGCACGGGCTCCAGGGCCAGGACCGAAGGAACGAAGGAAGGTGAGGCGAGTCGCAACAACCCGAGCCCGATGCCGGACAGTCCCAGCATCAGCCCCGGAGCCTCATTGTACTTCGGCAGGCCGCAGCGCCACTTTCCGTCCCGTCCCTGCGCCAGCACCCGCGCGGCCCGTGAAAGCGCGGCCTGCTTCCAGGCCGCGTCGCCCAGCACCTCGCCAGCCAGGTGGAGGACCTCCAGGTTGCCCACATCCCCATGGCACAGACAGTGGCTGCCGCCGAAGCCCTCGCGCAGCACGGTGCCGAGCCCCACGGAAATCTCCGACGCGAACTGGCCGTCCTCCAGGTGCCGGGAGGACAGCAGCCGGGCCAGCGCCATCCCTGACGCGCCGTTGCACCAGGCGGTGAGGAACGCGCCCGGCACCAGCGGCTCGCCCTCCTTCGACGTGCGCAAATCCCTCCAGTTGCCGGCCTCCGGAACGAACAGCGTGCGCTCGAAGACGAGCCCCTGGCGGGCCGCCTCCCGGTAGCGCTCGTCCCCGGTGACCGTGGCCAGCTCCAGCAGGGACCAGACGAAGCCGGCCGTGCCGTGGGACATGCCGGACAGCTCGCATTGGGCCGCGGGCACCACCCAGGCCCGGCCGCCACGCGGAGAGTCGCCCGCCGTCTGGAGCATCCGCTCGCCGCACCGGCGTGCCAGCCGGAGCGCCTCCGCGCTCCCGGTCTGCTGGTGGAGCCGCAACAGCACGAGCGCGCAGCCCGCGACGCCGCTGCACACGTCCAGCGCCTTGTCCGCGTCAATCTTCTCCTCCAGCGCCCCCAGGCCCGCGTGGACCTCGTCCAGCAGCGCGGGCTCGCCCAGCACCGCGGCCAGGTGGCTGAGCACGTAGACGTGGGACGCCCGTCCCGCGAGCGCCCCCACGCTGGGGTAGTCCATCATGTCCGGCGTGCGCCACTGGGCGCGCACCGGCTCCACCGCCTTGCGCGCCAGCGCCGCGAAGTCGCTCCGCCCCGTGACGGCCGCCAGGTAGCCGAAGAACAGCGCCAGTCCGCCCACGCCGTCGTAGAGCCCCGTGCGGATGGGGGACAGCGTCCAGCGCCAGTGCTCCAGGTCCTGGAGGCTCACGCCAATCCAGCTGACGTCCTCGGCGCCGTGGATGGCGCTCGCGGCCAGGTACTCGCCCAATTGCACCGCGCCCGCCAGACACGCCTCGGCGGTGGCCGGAGGCGGCAGGGGCGCCGAGGCGTCCAGGGACGTCCCGCCGGACGACTCCCGCTCCTTGTCGATGGCCACCATGGACTGGCGGATGAGGGCCACCTGCGCGTCGCAGCCCGTGGGGCCCAGCTCCCGCAGCAGCTGGAGCGAGTCCTCCAGGCTGGGGCGCAGGAAGTAGTCCGGCACGCACCGGTCCTGGCTGTCCCAGACATGGCGCGCGCCGGGCCGGGCACTGAAGACGGGCACGTCCCCCAGCCGGAGGTCCTCGTGCTCGGAGGGCGCCAGGCGCCGCAGCGTGGGGCGCACGCGGGCCTCCGCCCACAGCTTGTCCAGGGCCTGGTCCCGGTCGAGCGCGTCGCGGAGGAAGTCCGGGTGGAGGCTCTCCTGCAGCAGGAACCCGTAGCGCATCGTCGCCCGGGCGATGTGCCGCACCTCCACGTCCTGGAAGCCCTGGAGCAGGCCGGCCATCGCCTCGCGGTGGCGGACCAGGTGCATGTACGTCTCCCGGAACCCGTCCACGATGGACGTGACGAACTCGGTGACGTCCACCGGCTTCCCCTCGAGCAGGGGGCGGTTCTGGGCGCCCGGCGTGACCATCTGCCGGTGGACCACGCGCATCGTGTCCTGGGCGCGGTCCTCCACCGTGGCCGAGGCATGCGGATACAGCTGTCCGGCCTCGCCTCCCAGGCCGCTCAGGTCCACGCCCGCCCGCCCCTCCTTGCCGAAGAAGAGCGTGGGCAGCAGGCCGATGCTGAGCACCGACTGGTCCAGCACCTGCGCGGCCCGGTGCATCGCGGTATCGCCCGCGCCCAGGGTCAGCCGGTGGTGGAACAACCCCTCCAGGTCCACCAGCACCGGGTGCTCGCCCGCGGCCAGGAGGTTGCCGTAGTGGAAGTCCACCGCGCGCAGCACGTACAGCAGCGCCAGGTGGCTGCCCTGCCGCCAGTAGAAGCGCTCCACGGCCTCGCGCGTGTCGCAGCCGCCCGTCTCGACGTGCTCCACCCAGCCGTAGCCCTGGCGCAGCAGCACCTTCAGCCGGCGGTGCGGGTGGCGCAGGCCGCCCTGCTCCAGCCAGCCCAGCAGGTCCTGATAGCGCGCTTCAATCTCCAGCGACCGCGGCTTGTAGACGACCTTCAGGCCGGAGCTGAACATCAGGAGCGCCACGCTGCGGCCTCCGCGATGCACGTCCCCCGCGCCCGTCCGCACCGACACGAGCGCCCCGGGCGCGCCCCCTCCGCCCAGCACCTGGCCCAGCTGCTCCCGGTCCGCCGCCACGCGCGTCAGCAGCTCCAGGCTGCCCTGGAGCCAGCGCTCCAGGGACGTCATCATCAGCCGCGCCAGCACCGGGTACTCCTCCAGGAACGCGGCGAGCCGGCCCGGCGCCTCCAGGTGGTGCAGGGCGAAGTGCTCGAACCGCTCCTGGGGCGTGGCGCCCCGCAGCTCCCCGCGCATGCGGGCCACGTTGAGCTCCAGGACCAGGGCCCGGGTCGCGTGGCTCATCAGCCGCTGGTCCAGCGCCTCCACCAGCTGGTCCTCCGCCCGCGGATCCAACAGCGCGTCCGCGGTGAGCCCCTGGCGGGAGGCCAGCGCCTCCACCCCGGAGCGCAGCTGGCGCAGCCCCCACTGGAGGAAGCGGCGGGTCAGCGAGGGCACGCGCATGCGCTGCCCGGTGTCCGCGGGCGTCCGCAGGGCGACGTCGGCGCAGCCATCCGCCAGCACCTCGCGCAGCGGGGACAGCCACTCCAGCGCGTCCCGCCGCGCGGTCCCCGTGGCGAGCGTCCGCACGAAGGACGCGTCATCCAGCCCCGCGCTGCGCAGCCGCTCCCCGAAGGTGTCCTCGTCGCTCAGGGTGCTCTTCTTCCACGCCTGGACGCGCTGCTCGGCCTGCTGGAGCTCCGGGCCCGCCGGCCCCTCCGCCGCGAAGAGGCTCCGCTCGTGGAGGAACGCCGACTTCAGCCACGCTTCCAGTCCGACGATGTCTTGCATGCCGCCCAGCTCTCCATTCACCGGCAAACCCGCGCCGGAAAGCATGGCACCTCCGGGCGGAAACGAAAAAGGCACGGGAGCCAGGGCCCCCGCGCCTCATGTCGGGCAGGACGCCTCCCAGGCGGGAAGCGCCCCCTCCCAAAGACTTTCAGCAACCACACTCGGTGGTCAGGGTGCAGATGTAGCCACAGGAGTTGGCGTGGCTGACGGGCGCCTGGATGCGGCCGCCCACCACGTCCATCAAGTCACCCTCGTTCAGCTCGTTCATCGTCAGGCCCGAGGGGTTCGCGGGCAGCTCCGCGAGCTGCTCGGCGGTGAGGGTGGCGCGGAACGACGGGTCCTTCCAAGCACGGATGATCATGTCCTGGGTCATCATGGGGGGCCGCCTCCTTTGTGACGGCCCCGCCACGATATCCCAGACATTCCACGAATTCAAAAGACAGCCAGACAGACACGGAATGCGCTGGATGCGCCCTTTTCCATGAACCCGCCTACTTCGGCGCACCCTGTCGCCCGGGCGTGAGCGTCAGCGCCCCCCGCTCGAACCGGGCGACATCGCCGGGACACCAGTCCAGGACCTGGGTGGAGAGGCTTTGACGCGCCAGGGCATCGCGCATGAAGGCATTGCGGTCCGCCTCGGAGGGTTCTCCCAGCCCCCAGCCGATGTCCGTGATGGGCTGGCCGGGGCGCTCGAAGCCGTTGGCGTAGGGGAGGAAGTAGCGGGCCTGGGCCCTTTCGCACAGCTTCACGGCGCCGCTCGCGCCCGCGGTGACGCTGCCGAGCGTGCCCTGCTGATGGTCGCGGTAGAGCGCCTGGAGCCGCCCCCAGGGCAGCGCGGCCCAGTAGCTGCCCAGGCCTCCGAAGAAGGGCGCCTTGAACTCCCGCTGACAGGCCAGCAGCACATCCACGGGGCCGCGCCGCGCGCAGGAAGCCGCCAGCACGTCCTCCATGTCGCCCCAGGGGTCCGCTCCGCCGTCGACCAGCAGGAGGCAGGAGAAGTCCTCGGTCGTGAAGCGGTAGCAGTTGCCCCAGTTGCGCAGGTGCCCGTCCAGCGGAGGCCCCTCGCGCGACGGCTGCTCGCCGTGGAAGGGCAGCACGTCGATGTCGATGTCGCCGATGCGCACGGTGTCGCCCCACGCCGGCGCCAGCGCCGACTGCCCGCAGGCCTCCAGGGACTCCACGAAGTCCATGGGGGTCAGCAGGCTGACGCGGGAGACGCGGGGCACGATGACCGGCGTGCGCGCGGAGGCCACCTGTGCCAGCAGCGAGGGCAGGTGCCAGTGGTCCCCGTGCCCGTGCGTGATGACCACCGCGCCCAGGTCCTCCGGGGGCAGCTCCGTGGGCGCGGCCGTCATGGACGGCATCCGCCGGTGCAGCCCCAGCGGGTCCACCAGGATGCTGGTGGTGCGCGAGCGGATGAGCAGGCTGGCGTGCTCCCGGCGGTAGATGCCGGGGCCGTCCGGAACGCTCCAGCGCGAGGGCGCGGTCGGGGTGACGTCCCGCCACAGCTCCCAGCTTGCGTCATCGAACGGCCAGAGCGCCTGGACGCGCCGGGCATCCGGTTCGTGCGCGACCTGTCTCAGGAAGTGGGCCACCAGGGGCATGACACCGGGGGGCACCTCCACCCAGCGCCGGGAGGCACCGCGCACGAGCGTCATCCGCCAGGGCAGCCGGGACGGATAGAGGACCTGCTCCTCCACGAGCCATCCCCCGTCATCCACCCCCTCCGGGCGCAGCAGGGCGTTTCCCAGCCGCTCGCGCGTCGACGCCAGCAGCGCGCGGACGGCCTCTGGCGAGAGCTCCGCGCGCAGCATCCCCACCAGCAATCCGTCCAGCGGCACATGGCTGGTGGAGGAGAGGGAGACAAGGTTGACGAAGAGTTCGCGGGGCAGCTGCATGGTCGGCCTGCACGGAGTGTAACGGACCCATTCCAGGCTGTCCTCCAAGCCAGGGGTTCCAGGGAACACGCGCCTTGATGGAACCCGCGGCGTCACGGACAATGTCTGACGTGAAGGCCCGGACATCCGCTCTCGGAGACTCCCCATGACACGGTCGCTGGTGTTCCTGACCGGGCTCCCCCGGAGCGGCTCGACGCTGCTGTGCAACATCCTGGGCATGCACGCCCAGGTTCACGCGACCCCGACCTCTCCCCTGTCGTCCCTGGTGGAGTCGATGCGGCAAAGCTGGAGCCAGGACGCGGCGCTGCTGGCGCAGCTCGACACGGGCTTTGAACAGGTCTACCGGCGGCTGGGACGCGCGACCCGCGCGTTCATGGAGGCCTGGTCCAGCGACACGGACCAGCCCTTCACGGTCGACAAGAGCCGCTACTGGCTCTTCCTTGTTGAGACGCTCCGGGAGCTCTACCCGGACTTCAAGATGATCGTCTGTCTGAGGGACCTGCGGGACATCTACAAGAGCATCGAGGTCCAGCACCGCAAGACGCTGCTGCTCACGTTCCCGGGCCAGCTGGAGCAGAACCTGGTGGAGGCGCGGGCGACGCAGCTGTTCGCCCCCACGGGCACCGTCGGGGGGCCGCTCCGGGCGCTCGCCAACCTCAACGACGTTCCGGACCTGCGCGCGAACCTGTTCTTCTGGCGCTTCGAGACGTTCATCAAGGACCCGGGCGGGTATACGGAGGAGCTGCTCCGGTGGCTGGGCGTGCAACCGGCGACGCTCTCCCTGGAGCGCATCACCCAGCAGACCCACGAGAGCGACTCGCACTACCACTTCAAGTTCCTGCACCAGGTCTCGCCCCGGCTGTCCGCCCCCGGGAGCTTCACGGATGCCCACCTGTCCGCGCGCATCCTGAATGACATCGTCAGCCGGAACGCCTGGTACTACCGCCAGTTCTACCGGGCTGACGGCGTCGTCCGCCTGGAACGGGATGGCGCCGCTCCGGCCGCCAGTGGCACGGCCGAGAAGCCCCCGGAGCGCCCCGCGTCCTCCTAGCCCGCCCGCTGGCTCGCCCTCCAAGCCCGCCCGGAGCCGAGCCTTTCCCTGGAGCGCCCGGGAGGGTAAGCACCAGGGCGTGAAGAATCTGGCCGTCGAGAACCTCCCGCCGTCGTCGCCCCAGTCCGACACGGCCCTGCCCCCTGATGTCTCCGTCGAGGACGTGCGCCGCGCCACGGAGCTGCTCAACACGCTCGCCAAACACCGCGTGCTCTTGCACCGCCTCCCAGATGAGGACCACCACGCCCTGCTGGCCTCCGCGAGCCGGCTCGTCTACCCGGACAAGGCCTCGAAGAACCGGCTCCAGAGCGCGCTCAAGAAGGAGCGCAAGGACGTGCAGCGCGCCAAGGACCGCGCCGTGCGCTCCAGCACGGAGATCCGCATGCTGCGCAAGGCGCCGGTGCTGACGCTGCCGGCGCTGCCCCCGCCACCGCCGGAAGCGACGCCGGAGCGGCTCTTGGAAATGCCGCGCAGGTGCTACGTGTGCAAGGTGGAGTACCGCAAGCTCCACTTCTTCTACGACGCCATGTGCATCGCGTGCGGGGACCTGAACTACGCCCGGCGCACGCAGCGCGCGGACCTCACCGGACAGGTGGCGCTCATCACCGGCGCGCGCGTGAAGATTGGCTTCCAGGCGTCGCTGATGCTGTTGCGCTCGGGCGCCACGGTCATCGCCACCACGCGCTTCCCCCAGGACGCGGTGCAGCGCTACGCGCGCGAGCCGGACTTCGCGGACTGGGCCCACCGCCTCCAGGTGCACGGCCTGGACCTGCGCCACGCGCCCAGCGTGGAGCTGTTCGCGCGCCACATTGAACAGACGTACGAGCGGCTGGACATCCTCATCAACAACGCCGCCCAGACCGTGCGCCGGCCGCCGGGCTTCTACCAGCACCTGCTGGAGGGCGAGCTGCGCGACATGCAGTCCCTGCCCCCCCAGCTGCGCCCGCTGCTCGCGGGCCACGAGGCCTGCGTCGCGGCGCTGCGGCCCGCGCTGGGCCCGGGCGACCTGGGCAACACGTCCCTGCCCGTGGCCAGCTGGCGCAGCAACGACCCGGCGCTGGGCATCCACTCCTCCGCGGCGCTGTCGCTGTTGCCCTACGCCATGGAGCAGGAGGGCGACACGCGCGCCCTCTTCCCGGAGGGCCGGCTGGACGCGGACCTCCAGCAGGTGGACCTGAGGACCACGAACTCCTGGCGCCTCAAGCTGTCGGAGGTGCGCACCGCGGAGATGCTGGAGGTGCACCTGGTGAACGCGGTGGCGCCCTTCATCCTGTGCGGGAAGCTGAAGCCGCTGATGCTGAAGGACCGCTCGCGGCCGGGCCACATCGTCAACGTGTCCGCGATGGAGGGCAGCTTCTCCCGCTGGACGAAGACGGACAAGCACCCGCACACCAACATGGCCAAGGCCGCGCTGAACATGATGACGCTGACGTCCGCGTCGGACTACGCGCGCGACAACATCTTCATGAACGCGGCGGACACCGGCTGGGTGACGGATGAAGACCCCGCGCAGCACGCCGAGCGCAAGGTGCAGGAGCTGGACTTCCAGCCCCCGCTGGACATCCTGGACGGGGCCGCGCGCATCGTCGACCCCGTCATCACCGCCGTGAACACCGGTGAATACGTCTGGGGCAACTTCTTCAAGGACTACCGCCCCACGGACTGGTGAGCCTCGGCTCTCAGCGCAGCGCGCCCCAGTTGTAGGTCGCGTTGCTCCCGCCGGTCAGCACGCGCCAGTACGTGCCGTAATACCCATACGTGTCCTTGATGGCCTTGTAGCTGCTGGACACGTTCCAGTCGTTGGGGCTCGTCGTGCCCAGGTTGTAGACGAGCGAGTCCCCCCAGATGGAGTAGATGGCCCACGGGCGCGCATCCAATTCAGACACCGTGCCGTAGCGGCTGTCGCCCCAGCGCACCGGCAGCTTGTCCGTCTCCGCCACCATGCGCGGTTTGTTGTAGCCCGCGAGCCCCGTGTAGAACTGCGCCGGGAAGTAGGGATTGCCGTGGTAGATGTCCACGGCCACCACGTCCACGCGGTCGTTGCCCGGGTAGTAGTTCCACGGGTCCCCGCCGTAGGTGCCATCCCACTCGTACGGCGACCAGACGAAGATGAGGTTCTTCAGGCCGCGCGTCTTCACCAGGTAGTCGTGCGCGATGTTCCAGAGCTGCTTGTACTGGGCGGGGTCCTGGTTCGACCACCAGAACGGCGACGCGCTCCCCTTCTTGTTCATCTCGTGGAAGGGGCGGTACAGCACCGGCACGCCCTGCTGCTGGAGGTACGCGAGCTTGTCCGCCGCGAAGGACAAATCCCGCAGCAGTGCCTGGTACTCCGCCGTGTTGGCCTGCCAGTTGATGACCCGGCCGAACCAGTTGTAATCCATCCATGACTGCCGGAAGTTGTTCGGCCAGCTCTTCACCGGCGCGCCCGGATAGGACTGGTGGAAGCTGAACCCGACGATGCCCTCGCCGTAGAGGAAGCGGTCGCGCGCGAAGCCCACCGCGTAGTCCACGTAGCCTTCCGCGTACGTGTTGCGGTTGTTGCCCGGCCCGAAGTCGAACTCCACGAAGCCCGGGCGGCGGCCGGAGATGTCCCCCACCTTCACCCAGTACTCGCCCGCGTAGGACTCCTTCTGGGCCTCGCAGTGCTGGCCCATGATGGTCTGCTTCGTCCCGCCGTTGCGGCTGTTGTTCTCCAGGTCCGTCAGCAGGTTGTAGACCTTCTGCGCCTGCGCCGTGGGGCCCGGCGTGCTCAGCGTCCGGGACACCTGCGCGCTCGCGGTGCCCGCGCTGAAGCACAGCACCAGCGCCGCCAGGAGGAAGGAGAGGGATGACTTCGGGGGGACGTGCGTCACGCGGGGACCTCCACAGGCTGCCCAGGGAGCGGCCAGGGTGCCACCTCGCCAGCGTGAATTACATGAATTTCAGCTTAGGCAAATCTGTCCACCGGCGTGCGGGCGGGTTCGCAAGGCCCTGGATTCACTGCCAAAGGGCCGGGCCGGTGGTATCAAGCAGGCCACCATGTCCGAAAAGCCTTCGCCCCTGTTCAACGCGGTCCCCGTGGAGATGGACTTCCCGGCCGAGGAGCGCCGCATCCTGGCCTTCTGGAAGGAGCGCGGCATCTTCGAGAAATCGCTCAAGGCGAACGAAGGCAAGCCCTCCTTCGTCTTCTACGAAGGCCCGCCCACCGCGAACGGTCTGCCGCACAACGGCCACGTCCTCACGCGCGTCATCAAGGACCTGTTCCCGCGCTACCAGACCATGCGGGGCCACTACGTGCCGCGCAAGGCGGGCTGGGACACGCACGGCCTGCCGGTGGAGGTGGAGGTGGAGAAGGAGCTCCGCATCCACGGCAAGGCCGAGATTGAGAAGTACGGCGTGGAGCCCTTCACGGAGCGCTGCATCGAGTCCGTGTTCCGCTACACGGCGGAGTGGGAGCGGCTGACCCAGCGCATCGGCTTCTGGGTGGACTTGAACGAGGCCTACGTCACCTACCACCGGGGCTTCGTGCAGAGCGTGTGGTGGGCGCTCTCCGAGCTCTACAAGAAGGGCCTGCTGTACCAGGGCCACAAGGTGGTGTGGTGGTGGCCGCGCGGCGGCACCGCGCTGTCCGCCGCGGAGGTGGGCCTGGGCTACAAGACGGTGGACGACCCCAGCGTCTACGTGGCCTTCCCGCTGCGCGATGCGCCGGACACGTCGCTGCTCATCTGGACGACGACGCCCTGGACGCTGCCGTCCAACATGTACGCGGCGGTGAATCCGTCCGTGGACTACGTCACCGTGGACGCGGGGGACCGCAAGCTCATCCTCGCCGCGGCGCTGCGCGAGGAACTGGCGAAGAAGCTGAAGAAGGACCTGCCCGTCGTGGCCACGCAGAAGGGCAGCGACCTCGTGGGCCAGCGCTACACGCCGCCCTTCGACACCTACTTCGCGAAGGAGGCGGACGCCACGCTGCCCCTGAAGGACGGCGGCCAGGACACGGTGGGCTGGCGCGTGATTCCGGCGGACTTCGTCACGCTGGACAGCGGCACGGGCATCGTCCACACGGCCCCGGCCTTCGGCGAGGACGACTACAAGGCCTACCGCAAGGACGCCACGCGCTTCGCGGATCCGGACGCGTTGCAGATGCGCTGCGCGGTGAAGCCGGACGGCACGTTCTCTGAAGAAGTGCCGCTCGTCACCGGCCGCTTCGTGAAGGACGCGGACAAGGACCTGCAGCGCAACCTGAAGGAGCGCGGGCTGCTCATCCACACGGAGCAGTACCGCCACGAATACCCCTTCTGCTGGCGCGCGGACGAGGACCCCCTCATCCAGTACGCCCGCCCCGCCTGGTACATCCGCACCACCTCCGTCATCGAGCAGGCCAAGGCGAACAACCAGCAGGTCAACTGGGTCCCGGAGAACATCAAGAACGGCCGCTTCGGGGACTTCCTCGACAACAACGTGGACTGGGCCCTGTCGCGCGAGCGCTACTGGGGCACGCCGCTGCCCTTGTGGATCCACTCGGAGACGGGTGAGACGGAGGCGGTGTCCTCCATCGCGGAGCTGCGCCAGAAGCCGGGCAACAACGTGGCCGCCGTGGAGGCGGAGCTCAAGGCGTTCCTCGCCGGCAAGCCGCACGAGTCCAACGCGGAGCACCTGCTGGTCCACAAGCCGTGGATCGACAAGGTGACGTACGAGAAGGCCGGCGCCGGCGGGAAGTTCCAGCGCGTCCCCGAAGTGGTGGACGTGTGGTTCGACTCCGGCTGCATGCCCTTCGCGCAGTGGGGCTTCCCGCACGCGCAAGGCTCGCAGGAGATCTTCAACCGCGCGTTCCCGGCGGACTTCATCTCCGAGGCCATCGACCAGACGCGCGGCTGGTTCTATTCGCTGCTCATGGTCAGCACGCTCCTCTTCGACGAGGAGACGCAGAAGCGCATGGGCCTGAGCCCCAAGCGCGAGTGGCCCATGCCGTACAAGAGCTGCATCGTGCTGGGGCACGTCTCCGACAAGGAGGGCAAGAAGGAGTCCAAGTCCAAGGGCAACTACACCCCGCCGGAGATCATCCTGGACGAGGTGCGCATGGACTTCGCGGTGCTCACCGCCACGGAGGCCGGCGTCCCCGCGGAGCCCGGCGTGGCGCTCATCGCGCGCGAGGACCTGGAGGGCCTGGACACGCAGGAGGGCGCGAAGGTGCAGCTCTTCCGTCCGGACCGGCCGGACGCGCCCGTCACCGTGACGGTGAAGGTGCACAAGAAGCTGAAGCGCCGCGTGGTGCTGCTGGCGCCGCAGGAGCTTCAGCAACTGGACGTGAAGCCCTCCAAGCGCGGCGTGGACGTGATGCCGGTGGAGGTGCCCCGGCTGGCGCCCACGGAGCGCGTGGTGCTCAAGGACCCCGCCACCAAGGCGCCGGGCGCGGACGCGTTCCGGTGGTTCTTCTACGCGGCCAGCCCCACTTGGTCCAACACGCGCCACTCGCTGGCCAACGTGCGGCTGTTGCAGAAGGACTTCCAGGTCAAGCTGCGCAACGTCTACTCGTTCTTCACCATCTACGCGAACATCGACGGCTTCCACCCTGCGAAGGGCAACGCGAGCAGCACGGAAGCGCCGTGGCTGGCCATCCGCAAGAGCCAGGGCTGGCGCGAGGTGAAGGCCCGGCCGGTGCTGGACCGGTGGATCCTCTCCGAGGTGCAGCTCACCCTGCGCGACGTGGCCAAGGGGCTGGACACGTATCAGGTGTACGACGCGGCCCAGCGGATGGTGGCGCTGGTGGACGCGCTGTCCAACTGGTACCTGCGCCGCAGCCGTGAGCGCTTCTGGGCGCCGGGCTTCGAGCAGGACAAGCAGGACGCGTACTTCACGCTCTACGAGGCGCTGACGACCATCACCGCGCTGTCCGCGCCCTTCATCCCGTTCTTCGCGGACGAGATGTGGGGCAACCTGGTGGGCAAGCCGTGGGGCGCGGCGCAGCCGGAGAGCGTGCACCTGGCGCGCTTCCCGGACGTGGACGCGAGCCTCATCGACGAGGGGCTGGCCGCGGAGATGGGCGCCGTGCGCGAGCTGGTGTCCCTGGGCCTCAAGGTCCGCACGGACAACCGGCTCAAGGTGCGCCAGCCGCTGTCGCGCGCGGACGTCATCCTGTCCCGCCGCGAATTGACGGAGCGCGTGGCGGTGTACCAGGCGCTCATCAGCGACGAGCTGAACGTGCACACCGTGAAGCTGGTGGAGCCGGGCAGCCCGGAGGCGGACGTGGTGCGCTACCGCGTGCGCCCCAACCTGCGCGCCATGGGCAGCCGGCTCGGCCCCAAGCTCGCGCCGGTGCGCAAGGCGTTCGACTCAGGCGACGGCCGCGCGCTGCACCAGGAGCTGCTCCAGACGGGCAAGGTAGCCCTGAACGTGGGCGGCGAGGACATGGTCTTCCCGGCCGAGGAGCTGGAGACGCTGGTGGAAGCCCAGCCGGGCTACGCCGCCGCGGGCGGGGCCGTGGGCGTGGTCGTGATGCACACGCAGCTCACCGAGGCCCTGGTGGACGAAGGCCTGGTGCGCGAGCTTCTGGCGCGCGTGCAGGGCAGCCGCAAGGACATGAACCTGGGCTACACCGACCGCATCCGCCTGTGGGTGGACGGTGATGACCGGGTGAAGCGCGTCGTCGACGCGGCCCGCGAAGAGATTGCCCGCGAGACGCTGGCCTCCGAAATCCACGTGGGCCCCGAGGGTCTCACCGGCACCGAGGAGGAGGCCAGCCTCAACGGCCTTCCCGCGAAGCTCCGCGTCGAGCGCGCCTGAACCCCGGCCCCCCGGAGAGCAGTGAAAGACAGCTCCGGGTAGTCACCTACCCGGGGTTTTGAATGCAGACATCCGGTGTGCGGCAGGAAGGACCGGGAGGGCGTGGGCGCCTCCCGGGCCACTCCCGTCTTGCCGCGTCAGAGGGCCCGTGTTACGCGACGGGCCTCTCCTCTGATTTCGCAAATCATTCTCAACATGCCCATCCAGAACCGAAGCCGTCCGCGCCGCCTCGTCTCGGGGGTGCTGCTTGGCGCCTCGTTCGCCGCCCTCGCCTCCCCTGCCCTGGCGCAGGAGCCCGTCGCGCCGCAGGAGTCCCCGGCTCCCGCGCCCGAGGGAGACCTGAAGAACGACGAGCTCTACGTCCTGCCCACGGTGACGGTGGACAGCGAGCGCGCCAACGGCCCGGTGCAGGGCTACACCGCGCGCCGCAGCGCCGGCGGCACGAAGACGGACACCGCGCTGGGTGAGACGCCGCAGTCGGTGTCGGTGGTGGGCCGGGCGCAGATGGACGCGCAGCAGGCGCAGTCGGTGACGGAGGCCACGCGTTACACGCCGGGCGTGCGCTCGGAGACGTTTGGCGCGGATCCGCGCAACGACTGGTTCCTGATCCGCGGCTTCACGTCGCAGGAGGGTGGCTACTTCCTGGACGGGCTCCAGCTCTACTCCAGCAGCTTCGCCACCTGGCGTCTGGAGACCTTCGGCCTGGAGCGCGTGGAGGCCGTGCGCGGCCCCTCCTCCGTGCTGTACGGAGGCACGTCTCCGGGCGGCCTGCTCAACATGGTGGGCAAGCGTCCGCCCGTTGAAGGCTCGGTGCGGCACGTGGAAATCGGTGGCAACACGTTCGCCAACGGCTACGTGGGCGTGGACCTGGGCGGCGCCATCGACTCGGGCAACCACTGGCGCTACCGGGTGACGGCGCTGGCGCGCGGCGGCGGTACGCAGGTGGAGGACACGGACAACAACCGGCTGTTCATCGCGCCGGCCCTCACCTGGGCGCCTTCGGAGCGCACGTCGCTCACGCTGCACGGCAGCTTCCTGGCGGACCGCACGCAGGGGCAGAACTTCCTGCCCTACGTGGGCAGCGTGGTGGACGCGCCCTATGGCCGCATCCCCACCGACCTCTTCACCAGTGACAAGAGCCTGGATCACTTCCAGCGCAACCAGTCCTGGGCGGGCTACGAGTTCTCCCACCGCTTCAACGACACCTTCACGCTGCGGCAGAACCTGCGCTACGCGCACCTGGACCTGGACTTCCAGACGCTCTACGGCGTGGGCTACGCGGGCGAACCGGCGGACGCGCAGCTCTCCCGAGGCAACTTCGTCACCCGTCCCAGCGCGAACCTCTTCACGGTGGATACACAGGGCGAGGCGCGCTTCAGCACCGGCCCCGTGCGCCACACCGTTCTGGCGGGCGTGGACTTCAAGAACTACGTGCTGAACGACGAGCAGGGCTACGAGGCGGGCGCGCCGCTGGACCTGCTGAACCCCGTGCGCGGCGACTACACGCCCACGGAGTCGCGCTACACGCTGAACCAGTCCACGCAGGACCAGCTGGGCGTCTACCTCCAGGACCAGCTGCGCTTCAACGACCGGCTGAACCTGGTGCTGAGCGGGCGTCATGACTGGGTGGGCATGGACGTGGACAACGAGCTGACGCCCACGTCGAGCTACGACGGCAGCGAGAGCGCCTTCAGTGGCCGCGCGGGCCTGCTCTACCGGTTCGACGTGGGGGTCGCGCCGTACGTCAGCTTCTCGCGGTCGTTCAACCCGGTGGCAGGGACGAAGGCGGACGGCTCGGTGTTCGAGCCGGAGAAGGGCCAGCAGATTGAAGCGGGCGTGAAGTACCAGCCGGACGCGTTCCCGGTGCTGGTGGGCCTGTCGCTGTTCGAGATGAAGCGTCAGAACTTCGTGACCACGGACGGCGCCTTCAACCAGCTGCAGATTGGAGAGGTCCGCTCGCGAGGCTTCGAGGTGGAGGCCAACGCCACGCTGCTGCGAGGGCTGAGCCTGATTGGCTCCGCGTCGCTGTATTCGCTGGAGATCACCGAAGGCGCGGACCTGGAGCAGGGCAAGCGCCCGGTGGGTGTGCCGGAGGTGCTGGCGTCGCTGTGGCTGGACTACACGTTCCAGGACGGCGCGTTGCGGGGCTTCGGAGTGGCGGCGGGCGTGCGCGGCGTGGGCAGTTCCTACTCGGATCGCGAGAACACGCTGGAGGTCCCGGGCTTCACGCTGGTGGACGCGAGCGTGCACTACGAGCACGGCCCGTGGCGAGCGGCCATCAACGCCTCCAACCTGGGGGACAAGACCTACGTGTCCTCGTGCAGCTCCGCGGCGGCCTGCTTCTACGGCGAGCGCCGCCGCGCATCCGCCACCGTCGGCCTCACCTGGTAGCCGCCACGCGAGGGTGAAGGACCCTTTCCTGAGCATCACCAGCCGGAAGAGCCTGACACCATCACAGGGTGCATCCATGGGGCCCTTTGCCTGGCACATCTCCGCCAGCAAGGGCCTCAAGTTGTTCCCTCTGCTCCGCAGGCCCACGAACACACGCTGACGGGCTCCCCCAGGCGAACCGGGCCCCCTGGACCCAGGCGCAGTCTTCATGGCTGAGCAGGTAAGACCGCTGCGAGGCCTCCCCGCCGGAAGCGCGCCGCTCGACCTGGTCCGACTGTCGGACCAGTTGGGACGGCGATGGCCGGGGACCTTCGCTCTCCCCCGGCCAACAGCAACTGGTCCGACTGTCGGACCAGTTGGGAAGACCACGGCCGAGGGCCCTTGTCGGCGGAGCACCGCGCGAACTGGTCCGACTGTCGGACCAGTTGGGAGGACCACGGCCAGGGGACCTCCCCTCCCCCCGGCCAACGGCAACTGGTCCGACTGTCGGACCAGTTGGGGCGCATCAGGCGGGCGGGGGCAGCAGGGGTGTCTGGGCTCAGCGCGTCTCGCGCTCATGTCAGACCCTGCGGTCACACTTTGACGAGGGGCCCCTCATTCACGCCTCGACTGATTGAGTCGGGTTCCAGGGAGAGCCGAGGAGACTGAGCACCGCTTGGGGCCGGGCGCGGTAGTAGCCAAGCCCCGAGCGCAGCGCGTGCTGCAGTTCGGTCATCTCGTCAA